>RAYF01000043.1 GCA_003611745.1 bacterium D16-36 | reverse complement strand
CAGCCGCCAAAGCACCATGCGTTCCATCTTCTTTCGCACGTAGGCCAGATACTCCCAGGCTCCGGCTACCAATCAAGTAGTTTAGCTTTCATCCTCATACACGGATTTTCATCCCCGCATAAAATGACGGTTAGAAGATTGCGCCATTCCATGCCAGTTATAGTGAAGAATACTATAACAACGACATGCTACACTCCCCAGAGGGTTTCCCCTCACGGATAAGTCGTGGAATGATAGACAGTGAATTTTCACCTTCCTTTCTTTGATATCTTTGTCTACCGCTTGCTAAAGGCGGTTTATGGCATACACCCTAACGGGCGCACGATGGTTTCCTTTCCTAAAACATCTTCCAGCTCTTTCAGAGTGGTCTTTTCCTTCCCTCCGAGGAACAAAGTGGTGTCACAATTCCCCTCAATCGTGTCAGCGTTGTCCTTATAAATTGCCTTTAGCTGAGATTTGGACTGCAAAATAATGGAAGCCGATATTTCACGGCTCCGGATTGTGGCGATCAGCTTCTCAAACTGCGGAATCTGACCGATATTCGCAAACTCGTCCAACAGCATCCTCACATGAACCGGGAGCCTGCCATTATAGACATCATCTGCCTTGTCACAAAGTAAATTAAAGAGCTGTGAATACATGATTGACACCACGAAATTAAAGGTGGCGTCCGTATCTGAAATAATGACGAACAATGCTGTTTTCTGTTCCCCAAGCGTGTCAAGTTCCAGATCGTCATACTCCATAAGGTCACGCAGCTCCTTGATGTCAAATGGCGCTAATCTTGCGCCGCAGCTAATCAGGATAGATTTAGCTGTCTTGCCCGCCGCAAGTTTATATTTCTTATACTGGCGGACAGCGAAATGATCTGGGTCTTTTTCCTCCAGTTCGTCAAACAGAAGGTCAACGGCGTTCTTGAAATTCTCGTCATCTTCCCTTGCCTCGCTTGCGTCAATCATATCAATCAGCATTGCGAAATTCTGTTCTTCCTCCGGGGCCTCATACCAGATGTAGGCGATAAGCGCCGTATAATACAGCTTCTCGGCTTTCACCCAGAAGTCTTCCCCTGATTGCTGCCCCTCCCCTTTGGTGTTGACAATGATCGTGTTTACAAGTTTCAGAATGTCCTTTTCGCTCCGAAGATAGGCGAAAGGATTGTAGTGCATGGACTTTGCGAAGTTTATGGTATTGAGGACTTTTATCTTATATTTTCCCCGTTTGAGCATCTTTCCGCATTCAATCAGGACAGTGCCTTTTGGTAATGTCAAGTAGGGAATAAGAAAAAGTGTATCTTCTTTTCAGTTGGTTACACTGTCCTTGTCATTCTCGATAAGCCGCACTACCTTGTCCGTAAAGGTTTCCCGGCTGGTTTCGCTGAAATGGATATGAATGTCAAAGGTGGTATTCCCTATCCGCTTCACAAGGTCGGGCTTCACGTCCAGAGGGGCGGCGGCGCGGCTGGTCTTGCTGGTGTCATTGTTCATAGGCTCTCCTTTCCGTTCATCAGTCCTTTTAACCGTTCCATTTTCCCCTGTGCCGTGGATTTTCTGATATTTTCCCCGGTAAAGAATACCGGGCAGCACATTTCAAGCAGACGGTCATAAATCCGGGCATGGGCGGTGTCCTCCGGGTGTTGCAGTTCCTCCAGCGTCAAATTTGTAGTGACAATCAGCGGTTTTTGGCTTCGGTATCGGCTGTCAACCACGTTGTAAATCTGCTCTAAGCCGTATTCCGTGCCGCGCTCCATGCCGAAATCGTCAAGGATTAGCAAGGGGAAGCTGCAAAGGCGGGCTATGTATTCGTTCCTGTCCTTGTAGCTGGCGGCAAGGTCATTGAGGATAAGGGCAAAGTTTGTCATGCACACGGAAATCTCACGCTCCATAAGGGCATTGGCAATACACCCGGCGAAATAGCTCTTGCCCGTGCCTACCTTGCCCCATAGCAGATAGCCGATATTCTCCGCTTTCATTTCCTCCCAATGCGCCGCATAGAAGTGCGCCTTATCCATTTGGGGGCATTTGCCGTTGTCATTGTCAAAAGTCCACTGGCGCATGGCGGCGTTGGAAAATCCCCGGCGTTTCAATTCCTCCACGGTGTCACGGTGTTTTCGCTCCTTGTCGGCGGCTTCCTGCTTTTCCCGGTGTTTGCGCTGGCAGTCACATTCTTTGGGGTGGCGGTCACGTCCGAAAAGGTTTTTCCCCTCGGTGAAGTAGGCTTCTTTGGGCTGGCGGCAGCTCCCGCAGTACAAAAGCCCGTCCCCGCCCGTGTAGTCCTCCGGCTGTGGCTCTGCTTCTGTGGCAAGCCGGAAAATGGCGTTATCATAATCACACATAAAATCGTCCTCCTTGTTCATGGTTTTATTCACGCCCTGTTTACGGGGCGTTGTGTCTATGCGGTCAAAGGCTCTCGCCCTCTTTGTAGGTGTAATCGGGGATTCCCTTTTTCGGGTTCTCCTTTTTCTCCCTGTCCGCCCAACTGTAAAGCGCGGCGGCATGGTTTATATAATCGTTTCCACTGTAAGCAATATACCGGCTCATTTCCTCGATAAGACGTTCAAGGCTGTCCGGGTATTCCTGCTTCAGCTCCGCATATTCGGATTCAGAGAGGAAAACATTCTGGTACTTGCCATAGGGCGCGGGCGGCTCCCCACTCGCTCCCTTTGTTTGGCTCTCTTTTAGTTTGTTTATATTATAGTTGTTAGGGTACGGTTTTTCGGACATCATAAGTCCGGTTTCCCGGCTGTCATAAGTCCGATTTTCCGGGCTTATGGTGTCCGGTTTTCCGGCTGTCATAGGTACGGAAACCTGTACTACTGGCGGCACTTTCACATAGATGTGGTTGGCGGCGGCAAAACGTGTCCTTTTCCGTTCCATAAGTCCGGCGGCGGCAAGCTCATTCAGCGTGTCCTGAATTGTTGTCCTGCCTTTGTCCAGTATTTCCGCTATCTCCGTAACCGGGTAGACAATATAAATCCTGCCCTCGCTGTCCTGCCAGCCGTTCTTCTGTGAGAGGGTGGAACGGTCTAACAGCAGCGCATAGAGCAGCTTTGCGGTCTGTGACAAGTCCATTTTCAGCAGGAAACGGGGATAGGGCAGATACGGCGGTATGATTGTTTCGGCTGTGATGTATTCAGCTATGGTTTTCACCTCCTGTCTGTGGCTTCTGTTACGCATTTAAAACGGCTTTTCCGGGGGTAAAGGATAAATGTACCGCATACCCATTGAGCAGTAGCCGGGAAGCCTTGATTTACGGGGGTTCTGTATTTTCTAAAGCGTGACATTTCCCCCTCTGTTTCCGCTTGCGCTGTGCGGCTCTGGCTCTTTTCATGCGTCCGGCACAATCGGGGCAGTATTTCCCCCGGTTGGATTTTGGGAGAAACTGACCGCCGCACTCGGTACAGCGTTTCAGTTCTGCCCGGTGGAGTAGGGAGGCTTCCAGTTTCCAGTCAAGGGGAAGCACGGCGGCAGTGAACCAGCGGCAGAGAAGCGAATAGCTGATACTTTGCACACATACACAAGGCTCGCCGTTATCCAGCACAATGCAGTTACCGTTATCATAGTTACAGCACTCATGCACAAGGCGGCGGGCGGCTCTGTACTGTGAGTAGTCCATGTAGGGGCATTTACCGTTCATTTTCCCGCCCCTTTCCCCGTTCCGGCTCTCGCCTTAAAATCTGCTCAATGTTGCCCTTTACGGTCTGCAATTCCTTTGTGCGTTCCCTCTTTTCCCGGTACTCGTTGTAAAGGGCGTTTTTCTCTTTGGTAAGCTGCTCAATCTCGGTCTGTAATGCTTTGAACGCTGGCAGCTTTTGTATTCCCTGTGCCTTAAAAAACCGGGTGGCAGCTTCGGCTATGATAAAATCGCTTTCGTTCTGCTCCCGGTAGTTTTTGCGGGCTTTCTCTGTTTTCTGTGCTTTCAGTCCGTCACGGGCGGGCTTGGTCTTGATATACGCCAATAGCTGTTTCTGCAAGTCCTTTTTCTCCCGCAAAGTGCTTTCTACGGCTTTCAGTTTGGCATGGACGCTGTTCAGTTCCGCACTGGCGGCGGCAAGGGCGGCTTCCAGTTCTTCCGGGGAAGAAAAGCCGGATTCCTCATAAATGCTCATAGTAGCCGCCATTTGCTTTAGATTGTGAACAGCCGCCCAGCGGTCATATCCTATGCCTTTGCCCTCGGCTCGCTTGGCTTCCCGGTCTACCATGCGCTGTACTCCGTCATTTTTCGGGGCGTTTATGGCGGCTTTGTTGCGCTGTAAGCGGTCTTTTATGCTGCGGGGGTATTCCTGTCTGGGTGCGGGCGTTTCGGCGGCTCTGGCGGCGTTCTGTGCGTTTATGGTGAGTGCTTCCAGTATGGCGACTCGGTCAAAATCATCACCCAGTTTCCGGGCAGTAATGGGCTTCGTCCTGTCCGGCGTGAGATAGGACAATCTCCCCCGGCTCTCCTTGACGGTCACGCCCTGTTGTAGCAGCTTCTCGGAAAAATCCTCAAAGGAAACGGCAGAGGACAGGGCGGCTCCTATTGTGCGCCGTAGCTTCTCCTTGTCGGTTTCAAACTTGGTCTGTTTGGGCGGCGCCCCTGTGGCGTCTTGGGAAGCGTTCTCTTTATCCAGTGCGGCTTGTCCTTTCCGCTTCGCCCAATACTCACGCTCGGTAATGCGGTTCTTGCTTCCGTGAAGTAAATCAATCTGATAGAGGTTTTCCCTGTGGCACATCTCCATGACTTCCGCTTTGAAATACTCCATAGCTGCGTCCGTACAGCGGTGCTTGCAGCCCTCCCTTGTGTCGGCTGGTCTTTCCATGTAGGGCAATAGCGGCACTTCGGCAATCCGCAAAGAATTGATTACGATATGTACATGGATATTTCCGCTGTGGTTATGCCCGTCCGGGTGGGTGCATACAAGGGCTTGGTGTCCGGGGAAATGTGTCTTGCAAAATTCCTCGCCCAACGCTTGCGCCCGGTCTACGGTCAAGCCGTTGTCTGGTGCGTCACGGGGGTCAAAACTGATAATATAGTGGTGGCTCTTTACGTCCTCCCGTTTCTGGTTCTTGCCGTATTTCAGATTGGAACGCATACAGGCGATTGCAAAATCTTCATCACCGCAATTCAGAGAGGAAATGCGGTAATCGTCACGGGGGATAAGCCGCCCGGTTTCGTCCAGTGTAGGCTTCATGGTAAACTCGTCATGCTCAAAGGTTAGGTATTGCTCGGCAGCTCCATAGTCGGCATTTTTAGAGCTGATATGTTTGAATGTTGCCAACGGCTTCACCTACTTTCTGCAAGACTTCAAACTTCAAGGCGGCAAGCTCCGCTGTGGCGGTTCGCACTTCTTGGGAGAGGGCGTTATAGGGTGCGCCGTACTCGTTCAGACAGCGGGCAATCTGGTTCAAGTTGCCGCCGATTTTCCCGTACTCGGCTGTGAGTTTCCCAACGGCAGAGAGTAATTCATCATTGACCGGGGAAACGGTAATGACCGGGCGTATGCTTGACTTGATAAGTGCTTGCCGGATAAATTCGGCTTGGCTCATTTTGCAGAGGGTGACACGCTCGGAAAACTCGGCGTATTCTTCCTCGGTCAAGCGTGTTTTGATTACCCGGCTTCGGTGTGGCGTGTTGTATCTTTTCATGGCTGTGAATCTCCTTTCACTCGCTGCAAAAGCGGCGGTAATTATAAGCGGCGCAAGCCGCAAAAAGGCGGGCTTGGGGTGGCAACCCCAACAAGATTCCCATAGGACAAAATGAGCCGGTAGGTGAAATTTGGTACTGTGGTAGAATCTTGCTCTTAGTAACTGACGGATTCCGCTGTGCTGGCTTTCGCCGTTTTCCCCCGGCTTGCGTGGTGTGGATTCTGCCAATTTTGCGGCGGTATTTTCCCATACAGTAAAGCCGAAAATAAGCAAAATGGACGTAAAAAAACAGGAAACCTTTTTCCTTGATTTCCTGTTTCGTATCTTCGCCAATAGCGGCGGTTATCCTGTTGTTATTCCCCGGAAGTAAACTTGTAGCCTATGCCTAAAACGGTCTTTATGTAGGTGGGGCGGCGGCTGTCCGATTCTATCTTTTTCCGTAGATTGCATATCACATTTGTCACGTTTGACTGGCAGCTTTCGCTTTCCATGCTCCACACGGCTTCAAATATTTGCGCCTTTGTGAACACCCGCCCCGGACTGGCGGCAAGACAGCAGAGTGCGCCGTATTCCAGACGGGTGAGGGAAACGTCAATCCCGTTTTTCAGTACCCGGCGTTGGTGTAGTCTGATTTCCAATCCCGGAAAAGTAAGCGCCGGGGAGTGGGGCGGCTGTATGGCTTCCAGCGGTATCATATCGGCAAGGGCGGCTATGGCTTTCTCAACCGCTTTTTCTTCGGTGTCGCTGAATGTAAGCATGACTATTTTCCCGACAAATACCACCTCCCGTTATGCAGCCCTTTTCAGTCAAAGCGGAACTGGAACAGGGCGGTGATAAGCCGCTGTTTTATGCTGTCCTCGGTGTCTATGTTGACGTGTCCGTTTTCAAGGGCGGCAAAGCGGATTCTCTTGCTGTAATGCCGCAAAACCTCGTCCACGGCTTCCGGCTCTCCGCTGGTTGCCCGGACAATGGTTTCATACGGTATAAGTTTAGGATTCCCCATGCAAAAGCACCTCCATTTCCTCCTGCAACATCTGTAATGCGCTGTGGATATAATGCCATGCCGTACTCTTGCATTGCCCGTATAAATCCGCGATTTCCTGCTGTGTGTAATTCCCGAAAAAGTAAAGGTAAATGATTTCCCTCTTTTTCTCCGGCAGAGATAACAGGGCGGCGGCAAGCTCCCCATTGGTGAGTATGATTGTCTGACCGCATATCGTAACGGGGTATTGTTCGTAGGGTGATTTGAGAAATTCGTCTGATGTGCTTAGAGGATAGAATTTTTCTTCTGTGAGGTATTCAAAGGATATTTCTTTTTGCCGCCGCCTGTTTCTGTCACGCCATGCGTTGATAGCGGCATAGCGTATGACAACTTTGCAAAAGGCGTTGAAAGAATACACGATATGTTCTTTGTATGCTTCTGTGCAAGCCATAGAAAAATCCTCCTTTCTCCCACATGGGGCGGTGCTTGGTTTACGGTTGCGTTTTTATAATTCAAAGGACAGCGTTTTAGATTGCTTCCCCATGAATATCTTCCAGCATACTTTTAGTATTTTATTTTCAAATAAATAGCCGACAAGCTGTGATTTCTCACAAGTTTGTCGGCTCTGCGTCTGCGCGTCTGGCTCTTTAATGATATATTGTCCTGATTGAATAATTTAAACAGGGGACTCTGTTAATAAATCCTTCCCCTTAACATTTAACCCTCTAATAACTGTTATCTGAAAGTTCTTTGCGTCAATTAAACTTGCTTGCTTGCACTTAGGGCAATAAAGAGGAAAATTTTTTAATTCTGTATCTGCTTGTATCTGCAATCGTGTTTTATTTCCACAAACAGGACAACGTATCCATTGTAAAACTCTCATTGAAGTATTCCCCCTCTACGCTTATTTATAAAATCTCACAAATTTATTGTCTTAGGATTACTTTTGATATATCAAACGGATTGTTTACAATACCTAATATGTTCTCTTAGAAAAATCTTCTGGTAAAAAATCACATTGACTATTTGGAATACCTAATTTTTTTGCATAGCTAATCAGTTCATTCCAATTTTCTTTATCTTCTGCATGGGATATATCAAGTATTTTTCCATGAATAGGTGTAATACCTTTTCCAGATAAATAAAATATTCTTGTACGGAAAATGACAATAACTCTTTCCCTATTGTGAAAAGTAATATACCATTCTTTTTTTAGATTTGTACTCATATTAGATTGAAAATTCTTTGCTATTTCCTCAATTTTTTCACTTGGAAGTTCTACAGTATAAATTTTAACTAACCCTAAGAAACGCTTTTTTATACAGACTATTTTAAACTTTTTGAGCATAGAAATATCTCTAAGGCTTAGATTGATTACTTCTCCATAAAAGCATGACATATTTTTTTCCTCATATTAAACTGTTTTATTCACTCCAATTCATTTCATTATCTGAAATTCCTTGTATTCTACATTCATTACAAACAATAGCTTTTTCTTCTTCATTTCCAATGGTATATTTCAATATTTTGTTTTTGAAAACGATATATTTTGTATTATTGCATTTGAAGTCAACAAACCAATTTACACCTTTTTCATGGTCTGCTATTAAAGCTCTGGAAGCTAATTCCGGGAAATTTGGAACGCTGGATGTAAAAAAAATAACAGTCCAATATTTGGGTACTCCACCAGTATTCCATAATTCAACTTTATGAACCCGAATATAATCCAAAAGGGTTTCATCATTTATGCTTTCTTTAATCAACGCACCCTCATATAATTTTGCTCTCTCTTTTCTGATAGCATTATTCCCACAAGTATAGACTTCTCTTGTTCCATTGATTGAAAGTTCATCTTTTAGCAAGACATCAACTGTTACTTGAAACAAATTGCTCAATATAATCAATTTTTCTGTTTCTGGAAGCGCAATATCAGCTTCCCATTTAGAAATAGATTGTCGGCTCACATTACAGATAGCCGCTAGTTCTTCCTGTGAGTAACTATTTTCTTTTCTAAGTAACTGGATTTTTTCAGACAGTTTCATAGAAACACCTCCTTGCTTTCTTGTAGATTATAACAAATATAAATAATTAAGACTATCAACTTTCTCGTTCTTTTTCGCAACCTATAAGTGCAACTCATAATTATAAATGATATATGGGAAAATAGGTATGAGATGGATTCCGTAGTAGTCGGCATTGTGCCGTAATGTGTATAACTGGCTGTCTTATGGAATTGTGGGTAACTCTGTTTGCAGGACGTGGGAAAGCTGCTCTTTGCTTTTCCATGTGCTGTGAACAGAGTTATCCATGATTCCATAGCCTGTTATGCACATTTCCACAATGCGCCCTTGCTTTTCCGGCTCTTGAAGTTCAGAGGGGGCAGCTATGCGGTTTTCTCTGCTTCCTGCTTTTTCTTGTGGTATGCTTCCCTCCTTGCGGCAAGATAATTCTCATAGCGTTCCACCGCTTCGGGGTTTCCAGTAGCGGCTTCCTCATACATTTTCTGCCGGGATTTCTTGGTGGCTTCGGAAGCATACGCCCGCTTTTTCGCAAGCTCTGCCGCCGCTGCCGGGTCGGTTTCGGCTTGCCGTACCAGCTTTTCCCTTGCTATCTTTTTCCGGCTCTTGTGGACTTCCAGACGTTCCGATTCCTCCGGCGTTAAGGCTTCCCCCTCTTTTTGGGCGGCGGCAAGCTCTTTGAGCGTCCTTGCCTTTGGCTGTCCGGCTTTCTGCCTTTCGCGCCACGCCTTATGCTGTGCGGCTTTTTTCCGGCGGTGTTCTGCAAGCCGTTCCGTTTCCTCCGGCGTAAGCTCTGCCCCGGTCTTTTCCAGTTCCATAAGTTCCTTTATGGATTTTTTCTTAGGCGGCTTGGGCGGTTCTGTGGCTTTGCGTTTCTCCCTCCATTCCTTTTGCCACTCCCGGTTATGTGCAAGCCGCTTTTCCTCCGCTTCCTGTTCCTCCAGCGTGAGAAGCCCCGCTTTTTTCCTTGCGGTAAATTCCCGTTTCTCTGCCTTGCGCTTCTCATACCGCGCCTTTTCCAGCTCCTTTGAACGGGCTTCCTTTGCCGCCTGTTCCTCCTGCTGGCGACGTTGTTCCTCCACCTCTGCCGGGGTGACGATATGGGCGGGTACTTCAAATGCGCCGATAAAGTTTAAATAAATGTCTATCCGCTGGCGGCGGTCATTCCCCCGCCCCTCGCCCTCATGCACAATCACTTTCTCGATAAACTCGTTGAGCATGGGCGTTGTGAGTTCGGAGAAGTCGGTATAGCGTTTCACAAGCTGGATAAACTGGTCTGTTTTCAGCTTGTCGGCGTTCCAGCTCTCTATCTGCCGTTGCCATTCCGCTATGGACGCTTCCAGCCCGGTCTGTTCCTCGTCATACTCATTCAGCAGACGGGTAAAATGCTTGTCGGGTATCTTGCCCGTGGCGTTGCCCTCGTACAGCTTTTTCACAAGCCCGTCAAGCTCTTTGTGCCGTTTCTGTGCCTTATTGATTTTCTGCTTACATTCCTTGACGGTCTTTTCTTGGTTCTGGTCGGACGCTTCCCGGACACGCTCGGTAAACTCTTTTTCATTGTGCCGCACATACCAGCTTACCCGCTGGATAACGGCAAGGATAGCGGCTTCAATCTTTGCCGTGGGGATATGGTGCATGGTGCAGTCATGGATTAAATGGCGGTAGCCGGAGCAGATGAAAGCGTCCTCAATCCATTTCCCTTGCACAAGGGTATAGCGGTGTGTGAGTTTTGAGCCGCAGTCGGCGCAGTAGAGAAGCCCGGTCAAGCGGTTCGGGGCGTTCTGCCGCTTAGGTGCGCGGCGCACGGTTTCCCGTATCTTCTGTACGGTCTGCCACGTTTCCACGTCCACAATGGCGGGGATTGCGCCCTCGAAGATATACTGTTCTTCCGGCGCGGTCTTGCGGCTGCTCTTGGTCTTGTAGTTCTCGCATACGGTTTTCCCTAATACTTTGCGTCCTGTGTATTCCGGGCGTTTCAGTATGTAGCCGATAGTGGTCGCTGACCATGCGTAGGGGTCTGTGTATTTTGCTGCCCGGACTGGCTCGCCTGTCCGTTTCCAATGCTCGGACGGGATAGGGATTTTCTCGGTGCGGAGTGCCTTTGCTATGCTGGCTATGGTTTCCCCGGCAAGGACACTCTGGAAGATGCGGCGCACAACGGCGGCGGCTTCCTCGTCAATTATCCATTCTCCTTTTTCTTCTTTGGAAGCGCGGTAGCCATAGCAGACACTGCCAGAACAGCGCAAGCCTTTTTCCATTCTGGACTTGAAAACAGCTTTGATTTTGCGGCTGGTGTCGGCAACATACCACTCGTTTATCACGTCACGGAAGATAGACATAATATCAAAGCCGTTGGCAGTGTCAAGGTTGTCATTTGCGGCGATAAAACGCACATGGTATTCATCAAAGGTGCGCTTTAAAAGCCCCACTTCAACCACGTCACGCCCGATTCGGCTTTGGTCTTTGATGATAACCGTTGCCACGTTCCCCGCCCGGATTTCGTCCAACATAGCGTCCAGCCCCGGACGCTTGAACGTAGTTCCACGGATTCCGTCATCTGTAAAGTGCCGGATATTGATAAAGCCGTTTTTCCTTGCGTAGTCCTCCAAAATCCGCTTCTGGTTCTCAATGCTTACGGATTCCCCGGCTCGCTCATCGTCATGGGAGAGCCTTTCGTATAGGGCGGTGAGTTTGTCTTTCTCTGTCTGCTTTTTCATGGTGTGTAACCTCCTTTCTTTGAGGGTGCGCGCTTCCCTATAACCTTATTATACTTATCTGTTCGGGTCAGTGACAACATACGATGAGTGCATCTGCATAAGGTTCGGTTTTACAAAAAACCTCGTCTTGCCGGAACCGGAGCCGCCAATAACAAGGATATTTTTATTCCTTGCGTACTTTGGCTGTTTCGGCCTGCCTGACATCATCAGCCGCTCCGTCTGCGTCAGCAGGATATTGTTCTCGAATACGGAATCCATGTAAGGCTCTATGTCCTTTGCGTTGCCCCACCTGGCAGAACCGTACTCCATGCCATGCCGGAACTTCTTGGCGTTCTTTGCTTTGAAATATACCGCAAGCCGTAAAGCGATGCCGCAGCACACCCCGATCAGAAGGTCACTCGGATAGAAACTCGGCAGTGGATTGGAAAATAAACCTTCCAGCCCCGCCATGACTTCCATCATCTTTGCGGAAGCGTCCTGCCCCGGCGATACCCTCCACAGGCACGCCACTTTGTCACAGAAATATCCAGCAAGCATATAGGGCAGATTCATCAGGAAAAGTTTCTTTTTGTCAATGTTCCCGGTCTTTGCCTTAAGGTTCTTCGGAATGGCTTTCAGGTCTTTGGCAATGCCGTTTATTATATTGCTCATAGGCTCTGCCCCCTGTCCTTGTTCTTCTCCCGGCTCCGTTCCCGGTTCTTGTCCTGCGACACTGCGTCCTTGAAATGCTTCAGTTTCTCTCTCAGGGAAACCCTGCCTTTCTTTTTCTCATTACCATAAACAAATTCCTTGAATGCCTGTGCGATTGCATCGGCATCCCTGCCCTTGAAAAGCACCACATACTTAGGCGGTTCGGTTGTCTTGTCTTTCTTAATGGCAAAATCAACATTGTACTTCCGGGCTGTACGCTCAAAAGATTTGATATTGCCGTCCGTGACCTCAATCGACGATACCCCCACGCCCTCGCCAACGAGCTTTTTCACAGAAGTTTTCCCATGCGTTTTCTGTGCTTTCTGCTTATGGTGGTTCAGGTACATCCTCATTGCGGCTTTCAGCACGTTGGCGTCTAATTTTGCGGTCTTGATCACAAGGGCAATCGTTTTTTGTGTTACTTCCTCCTGCATGGAGCACCTCCCTGTTGCGTTTTTTATGAAAACCCATGCACTAAGGGGGAATCCCCCTGCAGATAATGCCATAGACAATCTTCACTTTAAAATACATCTATTTCTCCCTCTCACTTCTGGACATCATGTCCAGAAGTTATCATTTTTCATTTAAGCAATAGACCGTGTGGAGATTGGCAGACAGCTCATTACCCGCATACTCCACATCATCAAGCAATAATGCCTGGAACAGCACTTCCCCCACGGCCTCAAGCAGCACAATCCTCTGTTCCTGCCCTGTAAGGTGTCCATACCCCGCCCCGTCCGGAACAACGGATTTCCTTGCCGCTTCACAATGGGTAAACAGGCCGAGGATATATTTGTTTGACATGATAAAGGCATAGGTTTCCTGCCCGTCATGGGTTATCCGGTATTTCTCCGCCTCACCCTCTGGAAGTGTAAAGACGCACCGCACCGTTTCCAGGCACAGCCCCCTGTCATAATCCGGCTGTAACCTCTTTTTGTACCTCTGCGCCCTCGCATAAATCCCCTCCCGGTCTATGACGGAATGGGTACGTTTAAACTGCGGCTTCCTGCAGAGCATATCCAAGTCCATATACACGTTGTTGATTATGGTTTTCTCCGCATACTGCCGGAAAGACTTTAGCCTTAACAGATACGCAAGCACTTCATCCAGCTTTTCCTCTGACATGATAAACTGGAAAGGCTTGCCGCCGAACTCCAGCCTGTCAAACATAAGCGGGCAGCTCCCTTTCTTTATCTCACGTTCCATTGCCCTCCTGACATCCCGTAACGATTCCATAGCAATCTCCTTCCCGTTTCCTGATTCACTTGCCGGAAACAATAAAAAAAGGGCAGCTACAAATCTACTGACTCATAACTGCCCTTACGCTGTTCTCAACTTATCATTTTTTTAAGACAGGGGTCTTCCACCCCCGTACCCCTGGAAACCTTGCCGGAAGTGTGATTGAAAAGATAATCACACTTCCGGCAAGGCTGAAAATGCCGCCCGCCACACTTTGTCAGGCCCATCATATTTCTATTTCCGCTATTTCTGCGAAATGCTGTTTCCTGCCCATAAGCTCATTCTGCTTTTCTTCCGGCAATCGTTTGAAAAAATTATCGTAGTCAATATCACCTGCGCCCATTTCCCTTGCAAGCACAATAATCTGTGTATGAAGCCATTCCTCCCACAAATCTTCAAACATTTCTCTGCTGTCCGTGAAAGTAGAATCATTCTCAAAGCCTGTTGGTGGTGTATAATATTGCAGCTTTACAAAACCGTACCTGCCAGCATCAACTACCACAATGTCCACATCCTCAAGCTCTGCAAAGGCATCCGCCACCTTCCGGCATTTTTTCTGTTCTTCCACTGTAATGTATGATTTTTTCTCCATAAGCCCCTGCATCTCCTTATACCTAATTTTTTATACATCCGTCAGAATGTCAATCCTTGAAATCCTTTCCATAAGGGTATTATCCGGTTCAAACTCCCTTAAGAGGGAAGTATCAGCGAAGATAAACCTCTCTTTATAATGGTTCATAATATCCATCAGCATCAGGAAACATTCATGATGATAAAGGAAACTGGCAAGGCAGAGCAGTTCACTGTCCTTTAATTCCCCTATCCTGAAATAATTTCCAAAATCGTAGTGGTCTGCAAATTTACAGAAAGCCAGCTTTTCCAATAGCAATGCTTTTCCCATTCCGTCCAGTTTGTCATATCTTTTCCGCAGCTCTTTTTTGTCCATCTCCATGTACTCCTTTATATTTCATCTCCATTTTTAGTAACTATAACCATCTCCATTATAGGAGCATAATAAAACATATTCAAGCAGGAAACGGAGGGAAATATCGCATATTATGATTAAATTCGACAAACTTTTCCAAACATTGAAGAAAAACGGAATCAGCCAGTACAGTCTTTATACCCGCTACGGTGTCAGCCGGTCACAGATCCAGCGGCTGAAAAATAACCAGTCCGTTACCACCCACACACTGAACATGATACTGAATATCTTAGGCGAGGGCTTTTCCCTGAATGACATCGCTGAATTTACACCGGATACAGAGCAGACGAAAGAATAAACTGCTCTGTTTTTTTGCCGCCTCTGGACATTGTGTCCAGAAGTTTGTTAAGTAATTCCTTTTTCTGCCCACCCTCCGCCATACATATCATGCTGTACCTCCTGCTGGTAATAATGGCTCATGGTTGAAGGGGCATTGTAAAGCGCCGTAATCAGATATGCCCTGATGTTGGTAATCTTTGTGACAGTTTCCCTCATACAGCCCATAACATACTCCACATGGCTGCTGTTCAGCTTCAAAAAGCGGGATTTTACAAGCTCATAAGGGTATTCTTCCCCATTGATGCGGATTGTCTTTCGCTTTACGCAGACCACATCGCAGACGGTTTCATAGATTTCCTCATACATCTCCCTATCACCATGCTGCCCGTATTTCATGTGGTGTTCATAATCCAGATTGTCACGGATCAGAGCCATATATGCGCTTGTTTCATCTATCGCATCAATCGCATCAGCTTTTCCCGTGGATTGATTGATAGGATTGGTATAACTCATATCAGTATAGTTCTTTTCAATCTGATTATAGTCAGTATAATTAGGGTCTGATTCCCCGACTTCTTGAAGTTGGTTTTCCCGACCTCTTGAAGTCAGTTTTTCCGACCTGCTGAAATCGGTTTTTCCGACCTCTTGAAGTCGGTTTTCCTGACTTCTTGAAGTCGGCTTTTCCGACCTCTTGAAGTCGGTTTTTCCGACTTCTGCGGAAACATCAGCATTAGAAGGCTCTTTCCTGCCCTCATCTTGTATAATAAAATTCTTCACATAAATAATATCCGGTTTACCAAGCCCCCGGCGTATCTTTTCAATAAGCCCTATCCCTTTGCTTGCATCCAGTTCCGCAAGGACTTTTACAGCCTTCTCTTTGCTGCATCCTAAATCTTCCCTGATATTCTCTATTGTGTATATGATATATGCCCTGTTTTCATCGTCCAGCCACCCATTTTTCATGGACATTGACATCCTGTCAAGCATCAGCCCATACAGGAGCTTAGCATCGCTGCTAAGCCCCTTGAAACGCTCGTCTTTAATCAGCAGGCGGGGAACACGGTAAAAAGAAAACTGCTCTGCTTCAATGCCATAGTAATAATCAAACTTCAATGGCTCGCCCATTTTGCCGCCTCCTTTACTGCTTACTCTGCCATTCCTCCAAAAGCTGGATAATGATGCCCTCTATGTCATCATTGGAGTATTCCTCTGGAAAATACCTGTTGATCTTATCGCCCTTAATCGTTACTTTTCTTTCTTTCGGCTTTTCCTCCGCCAGTATCAGCCTTACCATCGCAGGCGTAAGCTCTCCGCTTTTCCCATACTCCTTCAGCTTTGCCGATTGGGAAGCGTTCATTGCCGCCCCTGTTTCCCCTAAGATAACAGACACCCATTGCTGGGCTTCTTCTGTCAGGAAAGAAATATCCACGCCCTGCGCTATCCCTATCTTTTTCTTATCCACCATGTCAAGCAGATCGTCAGAGAGCCTTGCAAGCCATACATACCTCTGCACCGTCTTTCCGCTCTCCCCGGCAGCTTCCCCCACTTCGTCAAGGGTACTGCCGCCCCTGCTTCCCTGATGTTTCATTGCCTCATACTTCATGGCATAAGCCCTGGCTTTCTCGCTCGGCAGAATGTCCTCACGCTGGATATTGGAATCCACCATGATGATCGTGGCTTCATCGTCCGTATAATCCCTGACAATGACTGGCATTGTATCAAGCCCTGCCCTTTCAGAACCCCGTTTCCTCCGGTGTCCGGCTATCATCTCATAGCCACCCCCTGCCCGTGGCCTTACAATTCCAGGTACAAGAACACCATATTTACCGATGCTCTCCGTGGTTTCCTCCATCTTTTCATCATCAAGGACACGGAAAGGGTGTCCTCTGAATGTATGTAAATCGGCCAGCTTCGCATGGATGATCTGCTCCCCCGCCGTATTTTCTGCGCCGCCAAATAAATCATCAAAAGTGTTCAGTTTGACTTTTGACGCACTCCCTGCCTTACTGCCCACTGCCAAGCACCTCCTCCGTCAAAGACTGGTATGCACCCGCAACCCTGCCTTTCGGGTCATGCTGGTAGATGCTGACGCCTTCCGCAGAAGTTTCCGCCGCCCTTACCGACATCGGTATGCTGTTCTCAAATATCCGTACCCTGCTCCCATACGTTTCAATAAGCAGCGCTGTAATATCCCTCGCATAATTGGTACGGTTGTCTACCATTGTCAGCAGGATGCCCTCAATCTCCAGCCTGGGATTGATCTGCCGCTTTACCTTGCCTATGGTCTTGATAAGCTGTTCCAGACCTTTCACGGGCAGATATGCGGCCTGCACGGGTATCAGTATGCTGTCCGCACAGGCAAAGGCATTTATGGTGATCATGCCAAGTGAGGGCATACAATCAATCAGGATATAATCGTATTGCTCCTTTACCATATCCATATAAGAGCGCATCATGATCTCCCTGCTCATCACGTTTACAAGGGAAACCTCCAGGCCGGACAGCTCAATGTTCCCCGGCATCAGGTCAATCCCTTCTTCGTGCTTTAAGATACCGTAGCCCGGTTCCATTTCTTCATCGTTGATGACCTTTTCCATTACGCTTGCAAGGGTGACTTCCAGCTTGTCAGGCTCCGTAAAGCCAAGGCTTGCGGTCAGGCTCCCCTGTGCGTCCGCATCAATAAGTAAAACTCTTTTTCCCTGTTTTGCCAGCCCGATTCCTAAATTGCTCGTTGTGGTGGTCTTGCCCACTCCACCTTTCTGGTTTGCGATTGCTATAACTTTACACATGGTTTTATTCCTCCGTATTAGTCAGATTTTTCTTTGATGTTGGCTTTCTGCACTTCCACATAAGCCCGGTAATACCTGTTTGTACCCTTGTTCCGGTACAGCTCCGAAACTTCCGTCACAGCCACTTTGGGCTGTCTTTTCAGAATCTTCTCGAACCACTTAATATCATTCTTCGTTCCCATCAGTCGAATTTTCAGCACGTTTCTTCTCCATTTCTGCAAGGATTTCCTCAACAGACCGCTGTTTCTGGCAGTATTCCGGGTAACGGAGCTTGATGCCCTGCCAGAAGTACATTGCGTAGCCACAGCAGAAAATATCGCTTACGGAATACCCCCTGCACTCGCCTATCTGCTCGTCCTTGCGCTTATAATCATCAATGCTTGGCGTTCCGTCCGTGTAAAGGTTAAAGGCAAGCCTTACCACCCGGACACTGCCGCTTGTCTGCCAGCCCTGATGCAGACACTCTGTTTTGATGTACCCGGACTTGATATCGTAAATCTGGCTGAAATGATTCCTTGTGTCCTCAGATATGCCGAGAATGTAAATCAACGCCCTGTGGTAGCAGTCCTGATACCTCGCCTGTTCCAGTTTCTCATAATAAAACTTCTCATGTTCCTCGTTTGCAAAAACCATGTGTGTGTTGTTGGCGCTCTGCGCCCCTGCTCTTAACGCTGTGTTGTTCATGTGTGAACCTCCTTTGATTATTTTGTTTGTGTATATAAAAAGGACTCTATCCTTTGTTTGGGATAGAATCCTTTGAAAAAACCACGAAAAAAGGGGAAAACTCTCAAATGAATTTTCCCCTAATCGTTAAAGATAGATTTTACAAACGAAATCCTCAAAGCGGTTCGCCTTTGTGTACTCCGGACGATGTGCCATGAAATCATTCACATCAGCTCTGGTTATCAGATACTCCGTAAAGTACATATATTTGTAATCTACTTTCCTACATTGTTTATCGCCGCCTGTGCAGAACGTAACTTTGATAGGCGTTTTTTGCTGTCACACTTATGTTGCTGTAATCCATGCTTAGGACATATGTACGAGGACTTTCGTCCTCATCTTCGTTCCCCTCCTCAATAGTTGCATTGGCATGGTTTTTTCTGCCCTCAACTTTGCAAACAAGTGATTGCGTTTCATTCGGCAGGAAATTCAAATCCCAACGATACCTGCAATTATCTACGGGAATAATTTGCGAAACAAATTTTTCAATAACACTGTCATCAAGTTTGGGTTTGGAAAAGTCTAACGCTTCTTCAAGTACGGCTCTTATTTTCTCAATATCAAATTCCATGCCACTCTCACTATCAGATAGCTCACTCAGCCGTGACTTTTCTTCCATATATTTATTAAGCTCCGCTTCGGTCGTATCTTTCAGCGACTTAAATTCTTCTTTTGTAATTTCCCCATCAGCCCTCATGCTGATAAGATTATCAATCTTATTTTTTAGCCTTGCTATTTTTCCCTCTAACGCCGAAGCTGCGGCTTGATTGTTCTTGGTATCTGATTGATAATGTTCATTCAAGAGCCTATAAACCTCTAAGATTGCATTCTTACGTTCTTGCTCTGACCAGATGCCCTCGAAAATCTTCTTAGCCATAATTTCCAATTTCCAATCACCGACCATACGGATGTCACAATAGCCCTCTGTATCAAGACCATTCTTCTCTCGGAAAGCCTTGCTGCCATTATTGACTTGATTATAGCACTGATACCCGAAAACTTCATCTCCCCTCTTATTAGTTCTCCACTTGTTTTTTCGGAATGTTGAACCACAACTGCAACGTAACTTTCTAAGCCATACATCTTGTGTAGATTTCTTTCCATATGTTCTCTCACCTTTGTTTACTATCATTTTTGTTGTCCGTGCCTTGCGTATTTCGCTGCACTTATTCCAAACTTCCTCTGAAACAATCGGCTCAAAATCCCCCTTGACATACATATATGTTTCTTCATCAAGATTCTTTATCCGCTTCTGTTCCAGATAATTATTGCTGAACGATTTCAGATAACAATTATATCCTTTATATGTGGCGTTATGCAGGATGCGTCCGATTTTTGATGCAGACCAGCTCACCTGCCCATGCCCATCCTTTCTCCCAAGACGACAGAGTTCTTTTGCAATTTTGGTCTGCCCAGCGCCTTGTAAATACAAATCAAAAATCATTCTTACTGTTTCTGCCTGTTCCTCATTTATTACATAAGTGCTTCCTACACGGTCATAACCAATGATATTTCCATTTCCATATAAAACACCATTTTCACGGCTGATTTTCTGCCCCGCCCGAACACGTTCAGAAACTTTACGGCTTTCCTCTTGTGCTAATGTTGCCATTATCGTAAGTCTAAGTTCTCCGTCCCCATCCATTGTCCAAATGTTATCTTCCACAAAATAGACTTCAATTCCAAGATTTTTCAACTCCCTTGTTGTTACCAGAGTATCAACCGTGTTTCTTGCAAAACGGCAGACTTCACGAGTTACAATTAGGTCAAACTTTCCTGCCCTTGCATCTTCAAGCATCCTTAAAAATGCGGGACGTTTTTTCGCTTGTGTCCCTGTTATTCCCTCGTCGATATATTTTTGAAGGACATTCCAGTTACTGTGCCGTTCCGTCTGGTCATCGTACCACTGTAATTGATTTTCAAGAGCTGCAAGTTGAGCTTCATGCTCTGTTGAAACTCGCCCATAATATACAACCGTCCGCTCTCTGTTCTTATCTAAAAAAATATAAGGATTATGCCTAGCTGCTATATTTTGCATAATGAATTCCTCCTTGCTTTGTTTTTTATAATCGTACTAAAAATCAAGCCGCTTGTGAAATGTGCAAATTGTAGTGCTTGTAGACATTCATATATGTTTCTTTGTTTACAAGCCCTTTTTCAAAGAGAAGCTCAATTAATATGGCAGCAACATACTCTTTATCAATCTCAATTTTATCCATTCCGATGTCCTCCTTTAATGGAAACGCTGATGGCAAGAGCCTTGTCAACTCTTGCCATCGCTTCAGCGGGCATCATGCCCATATACTGTTTTAATCTTTTTTTATCTATTGTACGAATTTGTTCAAGCAAAACAATAGATTCTCTGTCAAGTCCCTCAAAGTTCTTTACTTCGGTGTGTGTCGGCAATTTTGCCTTTGTCTGTGTCCTGCCCGTGATAGCGGCAATGATGACTGTCGGGCTGTGCCTGTTGCCTATATTATTGGAAATGATAAGTACGGGTCGTGTGCCGCCCTGCTCCGAACCGACAACGGGATTAAGCTCTGCGTAGTAGATGTCGCCACGCCTGATTGTTCTTTCCATATTTTTTATAACCTCCATCTGGATTTAGGCAGGAATACCCTACCTATGTAACAGCCAAATGCAAGGGAGTATTTAAGGTCGGGAGAGCATCAAACAAGCCCTGTTCCAATAGACCGCCCTGCATCTGGCTTTATGATAAAAGGCATTTTCTATTTGTCCCCGACATCCCGAAAATGCTGATGCGTGATTACGCAAGGGAAATCACCAAACGGTCAGCAGCGAACTGACGCCACGGGAGTTGCACCCCAACTGTCGGTCTGACAGAGCCGCCCCCATTGCCTGCGGCGGATTGGTTACCGCTCGGACTGTGGCTGGACGGGAGTATCATTGTCCTCTTTGTGGGTCTTGGCGAAATCGGGAGCTGCCCGATATTTTCAGTCGATATTTTCCGCTTGCCGTCTTTCGGCGGGTCATGGCGTACCGCTGCACACGCTTACGCTTATTACAGCCACAAAGAGAATGTATTTGGTGAATGGATATTCGGTTGTCAAAGAGCCATCCCGTTTCCGATATAAAAGAAAACTGGGCAAGAGATTTTGCCCTCTCACCCAGTAGCCGATGGGAGAGTGCGATTTTGGACACTATCCCAAAAGTTTTTTAATTTTTTTCTTAAACCTGTTCAAACGCTTGTAAATGACTTCCTTGTTTAAACTCAATTCCACTGAAATTTCAGTGACTGAAAAGCCCTGCATCCTCATCAGCAACGCTTGGAGAGTGAGCTTGTCCAACTGATGCAGCTCTTGATACAGCACTGCATTTTCAATGCTGTCCAAAAATTCCTCAACCGTTTTTACTTCGGGCTGTGCTGTGTCCTCTGCCACTTCCTCAAGATATGTACCCGCATCCTGCAATTTCTCATAGTACCGTCTGTCGGAATTGAATATCGCCCAATCATGGACACGGAGCTTTTCAATATCGCCCTCGCTGACACCCAAGCTCCTAAGCTGCTTTTCCTCGGCTTCTTTCCATATTCGCCATTTTCTTTCTTCTCTGGCTTTGTTGTACGCCATAATCCGTTACCTCCAATCTGAATTTTTTTGAAAATCCAGATTGAAAGGCGGAGAACGGCATCCCACGCCAGAAACAGCCCTGCGGCGTATTCCGACAAAAAACGACAAAAGAAAAACCGTAAGGGCTGTCGTGCCTTTACGGTTTATAGATATATTAGTTCTTATATGTAGAGATTTGACTTCTACTTCTTGGATAAAAAGCCCCCTTGCACTGACAAGGATTTTTTTAACAGGCTGTCCACCCATCTCCGATATGATATATATAACTGGAAATTGCTATTTGCAGGCAATAAAAATCCCTCCAAACTTAAAACAGGTTTGGAGAGTGCTTGTTAAGTCTTTCGGGCATAGCAATACCGCCCACCAAATCGCCGTTTTTTTTATTTGGTGGACGTATCTGCATTTAATTAAGTAAAATGCAGAGCCGATAAACTGTGGTTTCATTCATTCCACACATTCATCGGCTCTGCATCTATGTGTCTGGCTCTGTGATGATAAATACTTGCATATTTTTTGCGTTAATTATCGTTTCCCGTTTACATTTTGGACAATAAAGCGGATAGTTTTTCAAAACAGTATCTTCCCTAAATTTGTTATGCGTCTTTTTTTTGCAAATCGGGCAATATATCCACTCGTATTTCATATTTGAAGCAACCTGCCTTTTTTTAACTTAAAAACGGTATCTGCTTGTTTTACAAGGTCGTTGGAGTGGGTAACAATAATTACGCATTTATTCATCTGATGGGCGCAATTTTTCAAAATCCCCGTAATTTCTGCGGCAGTATCTTTGTCTAAATTTCCCGTTGGTTCATCCGCTAAAATAACAGGGGCATTCGATACCAGTGTACGGGCAATTGCCACACGCTGCTGCTGTCCTCCCGACAGTTTCATTACATTTCGTTTTGCTTCATCCTCCGTCAATCCAAGCTGCTTTAATATTGGCAGGGCGTCCTGTTTTGCGGTCAATTTTACGTTTTCAATCGGAGTCATATAATCAATAAGATTGTAATTCTGGAATATGACAGAAACATGATTGCGCCTATGGTATTCAAGTCCCATCTCCGATATATCCCTGCCATTAAACATAATTTTTCCTTCCTGTGGAATATCAAGACCGCCTATCAATGATAACAGGGTCGTTTTCCCAGAACCAGATGCACCAAGTATCGCATACATTTTTCCTGTTTCAAATTGAGTTGTGATATGTTCTAAGACCTTTGAGCCTTTTTCATATTGATATGTTACGTTTTCACATATTAGCGTTGTCATCTTTTTCTCCTCCTAACTCATGCGGGATAAAATTTCACGCGGCTTCAAACGCATGACCGCAATAGACGATATCATAACAGATACAATGATAATTACAAATCCAACAAGATATAGCTGTAATAAATTTTCTATGCTTACAGAAACTTCAATATCCGTTTCCAAATAATCTGTATTTTCTGCACCGCTCAATTCTATATTGTCTACACCTCCTAATGCTGTACTTTCAAACGATTCTATCACAATGTCATCTTGCTGCACGTCGTTCGGTTCTTCTATTTTATTCTGTATATCCTGCTGTAAAAGCACATCGGCGATACGGTTTGAAACCATATTACTTGTAAAGAAGGAAATCCCAAAAGCAACGATTGCAATCAGCAATACTTCTGTCAGATATTGCCCTATAATGTCTGTCTTTTTTATGCCAAGCGAGAGGAACACACCTGTTTCACGGACACGTGATTTTCCCCATAGAGTAAGAATAAGCGATAAGATTACAACGCTGACAAGGATAGCCGCAATCAGCAGACCTATCACCAGTTTATCCATACTTTCCAGAGAGGAAGCCGTATTTTCATAAGTTTCATTTTCCGTATCAATCGTAAATCCATCCTCTTTAAATCCAGGCGTCTTTTTCACTTTTTCGATAATTTCATCCATTTCTTCTGGGTCGTTTATGGTAATTGAAACTTCTGAAAATCCCTGGACAGCAGGGGTGTTCTCGATAAGAATTGCCGACGCTATATCTATAAACACCCGATTCTGTATTTTATTATAGCCCTCTATATTCTTGCCGATTTTTTCTGTTTCCATTGCTGTAAACAATCCAACGATTTCCAGCGTCATGCTGCGCCCATCCATAGACCTCGTTTTCAGCATATCGCCTATCCCTAAGCCATTTTTATCAGCCAAATCTTTACAAATAATTGCTTTCCCCGTATCTTTTTCTGTAATATGCCTGCCTTCCGTTAGTTTGACAACGCCATTTGTAAACAAATTGTGTTCTTCGGAACGCCATAGACTTACCGTAGTCGTGCTATTCCCTAATTCTTCCTCCAAAGGAATTGTCCCCTTGAAAAAAGACAACTGTTCAAAATCCAATAATGTTTCATCAAATGCATCGCAATATTTCACTCCTGCTATATCACGGATATTTTTCACCATATCAGAGGATAACTGCTCTGTGGAATACATGATATATCCAGTCCCTCCACTTTCATCCTCGTCCGACTCTTTATGCAGATAGGGGTTATTATCTGTGTAGTCCGTCCAGACATGAAAAGAACCGCCAAGGCTTTGACGCAGATTTTGCTGTGCTTGTTTTGTAGCTTTCCCGATAGACAATCCCGACAAGACAAAGGTTGCCATAATAAGCAATATACAAAAAAGCACTATGCTTTTCCCTTTTTTTCGAGTAACATATAACATTGCCCGTTTTAAAAAATTCATTTTGATACCTCCGTTTTTTATTTTTTGAACACAATATTAAAATAACATTCCTATATGGAACGTATATGGAATATCTGTGAAAAATAAACGGAAGAAAAAAATCCCCCGAAACATCGGAGGGTTTTTCATCATAAATATATAGTAAAACACATTCTTTGCGGATTGTCTTTCGCTTGAAACGTATATGGAATAGAAAGTGCAGAAAAAATAGTGTCCACAATATACAAGCCTAAGCCATTTCCTCCTTGCTCTCTGCTTCTTGCATAATCAAGACGGTAAAATGGCTCAAACAACCGGGGGATTTCGGATTGCCGAACAGGGACACATTCATTTTCAACAACAAGATTTCTGCCATCCATAGAAACAGAAATCAGCTTCCCGCTTTCTGTATATGCAACTGCATTTGCAAGAATATTAGAAACTGCCTTTTCAAATAAGGAAATGGGTATACTGACTGTAAAATGCTGTGGCAGGCAGACAGAAAAATTTATCTCGTTTGCAACGGCAATCAGTTTATATGGCTCACAAAGGTTTGTGAGCAGTTCTGGCAAATTTATTTCGGTCGGTTTTTCTTCATTTATGATATTCATTTTGGATGTTTCTAAAATTTCATGTATCATCTTGGAAAGCTGTTCTGTTATTTCTTTGCACTCTGGCAGATATACGTCATAGTCTTGATATTTTCCTACTCCAAGTATCATATTTTCAAGAATGGCGTTTAAAGCAGTAACAGGCGTTTTTAATTCGTGGGAAGCTGCACGCAAAAAATCTATTTTCAATTTCTCGCTTTCCTGCACATACTTTTTTTCTAATTCAAGATTATGGATTGCTTTCAGCAAACTCCTGTAAAGACTATTGATATTTCCTGCCAAATCTTCAATTTCATCTCCCGAAGTAACAGAACATATCGCAGACTTATCCATTTTTGTCATGCGCTGCGCTGTTTCTGATAAGTGACAAATATTTCGCGTCATGCTTCTGGAAAAAAGTGCAGCACAGACAATGGCAATCACGATACAACAGGAAACAGAAACAGGCAGGGCACGTTTTATCGTAAATGTTACAAACTGTGAGGCATCTACGTCCGTACTGACTAAAAATCCGTCCAGTTCCATTCCTTTCTCGCCAACAAGTCCTAAAGATATTTGTGGGGCAAGAACATACATGATGCCATGTGCAGTTATTACAATAAATATCAAGACACTCAATGTATATAAAAATGTCTTAGGAAATATTTTTATTCGTGCCATATTAGTCCACCTCATATTTATATCCAATTCCTTTTACAGTAACAATGCAGTCAAGATGCAGTTTTTTTCGCAGGTTTTTTATATAAGTATCTACTGTCCTGTCAATAATAGGATGGCTGTCGCCCCATAAATCGTCAAGTATCTGGGAACGGGTCAGAACCAGTCCTTTATGCTCCACAAACAATTTCAGCAAGTCAATCTCTTTTGGAGTAACGTCGATTTTTCCATTGTCATCTTTTGCTGTATAACCTAAAAAATCTACAATTACATTTCCAAATTCGATTGTATCTGGCAAAATCCCCTTTCCGCTTCTTCTTAAAAGTGCAGTAATGCGCCGCCCTAACAAAATCATGGAAAAGGGTTTTACGATATAGTCATCTGCCTGTCCGTCAAAGCTGGAAACTTGTGTATATTCGTCCCCTATTGCTGTTAGCATAAGTATCGGGACAGAACTTTTTTCTCTGATTTCATGCAAAACAGAAAGCCCCGATATTTTTGGAAGCATAATGTCAAGTACAATTAAGTCAATCCTGCTATTGCTAAAACATTGCAGCGCAGATTCCCCGTCATACGCAGGAATTAATTTGTGTCCCGCTAATTTCAAATACTCGCAAATCGCTTCATTTGTTTTTCGGTCATCTTCAACAATAAGTAATGTCGCCATATAAATCACCTCTTTTTTCAGTTTAACACTCCAATATGGAGCGAATGTGAAATTTTAGAAAGAACATCCATTTATGTGCTAATTTACATCTATTATAACCGCTTATATAAATAGCAACAATTATGCAAATAGGATTTCACATCGTTTAGTAGGATACCACACCTCTGTAAAATATAAGGGTAAAAGTTTTCAGAGTACAGGTGGTGAACGCATGGACAAAAGAAACAACGATTTTGACTTTGATTTCAGACCGTTAGGACTGGCAATCAAAAAAGCCCGTAAAGCTCAAGGCGTGACCAGAGAACAGTTTGCGGAGATTATTGATTATAATCCCAGACATCTTCAAGCTGTTGAAAATGAGGGGCAGTATCCAAGCATAGAGCTGTTTCTTCAACTTATCACAATGTTTGATGTATCAGTTGACGAACATATACATACTGAGGAAAAAGCAAAGAAAAGTTCTATCCGAAGACGTTTGGATGCTATGCTTGACCGACTGGATGACAAAGAACTGTCTGTTGTCGAAGCAACTGTAAACGGGCTATGTAAAGCAAAAGAGCCAGAGGATTGACCTCTGGTTTCCTTTTGCTCCGCCCAACTAATAGTTTGGGCATCCGTAGCCGTATATTGAGCCGCTCCCAACTGGATAGCTCTGCTGTTTGCAGGCATCCCCAGAGTTACCCTCCACGGTGTAGACCGTTCCATTCTTGCATCTCTCTACAATGCCTACATGGTCGATTGAGCCGTCGCTCCCCCAATCAAAGAAAATGAGGTCGCCTGCCTGCGGCTCATAGTCCTTGTCCTGCCATTGTCCTTTGCCCTTGAACCAGTTTACGCCGTCCGAGCAGAGGGAGAATTTCGGCACAATTCCGCTTTCCAGATAGCCGCACTGGTCGGCACACCACGATGCGAAGCAGGCACACCATTCCACACGCCCGCCAAATCCATACCAGCTCCAATAAGGCTGCCCGCCCTCGTTGCCGAGCTGTGTTAAGGCAACTTCTACAATGGCTTGGTTTCCTCCGCTTGTGAATGCCCGCCCGTATGGGTAGTAGCGTAACACATGGGCGGGGTACTGCGTGTCACCGTATTTCTCCCAACCGAGCCGCTGTGCCTGCATTGCGGAAAACTCCACCGCATTTGCATAGGAATAGCCGCCGTAGTTGGTCTTTGCCCATGAGATATACCCGTTGCCGAAGTTGTATCCCTGCAGGGCGAGCTTGATACGCTCCATGTCAATCGGGCTTTCCACTTCGGCTGATGTGAGGGCGGCTTTTAATTCCTGCACGCCGCACTCAATGGAATATTCGGGGTCTTTGATGCCGTTCGGCTGATGGGGGTACTTTTTGTTGAAGCTCCCCTCCGCCGCCTGCATCGGGTCGCTGCCTTTACCGCCAGATTCCTGCATCATCACCGCCTTGATAAGCTCCACATATTCGGGGATTCCGTACTGCTTCGCATACTTCTGTATCAATGGCGTGTAAGCTTCGACCTCCGCACTGACAGGGGTATAGGATGTGCTGTCGCTGCCGCCCCCGAACAGGGAAACGGCGCACCCAAGCAGGACGACGATGAGGATTATCACGACGGCAATCCAGCCGCCTGCGATAAGGGCAGAAATCAACGCCTTAGTCCCTGCGATAATCGCCTTAACTGCCGCAATGGTCGCCTTGACCGTGCCTTTCGTTGCTTCGGCTGTCGCCTTTGCGGTGGCTTTCGCTGTCTGCGCCGCTTTCTGGGCGGCTTTGGCAGACGCTTTCGCCGTTTTCTGCGCCGCCTTTACGGTCTGCGACCTGGTCTTAATCGCTGTCTTGGATGTCGCCTTTGCGGTTTTCACGCCTTTTTCCGCCGCCTTGACCGTGCCTTTGGCTGTGGTCTTGACGGTCTTTTCCGCATTTCTGGCAGTTGTCTTTATCGTCCGCTTTCCCTGCTGTCTGGTCTTTATCAGTGAGTTTGCCGCCGTCTGGGGCATTTCGGTCTTGGCAGAAGCAGCAGAAACAGCGGGACGGCTTGCAGTCCCTTGTATTTCCTGCAAGCCGTCCTGTCCCATTGTACGCACGGCGTTCTGTCCTGCCTTATTCCGCATTGTTTTCTGCTCTGCGGCTTTCTTCTCCCACTTTGCTTTAAAATCGGCGATTTTGTCCTTTGCCTTACCGATATTTTCCCTTGTAATCTGGGCGTTTTTCTGCCCCTGTTTATTGAATTGATGGATGCCCTCGTCCTTGATACGCCCCGAAGCATGGGAAACCTTGTCGGCGGCATATTCCGTGGGGGAATTTTCCTCCGCATAATATCCCTGCTCCGCCTTGTCCTTTGTCTTTGCGTAAGCGGATTTCATGCGCCTGCCTGCTATGGCGGCTTTGTCTAAAGTCTTAATCGTTCCTTTGACCGCATCTCTGGTCTTTATATCAGCCATAAAATCCGACCTCCTTTCCCAGAAGATTTGCGGTCATGTCAGTTTACCTTTTTTGCCACGACGACAAGCCTGCCGTTCTGGGCGGAGTATTCGCAGGTGGAGAGGGTAATGAGCCTGTCGCCGTATTGGGCTGTCACGCCCGTATCATACAAGGCAAGCTCCTTGCACTTCCCGACAAAGGCATCAAATTCTTTTTCATTCTCCGCATTGACAAAATCATAGTAGCGGTAGCCCTCCGAACTGTACGCAACCGTCTTAAAAACGACGATGATTTCATAGCTCCCCTGCTCCGTGAGGGTGTCAAACTGGACAGTTTTATGCTTCTCATAGAAACTCTTGGATTTGTAATTTTCCAACGCCCCGAACATCCTGCCGCCTTTGATGTGGTGTCCGTAGATAACCAGATTGTCGCTTGTGGGGATGTCGCAGTCCTCTTGGATATACGGCACGCCTAAGTCACTGTATTCCTTTTCAAAGCTGTGCTTCAGATAGAAGTTGGGATTGTTCTTGCTCTGCATGACGGGGTAGTTGATGCTTGTTCCGTCAATGGCAATCCACCCGACCATATCCTCATTCTTCAAATACAGTTCTTTGTATTTTGCCAATATATCCTCGCCCTCGCTGACGGGCGTATCCTTATCTTTTGGCGGTTCTTTCTCTGGCTCGGCGTTCTCCACGACCTCGGCAATCTCCGCAAAGGCTTCCGTCTGCTCATCTATCTGCTGGTAATGGCTGTAAATCTTAAAGCCGCAAAAAACCGCTGCTCCTAAAAAGGCAACAGCGGCGGCAATACAGAGAATACATTTATAGTTTTTCAGATTCATAAATTATTCCTTTCTTTATTCTGCCCTGCTTTCTGGGCATAGAAATATGCCCGCAGGGTGTTTCCTATTTTCTTGTTTTCAGTTACCGTGTATGCTCCGCCTGCTTCTTGGGCGTGGGTAAATCCCTGCAATATTCGGGATACCTTGCCTTGATGCCCTCCATGAAATACGGGGCGAACTCGCAGCAAAACAGTTCCTCTGGCGTGGAGAGTTTCTCACGCCCCTCCTCGGCGTAACCGTTCCAGAGGTTAAAGGCAAGGCGGCAGACCTTGACCGTGCCGCTCGTCTGCCATCCGCCGTGCATCCCCTCTGGCTTGATGCAGTCCGTCTTAAAATCAAACATGGCGTTGATGTTCCGCCTTGTTTCCCCCGCAATCCCCATCACATAGAAGAATGCCCTGTGGTAGCAGTCGTTTACCCTGCATTTCATCATGCTTTCCAGAAAAAAATCACGGTGGGCTGCGTTGCGAAACCTTATCTCTGACATAAAAATCCCTCCTTTTAGCACTCCCCAAATTTCGTCGTCATCAGCTTATACAGCTCCGTATTGCGTGGGAATTTGTTGACGAACGGCACGAGGGAGCTGCCGACTTTCAATAATCCCTGCCCCGCACCGACATTCGTGATATAGCTCATCTGAAGGTCGGAGATATTAAGGAGCTTCGCAAGCTCAATACGGTCTGTGGACGCTTGGTTCAGCATGATGATAAACTCGCTGTTGGCAAGCATCGTCCTCGCCGTATGGCTCTGCAATAGGTCATCGACATTTTGTGTGATGCCCGTGCAGTACGCCCCGTACTTACGCACACGCTTCCAGAGGGTAAAGAGGAAATTGGCACTATACTCATGCTGGAACAGCAGATAGATTTCATCAATGAAGATAAAGGTGTTCCTGCCTTTCGCCCTGTTCTGGGTGATGCGGTTTAAGATGCTGTCGAGGACGACGAGCATACCGATAGGCTGTAACTGCTTGCCCAAATCCAGAATATCGTAGCAGATAAGGCGGCTGTGGGTGTCCACATTCGTATGCTTGGCAAAGGTGTTGAGAGAGCCGTCCGTGAAAAGCTCAATCGCAAGGGCGATTTCCTGCGCTTCTGGCTCGTCCTGCTTTAATAATTCCTCACGGAAGTCCTGCAAGGTCGGCGGCGTCCCCATATAGTTGCCCTGCTGGTAGTAGCGGTAGACGCCCGCCGTGCAGCGGTCAATGATGGACTTCTGCTTTGCACCCAAACTTGCACCTCCGATGAGCTGCTCGCACAAAGACAAAATAAACTCTGATTTCAAGATGACGGGGTTTGCACCGTCGCCGTAATCAGAGTTCATGTCCATCGCATTGATGTGGTTGTCGCTCGTCGCCGAGATGTGGATGACCTCGCCCTGCATGGCTTTCACAAGAGGGGCGTACTCTCGTTCGGGGTCTATTACCAAGACATCGGCGTTGGGGTCGGTCAGGATGATGTTCGTCATTTCCTCCTTTGCCGTGAACGACTTGCCCGCACCAGACACGCCGAGGATAAAGGAATTTCCGTTCAGCAGGTGGCGGCGGTTTGCGATTATCATATTTTTACTGATGACGTTCTGACCGTAATACACGCCGTCCTTATGGTAGATTTCCTGCACACGGAAGGGGATAAACACCGCAAGGCTCTCCGTTGTCAGCGTCCTTAACGCATCAATCTTCCTCACGCCGAACGGCAGGGCGGTGTTCAGCCCGTCCATCTGCTGGTACTTCAGCACGGCAAACTGGCAGAGATGCTTCCGTGCCGTCGTAAGCAAAGCTTCCGTGTCATTGTCAAGCTGCTCTTTGGTGTCTGCGGTATGCACCATCGTAAGCACCGCAAACATCATCCTCTGGTCACGGGTCGTCAAATCATCGAGGAACTCCTTGCTTTCCTTTCTCTGCTGTTCCAAGTCGTAGGGGATGACGGCGGAAAAGTTGTTGTTCTGGTTCTGCTTCCTCTGCCAGTTCGTGATGTTGGTTTCCACGCCCAGAAGACGGTTCTCCACCTCCCGCACGGCTTCGTCCGTCGGGACAGGCACGACGTCAACGGAGAGCATCATGTTACGGTTTAATTCGCAAAGCTCCGCCACCATGCTGTCCTTGATATAGGCGGCATACTCACGCAGGAAAATCACACGCCCATAACGGTTGCCGATGCGGAAATAATCTTTCTCAAACTCAAAGGAGTCGGGACAGATATAGTCCTTGAAGTCGTGACCTTTCCGCATAGCCTGTGCCATGTCAAAGGAAAACGCCGTTTCCTCGCCCATACGGTAAAAATCATGGAAGATACGCAGCTTGTCATTCGCATCCAGTTCCGTACACTTTGAGCCAAGACGGTTAAAATGCCCGATAAGGTCAGCACCGACACGGGCAAAATAGTTCCTCGCTTCCTCAATGTTCTTCTTGCAGACGGAAACAGTCACATACTTGTCCTGCACGGTGGAGTTAGCTCCCGTCGCCTTGTCAAGCAGCATCTTGTTATACTCTTTGCGGTATTTATCCAAATCGTCCTCCGCCATCGGGATTAAGATTGTCTGCTCAAAATCCGCTTTATTGAGCCTGCGGTTGTTTATCGTGATTTTCGTGGTCGCCCCGCTGTCGAGGGCGTTTAAAAGCTCCGAGTATTCGAGGAACATCGCTTCCTTGTCCTCACGGCTCGCCACGGCGTAGTTGATGTCCTCAAACTTGAATGTCTTTGCGTATTTGTTCCTGCCCACAAGGAAAATGCCGTCCTCCCACATGGTCTTTAACGGGATGACCGCCTGCACCGACTTCGGCACAATGAATTTCTCCCTGTCCTGCTTGAACAGCGTTTTCAGCGTCTTAATCATGGTCTACCTCCTTGCGCTTTCTTGATTTCTTATTTTTCTTTCTGGCTTTTTCAGCCTGTTTTCTCCGTTCCCGTGCCGCTTTGCGCCTTGCCCTCCTGCATTTTTTCTTTTTCTTATCCTGCACGGCGGGCAAGCCCTTTTCATGGGCTTCAATGGCGTTCTTCATCGCTTCGTAATAAAGATTCTCTGGGGCAAATAAAATCTTCTTCGGCATCAGAAACTGCGACTTTATCCATGCCCACACAAACTGCTCGGCGGTCATGCCGTTATACCTTACAAAGCCCATGACCGCAAAAGGGGAAGCCCCCAAGATGCACATCCAGCTCAATGTTTCCGTCCCAAACCTGCCACGGAGCAGGAAGAACAAGCCGACCGCCACGCCGCAGGCAAGCACGGAAAACAGGAACTGCCGCATCGACAGCCCGAAGAACATGGATTCCGTGTAGTTGCGGATTTCCTTATTTATCTTGACTTCCATATCAGCACCTCTCCTCCCCGACATCCCCCGTCGAAATAAAGAGGATGCTGCGTTTTGGGATATATGCAAATCCAGAAATGGCATCCCCGATTTCAAATATCTCGTTATCGTCAGCTTTTTCAAATTTTCCGACCAGTCCTTTTTCAGCAGGCAGGTCATAGGCTTCGGAAGCCCCGATGACTTCTCCATTTAGCAAATGGATATTATAATTCTGGCAATACTTCGTTTCTTTTTTCATTTCAATTTTCCTTTCCTGTTGGATAATTACAAGCCCATCATCTCACGCACAACACGGTCTGCCATCTTGACCGCACCGACAAGGACGAGCATATTGAACACCAATTCCCCGATATAGCCCCATACCATCGTGACCGCCGCCGCATCGGGGTTGACTGCGGGCGGGGACGCCGCAAACACCGAGAAGATGATGCAGGCAAGCACGATGATTGCCCCCTCAAGGCACACGGCGGAGTAGCTCTTGATGAAGCTCTTGCCCACGCTCTGGCTCGGCTCCCCCGCAAACGAGGACAGCGGCACGGGGGCGATGGCGGTATATAAATATAGCTTAAAAAACCTGCCGTACACCGACATTATCATAATGAACGACAATACCGTGATGAACAGCCCGCCTATCAGCGTGACCGCCCAGAGAGGGATGCTCTCGAAAAAGCCGCAGTCCTCGACGGCTGTCACTATCTCTGTCGGCAGCACGGTCTTTTGTGCCGAGCCGAAGCCTGCGGCTTTCATGATTGCAGAAATCACGCCCTGCACGATTTTGAACAGAGCCATCATCAGCTCCAAGCCGTAAGTGACCGCACCTTTCGCAAGGGCGAAGCGGATGAACAGCTTCAATGCGTGTTCGGGCTTCTTCACGCTTGCGAAGTCGCCGCAGGTACGCATCACGCCGACGACGAAAAACAGCACGAGCAGGGCAAGCCCTATCGCCTGCAACGCTCCGTGGATGTCAACGATGACTTTCCATATCGCACCGCCTTTAAAGGTTTCTGGGGATTGGGTGATGAGCTGCCATATCTCGGCTAACTTTTCATTCCATGTGTCAAGGGCGTTCTCCAAGTTCTGGACTACCCAGTTGTCTGACATTCGACCACCTCCGTTCTTAAAATTTGATAGCGGGGCAAGTTCCGCAGAGCGGATCTGCCCCGTTATCTTATCTTGTGTCAGTCTGTTATTTCAGTCTGTTTTGGATTAGCCTGTGATGAGGGTCAAAATCTCTTTCGCAAAGGTAATCACAACGCCGCCCGCCAGTGTGAGGAAACCGTTCGCCCTCTGGGACGGGTCGTGGGATTTCAGCGACAAGCCGACCTGCACGATGCCGAAGCCGAGCATAATCATCCCGACCGCCCGTATCAGACCGAAGATGAAATTGGAAAGGTTGTTGACGACGGCAATCGGGTCATTGGCGGCAAAGGCGGTCATGGATGTGCCAAATACCATCATAACGGCAAGCACCGCCACGCAGTAATGGCGGAAGCCCTTTTTTACCTTGCCTGTCATCGGCAGTTTCTGGGTTGCTTTCTTCTCGTTTTTCTGGAAAAGTTTCATAGGGTAAATCCTCCTTATAAATTGAATATTTCTTCCAAGTCCTCATCGGACAGAAGCTCATAGGATGTGCTGACAGGGTTAAGCGCAACAGCGTCTTTTGGAATATCCCCGCCAAACACAAAGGTTGCGACCGCCTGCGTCGGCTCGCCGTGGATATACGGCGGCTTCCCCCCGTCGGCGGTCAGTTTCACATTCGGGTGTTTCAGGATGTCGTACTTCAAATCCATGACGGGGCGTTCCCCACGCACAAAAAGAAGTGCGTAGCGGTTGTCTAGCATACGCACCTCGTCTGGCGTTAAAAGCTCACGCCCCGAAATCTGGTAGTTAGTGGAATAGTTGCCGCTCCGCCCAGAGCTTTTCCCGTAGGTGTTGGTGTCTATCGTGGCTTTTCCAAGAAGCTCACTTACAAACTTATGGGTACTCTGCTCGTTGCCGCCGAGATAGAGGAACTCATCGGCATTGCCGACAATGCTTTCCCACTGTTTCTCAAACAGGGCTTTGAGCTGTGCCAGATTTTGCAGGATAATCGAAACGGACACGCCCCTTGACCTCATAACTGACAGTATCTTGTCAAAGTCATCGGGCAGCGAAACATTGGCAAATTCATCCATAATAAACTGGCAGTGGACGGGCAGACTCCCGCCGTACTTATGGTCGGCGAGGTAGAATAACTGTTGGAATAGCTGCGTGTATAACAGCGACACAAGGAAATTGAAACTGGTGTCGTTGTCTGGTATCAGTGCGAACAGTGCGACTTTCTTCTCCCCCAAAGACGGCAAATCCAATTCATCTGTGGCGGTCAATCCTGCAAGGCTTTCCAGATTAAACTTCTCAAGCCTTGCGGCAAGGGTTATCTGGATGCTCTTTAGCGTTTTGGCTGAACCAGAATGGTAATCTCTGTAATACTTTAATGCGATATGCTCTGGGTTTACCATCTCCAAGCGGTCAAACAATTCGTCAAGCGGGCTTACATAGCTGTCGTCATCCTCCCTTACCTCACCTGCCCTTAAAAGCTCCATCACCATCGGGAAATTCTGTTCCTCTGGCGGGGCTTCGTATTTCAGATAGAACACGAGGGACAATAGAAGCATACTCGCCGCCGTGTCCCAGAACGGGTCTTGCGACTGTGAGCCTTTCGGCGTGGTCGCCTTAAAGAGATTCGTCACAAGCCGCTGCACGTCGTTGTCGTTCCGAAGATAAACAAACGGGTTGTAACAGTGGCTCTTGTGCATGTTGATTAAATCAAGCACACGCACCTCATAGCCTTTCTTTTCCAAAAGCCCGCCCGTGTCACGGACAATCTCGCCCTTTGGGTCTAAGATTACCATTGACGTGTTGCACTGCATCACGTTCGGCTTACAAAAAAATCTGGTCTTTCCTGCACCAGAGCCGCCCACCACGAGGATATTCAGATTCCTCCTGTGCTTCTTCCCGTCAAGCCCGATGCGGACGCTCTGGGTCAGCAGCTTGTTCTCCGATGCGTCCTTATCTCGGTATTTTTTATTAAGCGTACCTGCGTTGCCCCATTTGGCAGAGCCGTGTTCCTCCCCTTTGCGGTAGTTCCTGCGTGTGGAAAAATAAACGCCGATTCCCATGCCGTAGGCAAGCAGAAAAATAAGGACAGTTTTCACGCTGTCCTTACACACCGTTATGGAAAACGGATTCTCGATTGCTGCGGATAAGTTGCCGATTATCTCCACGATGCCGCCGCTGATATAAGGGGCTGTCAGCAGGGCAAGCCACACGACAGGGATAATGCCGCATAAAGAGAGGATTAAGCCCGCCTTGTAATCATCACCGTTCTTCATGGCACTTGCACGGGGCGACCTTTACTTTCTTGGTCGGGGCGAATGCCACCCTGCTTATCAGCTCGTCAACAGGCTCGGTGGGGCGTTCCTCCTGTATCTGCTGCGTCCGCAGGGTGTTGAGGGCATTGAGGACGATGTTCTTATCGTATTTATCCAATGCCAGATGGTATCGTTCTTCTTTCATTGGCTGCACCTCCGATTAGCGTTCCTGCTCTTTGGATTTGGGCGGCTTGTTCTTTTCAAGGCTCTTATACATGTCCGACTGGATTTCGCCGAGGACGTCACGCATCGAGCCAAGCTCGCCTTTAAATTCCTGCGTTTCCATACCCTCAAATTCTTTCGGGAGCTTGTCAAAGCTAAAACCTTTCGTGTCCACGCCGTAGCGGGAGCTTACCATATAGGCAACGCAGAACGATTTGAACTCTGAAGCGTCACGGCTTTCCTTATGCTTGAAGTCAAAGACCGCCGCCGACACTTCCTTTGCCATGCTGACAAAGAGCTGTTCCTCGGAAAGCCCCGTCTTGATGAAGATGGTCTGCTGTGCGCTGTCGTAGAACGCAGGCAGCTCAAGGTCGTCCACTGGCACAAAGGAAACGGGGCTTGCGTCAATCATCGCCGACACAAGCTCCCGCATGGTTTTGGCTTCCTGCGGCTGCTGCCTGTCCTTTGCCGAGGTCTGGGAAATGTCATAGACTATCTTGGCGTTGTAGCCGACCGCCTTTGAGCCGTCCTCCCGCTCATACTCTTTCCCCGGCTCAAGGATGGTGACTTTCTGTGCGTCCTTGTCCACATAGGCACGGCTCTGTTTCCAACTGCCGTAATCTTTAAGCTGCGTCGCTTCGGGCATCTGTGCCGAAACCAAGATGGCGTTGTTGACGGAGTAGCGGTCAAAATGCCCCTGCACGTCAAGGTACTGGCGAAAGCTGTCGCCGTCCGCCATCATTTCAGAACAGGTATTGTCAATCAGCCCATAGGCTTCTTTCCGCTGCTCCTGCTTTTGGGCAGCCCATTCCTCTTTGTTAAAGGCTCTGTTGCCGCCGCTGAATACATCATAAATGCTCATGCTTATCTCGCTCCTTTCGATTTTGGTTTCCGTTTCCGCTTCTGGGGCTGTTTATGCTCCGTCTTTCCTGCGGGCGGTTTCTTCGACCTGTCAGAAGATTTCTCTTTTGCAGGGGAAACATCCGCTTCCTGCTCCTTGCGGCTCTCCTTTATCTTCCGCAGTTCTTCCCTGACTGACGGTTTCTCCGCCTTAGCCATAGCAGCCCCCTCTGCGGGCTTCCTTTGCTGCTTTAAGGTAGGCTCGGACAGAGGGGATTTTTCTGTCTTTGCCACCGAGGGGTTTGGGGCGTTTTCCTCCTTTTGGAGCGGCTTGCCCATAAGGGCGTCCATGAGCCTGTCTTTCTCCGCCTTTTCCTCCACGCCGACGTCTGGCTCTGGCTGACCGTCCTTTGCATCTGCATCTTTTACATCTGCGGTTTTGTCAGCTTTCGCCTTTTCCCCTTTCGATTTCTCCGCTTCGGTCACAATGGAAGCAGTATCTACCGACGCAAGGCTGAACCGCTCCACAATGCGGCTGATTTTCGATGCGTCCTCGGCTCTCGCAATCACGTCCACCTCCGCATTGGGGTCTTTGTTCCCCCTGTCTGCCAAAACGCAGTAGAGTACGCCGTATTTCTTCGCTTCCTGCGTGAACTTCTTCAAGTCGCCGCTCTTTACGGTAAAGACTTTCAGCTCCTTGCCAGAGCGGAGCATGTTTGTGAGCCTTGCCTTTCCTTTGGTTTTCTGTTCTTCCTTTAAGATGGAATATAAGAGGATGGCGATGTTCTTCGCACCCGCCCCCGTGATTCTGGCTGCGACCTCAAATCCCTCCAAGCTCATCCTTACGATTTGCTCCGCCGCTTCGCCGCCTGTGTTCATGCTTCATCAGCTCCTTTCCTTTCTTCTCTTTTTCGTCTGCCCGTATGACATTTAAATTTTCTTTGAGGGTGTCGCTGCGGGCTTCGATTCCCTCACATAATCTGACCTCCCTCCGCAATGTTTTCATACGCCCCGTGATTTCCGACAGCCGAGCCTTGACCGCTTCCTTTTCTTTGCCGCTTGCCTTGCGGCTCTGGGAGTAAAGCCCCTTGCGCTGTTCGGTCAGCTCCTGCATCTCGGATTCCAGAGAGCCTTTATAAGACAAAAGCTGCCCCGCCGTGTCGATATGGTTGCGGCAGAGCAGCCTTGTTTCGTTTGTGATGGCTTCCATCTTCAGCAAGTCATCTTTCAGAAGATAGTGAAGCCTTGCATAGTTCTGTTGTTTCTTCTTTGGCAGGATGCCGAGCTTGTAGCAGTAGTGGAGATACAGCCCACGCAAGCCGCCGATTTTCTTTGCGTCTTTCAGAGAGCCACGGACACGGTACACTTTGACCTGCGGCTGTTCTCTGGAAAAGTTCTGGAATTTGACCGCATAGGAATTTTCCCTTATGCGTTCCGTTATCCGCTCATTGGTGTAGTCCCCGCCGAGCTTGTAGAGCCGCTTCGGTCTTTGCCATCCCTTGCCGATTATCGTCCAGTATTTTCGGTTGGGGTCAAAATTGATGCGGTATCCCATTTCCGACAACTGGCGGTCAAAGTCTTTCAGCGTGAACGATTTTGAGATGGCTTCGTCCACCGCCTGCCGTGCCACGCTGTCCCTCGTAGGCAGACCGTTTTTCTCGGCTTGGCAGAGGACATAGGGCTTCTTCCTGCCGCTTGGATGTTCGATGACCGATAAGGAATACTCACGGCACAATTCATCCGAACGCTGACGGAGCAGCCGCAGGTTCTTCTTGTTGTCGTGGTAATGCCTGCCGTCAATATAGGAAACAGAGTTGACGACAAAGTGGTTGTGCAGGCATTCCGTGTTCAGATGTGTCGCCACGATTACTTGAAACCTTTCTCCCCACATCTTCTCCGCCAGCTTCACGCCGACCTCATGGGCAACCTCTGGTGTGACCTCGCCATGCTTGAAGCTCTGGAAGCCGTGGTAGCAGACAATCTCGCTCTGGTCGTTCCATTGGGCTTTTGCCATCATCATCTCGTCCCTTGCGGTGGCAGGGTCGCAGTTTACGCCCGTGACGAAAAACTGCCGCTCGGTCTTGTCGCCGTTGGTGGCGTACTTCATCACGTCACCCATCGCCTGCAAGTCCGCATCCGTATATTTGGGGTTGGCGGTCTTCTCTGGATTCTCGGCATAGTCGATGGGGTGGTCGAGCCTGCCCTTTACGTCCCATATCTCGCAGACCGCCATCAGCCAGACATCTTCCTCGGCACAAGGTAGCACTTGCCCACGTCCAGACGGAAGTCCCGCCAACGCTTGGCTTCGTCATAGAGCATCGGCGTGTCCACAAAGTTTAGGGCGTTCGCTTTTGCCGCAAGCTGGTTGATGCGGTTGCCGATGGCGGACAGCTCCCGCATGATTTTATAAAACTCTGGGTCTGGCTTCTCGCACAGGCGGTAGCCCATGACCATCGACTGGAGCAGGGCTTGTCTGGAATGCCCCGCCCGCTCTGCAAGGGAGCAGAGGTATTCAGCTTCTTCCTCGGTCAGTCGGAACAGTATCTGCACGTTTCGTTTCCGCATCCAAATCCCCCTTTCCCTCGGAGAGCCTGTTAACCTGCAGCACGCACATACACGCCACGCCGAACATCCCTCCGAGCGTTGTGCCGAGAGCGAAGAACAATAAATCTCTCATCCTTAAAAACTCCTTTCTTCCTGCCGCACTCTGGCGGCGGTCTTTTCCACGGGGTATTAGGGGAGCTTTCCCCTAACAAGCGAATTTTGTTTCCATCGGAAGATGGATAACCAAATTCAGTGCTTGGTAAGACGTGTCTTTAATCCCCACCCTCATGACAGCATCCTTTACATACCGTTCTGAAGCACGGACACTCCGAACAGCAGCCGTCCTCAAAATCCTCTCCCTCGGATTCGATTTCTTCCCCTGCATCCTCCATAGGGTCGTTAATCTCGGCTTCGCCGCAGACAAAATCCTCTTGGGAAAACTTCACAAGGTCGGTATCAAACAGGACGGTCTTTAACTTCTCCGCCGCCTGTTCGGGGCTGTCGGCATGGATGGAAACGGTCTTTGCATAGTGGGCGACAAGGGTCACTTCATAGTTTTTCAATCGGTCTTTCCTCCCTTTTGGTCTTAAATTTAATGATAGTTACGTTGTTCCTAACAGAAAAATCTTCACGCAGTCAGCGGGCATCCCTTCTTTCACGGCTCGGTTTCTGCCTTGCAATCCCCAGATAGGACATTAAAAAATCGTTGAAGTCCTTGCCAACTGGCGGCGGTTCATCAACGATTTGGTAGTCTTTCTGCAATAATTCTTTCAATGCGGCGGTACATAAACGACCTGCCCTGTCCTTATCCAGATGCAGAAATATGGTCTTGATTTGTGGATTTGCTTTCAAAAAAGTCGTGAGGGCAATAGGAATTTTGCTTTCTTTCAGCTCTTTCTTCGGCTGATATACGCCCGACAGCGAGAGAAGATTCTCTGCCTTATAATCCTTTCCCTCGCATTTTAAATAGGTGGCATAGGATAATAAATCAATGGCGGCTTCAAATAAATGCACGGCATCGGTCGGGTCTTTTGCCAGAAGCCGAAACGAATACCGCTTGTCGCTGCCCGATGCGTCACGCTTGAAGTTCCCCATCGTGCCACGGCAGGCAGCATATTTTGGCGTTCCGTTCTCATCTTTCCCGATAAAAACGGCGTTGTGGTAGTCGGCACTCTCGAAAATAATCCCCTCGGCAATGCACTCTTGAATAATCTGGTAGTCAATGCCACGCCCGAAAAGATACTCTGCCACCCTGTCACAATTTTTGTTCTTCGGCGGCAGGAGCAGCACCTTTGGCTCGTCTTTCTTCACGGCAGGGGGCGGCGGTTTCCAGTCCGCCATCGTCTGCCCCGTGAGGGTTTCCACGGCTTCCACAAATCCGTATTCCTTGACTTTCATCAGATAGTCAAGGGCAGAATAGCCGCCGAAGCCCCTCGACCACCAGTACCATTTTCCGTTGGAAATCTTTAGGCTGTCATGCTCGGCGGTACAGTAGACGTTCGTCGTGCCTTTGACTTTGACAAGGTTGCTCGGCTCATAGGCTCTAAGATAGGAGAGTAAATCTATCTGCCTTGCCTGCTCAAGCACGTCGGGGTCAATCTGCACATAGGGTCTGTTACTTCTCATTCAAATAAAATCACCTCCAGAAATGAATTTAGCCGAAGGATTTTCGCTAATGAAAACCTCTCGGCTATGTAATAAATTCAATATTAATTCTAATTTAAGTTGTCTGAAAACCGTAATTTATTGTTTGACAGCATTCTTTCTGTTTCAATCTACAACATTCTCTCAATTATAATGACTAAAGAAAATATTTATTCTATTAAATTAGGATATCCTACATCTAAATCATATCCTGTACCATCTTCATTTCGTTTTAATTCGTAATATTGAATATACTCGTTTGTCATGCTGTCCGCAAACCAGATAAAAAATGTGACTCTTTTTCCCATTTTGTATGTTTGAACATTTAGTAATATTTCTTTTTTCTGATTTACTGTAAATACTTCTTTAAAGCTTATACCAGTTAAGTTTTCTCCCGTTCCAAAAGTTAAAGTGTTTGCAAATCCGTTTCCTATATTTGTAATAGATAAATATATAGGATAAAACTCTTGTGTAGCTTTTCCCTCTACATATTTTGGCTCATCTGCGATTTGAAATTTTTTTACAGTTCCAGATGGTTTTCCCACCACTTCTACATTAAGAAATGGCTGAATACTTTGTCTTTCCTTTTTTCTATCAGCTTCACGGGTAAACTGTATTGTATAAAAAACACCAAAAATTGCAATCGTTCCAGAAAATACACCACCAATGATGCCACCCCAGTACGATGCTAGCGACCCAATCCAAGTTGCGTTAGCATCATTATCAATGGATAATTTGCCTATACTACATCGTATCACCTCTTCACACTTCAAGGACAATAATACAAATAAAATAGCGATAATGATACCCATTAAAACTGGCTTTATCCATTTTTTCTTTTTGCGTTTTAATTGATTCTTTCCAAATCGCGATATATCCATTTCATTTTTCATTTACTCAACCGCCTTTTCAAATGCCACCGTCTGCTCCTTCATAGAAATCTTCTTAATCAATTTTTACCGTTTATTATTTTATCATTTTAATAATTTTCTCTGCGACACTATCTATATTCATATCTGATGTATCTATTCTAACTGCATCAGAATAATGATTTTTCAAATATATAGTTGCAGTTTGAAAATACGTTTTTGCTAAATCCACATCTCTATTTTCTTGGTTTTCTATACGTTGATACAAAATCTTTTCTGATGCAGTTAAGATAAAATGATAGCATTCAACATCTACAAAAGTATTTACAAGTTTCTGATTACAATAATCATTAATCAATGCAATCGGAACAATTATATAATCATAATCTCCGCCTTGTATCAAAGTCAATATTTTATTTCTAAGTGCATCAATCAAATATCTTTTCGCTTCAGGATACCTTTCTCCAAAAAAATCAGAAATAGAATTTGGTTTATATTCCTTTTGCAAAGCATCAAACTCAAGTAAACACATATTATTAATTCTTTTAGCAATTACATTGGCAACAGCAGTCTTTCCACTCCCAAAAGTTCCATCTATCCATATTATTTTCATATTCTCACCTGCAACTTCTTATTTATTGCTCTTATTGTACATCCAGATTATGAATTTTTCAAGCCAGTCAAGCTATTGCATTTCTGCTCCATAGAAATATTATTCCTTTTAAGCTATATAAAAAGACGGCATCAACACTCACGCCAATACCGCCTTTTTCTCGGTCAGTCCGTTATAAAATCCCTGCCTTTTTCAGATACCCCACGCTGTCATAGCAGCCACGGAAGTAGACCGACTGCATCTCCATGTCTGTAAGTTTGTTCCTAAGCTCCATCACTTTAATCAGTGCGGCACATTCTTCCTCGGTCAGTTCCGCCGCTGTTTCCGTGTCAAACACGCCTAAGACTTTCGGATATTTCTTATACAATCCCTCAATCTCGGCTCTTATGGCACGGTATTCCTCGTTTTCTTTGGACAGCTTTGCTATGACAGAGCTGAGGTATTCATTAAAGACATTGCTGTGGGCATCCACAAAAGTTTCAAATCTGAACGCATCAGACATTCTTCCTCACCTCCAATTTTTTCTAATCGTCCTTATTATAATACCCCAAAATCAGCAGTACAAATGTGCAAACTGGATTTAACGCTCCCTATCTGTGCATTTTTTCTCTGGCTGCTCATCGTTCCGCTCTGGCTCATCGTCAATCACGGAGTTGTCTTTTTCATTCAGATTCAGTTCGATATTGAGTGCGTTGAGCCGTTCCGTCTTTTCTTTCAGTTCATTTTCAAAGGCAAACGGCTTCTTTACTTCCTCTTTTGCGGTTTCAAGCTGTGCGATGGTTTCCTCCTTTCTGGTCTTGGCAGCTTCCAGTCTTGCGGGGAGCTTGGCAATCTCATTCTCGATTCGAGTAATGTTACCGAGAGCATCCGTTCCTAAATCTACCTTATATTTCCTCATTCCGCAAAGGTTCAGACAATAGTGTGCATTGACAGTATCATAGAAAACCTCCATTTGAAAGCCACGGTAGCTGCCGATTTGTATCGGCTGTGACAGCGGGTTTTCCTTGCAGATGGCAAGGAGCATCCCGCCTGCATCCGCTTTTTCTTTGTAGGTCACGCCGTTTAGGGTCATCGGGCAGAACTTGTCCTCGCCCTGCGGCATATGCCGGCTTGCAATCTTGGCATCATTCCCGTAGCCTATAATGCGTTCCCCATACTCCTTAATCTCCTGCGGATAGTGCTTTAATATCCTGTCCTCAAGGTCATAATGCTCGGAAAGGTAGCTCTGCTTCAAGACTTTCAGCTTCGCCACCTGCATATCCAAATCCATTTTTTCCTTGAAACGCTCGTCGCCCGTAGCCAGCATTTTTACTTCCGCAAAAGAGAGGGCGACCTCGTCCATGTCCTCGGCAGAACGCACGGGGCTTTTGCTCGTCATTATCTGAGAAATAAATTTCTGCTTTCCCTCCACGAGCTGATAGAGGTACGCATCGAATGTTTGTTCCGTTACATAGCGGTAGACTTCGACTTCTGGAAACATATTTCCCTGGCGTTCCAGACGACCAAGCCTTTGCTCCAAGTCCGAGGGTCGCCAAGGGCAGTCGCAGTTGTGGATGGCAATCAACCTGTCCTGCACGTTTGTCCCTGCCCCCATCTTCGGGGTAGAGCCTAAGAGGACACGCACCTCGCCGCTCCTTACCTTTGCGAACAGCTCCCTTTTCTGTGCGTCAGTATTCGCTTCATGGATGAAACGCACCTGCTCCGCAGGGATTCCACGGGCTATGAGCTTCTCTCGGATGTCGTCATAAATATTAAAAGTGCCATCATTCTTCGGCGTTGAAAGGTCGGAGAAAACAAGCTGCGCCGCCTTTGTGTCGGCATGTTCCTCCCAGATGCGGTAAATATTGTCCACGCAGACGTTGACTTTGCTGTTCGGGTCGTCGGGCAGCATCGGGTCAATCAGCCGCTGGTCTAGGGCAAGCTGCCGCCCGTCGTTTGTCACTTTGAGCATGTTATCGAATTGTGGTTTTACCAGTCTTGCACGGATTTTCTCTGCCCGCTTCGCAAGCCCCGCCACCATTTCCGTCTGGATTTGGCTCGGCTTTGTCTTGATGTTGTGGTAATTGACCTTTGGCACGGGCAGCTTCAGCATATCAGCGGTCTGGAGGTCCGCAACCTCACGGAACATCTGCATCAGTTCTGGCAGGTTGTAGAACTTCGCAAACCTCGTCTTGGCTCGGTAATTCGTCCCCTCTGGGGCGAGTTCCAGAGCCGTGACCGTTTCGCCGAACGTGGAAGCCCAACTGTCAAAATGCTGCAAGCCGTTCCTTGCGAGGGTGTCATACTGCAAGTACCTCTGTACGGAATACATCTCGACCATCGAGTTACTGATGGGAGTTCCCGTTGCGAAAACCACGCCACGGTTGCCCGTGATTTCGTCCAGATAGCGGCATTTCATAAAGAGGTCGGAGCTTTTCTGGGCTTCGGTCTGGGCGATGCCGCCCACGTTCCGCATCTTGGTGTAAAGATAAAGGTTCTTGTAAAAATGACTCTCATCTATAAAGAGCCTGTCTATGCCCAATTCCTCAAAGTTTATCACGCTGTCTTTCCGCTTGGTATCGTTGAGTTTATCGAGCTTCGCTTTAATCGCTTTCCTCGTTTTCATGAGCTGCTTGACCGTGAACTGCTCCCCGTGGGATGCCTGCACGTCATCTATCCCCATCTCTATATCATCAAGCTGGCGCATGAGCTGTTCCCTCTGGCGTTCTTCGCTGATGGGGATTTTCTCGAACTGACTATGCCCGATAATCACCGCATCATACGCCCCCGTCGCAATCCTGCCGCAGAACTTCTTGCGGTTTCCCGTTTCAAAATCCCGCTTGGTAGTCACAAGGATATTGGCAGATGGATAGAGCCTTAAATACTCCGATGCCCACTGCCCGACAAGGTGGTTCGGCACGACAAACATGGATTTCTGGCATAAGCCAAGCCGCTTGCTTTCCTGCGCTGCGGCGACCATTTCAAAGGTTTTCCCCGCCCCTACCTTGTGTGCAAGGAGCGTGTTGCCACCGTAAAGGATATGGGCAATCGCATTGACTTGGTGGGGTCTTAGCTGGATTTCTGGGCTGATGCCGCCAAATGTGATATGGCTTCCGTCATATTCACGGGGTCGGATAGAGTTAAATGTGTCATTGTAGTAGCGTACAAGGCGGTTTCTGCGCTCTGGGTCTTTCCATATCCAGTCCTGAAACGTCTGCTTTATCACCTCCTGCTTTGCCTGCGCCGCCGTGGTTTCCTTATGGTTCAGCACCGCTTTCTTGTTGTTGTGTTCATCATAAACATAGTCAAAGATGCGGGTGTCACGGAGATTCAAAGTGTCCTCCATGATGCGGTATGCGCTCGCCCGCTTCGTGCCGTAAGTGCTGTCCGCCTTGACATTCCCAATGTCGGAACTCTTATTCTCAATGAACCAGTCGCCGTTATACGCCGTGTAACGGACTTTCAATCTGCCCGCCGCATAGCTTGACGGCGTTAAAAGCTCCACCATAAACTGCTGTATATCCTCCTGCGGTATCCACGTCGTACCCAGACGGACGGAGATTTCGCTTGCGGGCAAATCCTTTGGGATGACCTTTTCCAGAGCCTCCACGTTGGCTGCAAGCTCTGGGTCTGACTTCGCCGCTATCCCTGCGACTTTCAGTTTCTCCCGCACATTCCCCGATAAATACTCGTCTGCGGTCACATACCTTGCAGGTTCACAAGACGGCACTTTATAGATTACGCCCTGCAATTCCTTAATGATTTCTTCCTCCGACCTGCAGGTAAGCCGTGCCATATAGGATAAATCGACACGGGCTTTCTCCCCGATGGAGAGGGCAAGTGCTTCACTCGCCGTTTCCACAAAGGTCACTTCACGGTGGGGCTTTATCGTCCGCTTCGTGAACATATCCGCCTTGCGTTTGAATTTCCCCTCATCGTCAAGCACTTCCAGAGAACATAAAAGGAAGTAGCTCTCGTCTGCCGCAAAAGCGAGGTAGTTCCCCCTGCTGTTGATTAAGCCGTACTTTTTGGTAAAGGCATCGTATAATCGGTTTAGGTTTTCCTGCTCGGTCTGTATCATTTCCTCTGGGCAGTCGTCGGTCTGGTACTGGATGAGCTTCCTCACGCAGTCACGGATTTCCAACAGCCCCTTGATGCGGTTCTCCGCCGTCATGGACACGTATGCAGGGGTCATCCCGTTATTCTCTCGGAAATAGACCTTTCCTCCCACAAGGGCAAAAGAGAAGTTCCGCACGTTCGGGTCGGCGGGGATGGCTTTCTCCTGCTCATCGGAGATACGGTCAACCTCATTTTCAATCTCTGGGATTTCGCCGTTTATCCGCTGCATGGCTTCATGGAGAAGCCCCGCAAACGGCACGTCTGGGTAGGCTTTGCAAACGCTGTCCATGCCGAACCTTGTGCTTTCCATCCTCATCTCGCCAAGCACCATCTCTGGATGCTGGACAAAATAGCTGTTCATCGTGACGCCGTTTTCATCCGTGTCAAGATTTATCCACTCTGGCTCAATATCCATGATGCGGTCACGTTTCTGTAAAATAAGGATATCGCTCGTGACCTCCGTGCCTGCGTTTGCCCGAAACGTGTTGTCTGGCAGACGGACAGCCCCTAAAAGCTCGGCTCTCTGTGCGATATACTTCCGCACGTCTGGGCTTGCCTTGTCCATCGTACCTTTAGAGGTGATGAACATCACAACGCCGCCTGCCCGCACCTTGTCCAGTGCCTTTGCAATAAAATAATCATGGATTAAAAACTTCTGGGCGTTATAGCGGCTGTCGTTGACTTTGAACTCCCCGAACGGGATGTTGCCAAGCACCACGTCAAAATGGCTGTCTGGGAGCTTTGTTTCCTCAAACCCCTCAATGGCGATGCTGGCTTTCTGGTAGAGCTGCTTCGCAATCCTGCCCGATAACGGGTCAATCTCAATGCCGTGCAGCTTTGATTTCTCCATGCTGTCGGGCAGCAATCCTAAAAAATTGCCCGTACCGCAGGACGGCTCTAAAATGTTCCCCTGCGAAAATCCCAGACGGTCAAGTGCTTCATACATTGCCTTAATGACAACAGGCGGCGTATAAAAAGCGGTCAGTGTGGATTCCATAGCGGCATGGTATTCTTCATCGGAGAGTGCTGCTTTTAATTCTTTATATTCGTTCTCCCAAGCCGCATTGTTGCTGTCAAACGCCATCGACAGACCGCCCCACCCGACATACTTTGCAAGGGTTTCCTGTTCTTCGGGCGTGGCAAGGCGGTTTTCTATCTGAAGGTCATGGAGAAGCCTTATTGCGGACATGTTGTTGCGGAACTTTTCTTTTGCGCCGCCAACGCCTAAAGCATCGTCCGTAATGCGGTAGTTGCGGCGGTCGGCAGAGAGGGCAGGGGCGGACGGTTTCGCCGTAATAGGCGTTTCTATTGTCTGCCCATGCTCTGGCTCGTCAAATTTTATCTTCTCCACCACAATGTCATAAGGAAGCCCGTTCTCCACGGCGGGGTATTCCGCCACGGTTTCCGTGGTCACATCTGTGCGAGATTGTGTTTTTTCTTCGGTCTGTGGTTCTTTTTCTGCCTGCTCCAAGAGCCTGCGGACATAGCCGACTTTCTCCACACGGTTTATCGGGAAGCCTGCGTTGTTCTGAAACGTGATGTCACGCATGGAAACATCGCCGCTGATTTTCCCGACGCTCTCTATCACATAGCGGCGGTTGTCAATCATAAGCTCTTTGCCGATAAGGTCAGAATTATCCTGCATTCCATCTGTTCCAGTCTGGGCAGGCACTAATCTCTGCTGTCCCTCACGCTCTGCATCTTTCGCCGCAAAAAGTTTCGTGATATGCTCCGCATGATTTAAAGTGTCGGCGTATTCCTGCGCTTCTTCCTCGGTTTCAAAGGTCTGGTAGATGCCGCCTACGTCGTAATATCGGTCGGCACTGTCCTCTGTGGCTTCGTTATTCCGTATGATAAACGAGTCGGCAAAGGCATCGGAAGTCTGCTCTACCGTGTAGTGCGGGGGTTGCTCTGTGGCATCAGAACTAATGTCTGGGCTTGGGTTTTCAGCCGCCTTTGTGTTTTCCTCCCGATAGAACGGCTCAAGCTGTTCCTCCGTCAAGGACACTAAATCGTGGTAATACAGATTGGAAAGTGCGTTCTGGATAAGGTCGGCAAGGTCACTGTACTGCGTATATTTTGCAAGAACGCCGTCCACATAGGTTTCCATGCGGTACTGCAAGAGGTTGGCGGATGCCTGTATCCCGTGCAAGCCGTCCTCGGTATTTTTAAAGGCAATCTTGACGTTGGATAAATCCGTATAGTCCACTTCGGCGTCACCGCCAAACTCCGCATCGCAGTATGCGTCGATGCAGCCTTTCGCCTGTTCCAGTAGTTCTTCCTCGGCAGGTTCTTTCCTCCTGTGAAACCAGTCCTCCTCGGTAGCCATTATCTTGCCAAGCCGCTTCTCATCCTCTGGGGTCAGCTCGGTGTTCCGCTCCAAGAACGGGATAAACACGTCATGCCCCAGACGCAGGGATTCCATTTTCTCTCGGTAGTAATCTTCCCCCTGCCGTTTCCATTCTGGGATAAACGGGCAGTTGGGGGAGAGGGAATATTCATAGAAATTTCGGATATGGGCGGTTAAATCCCCCTCGCCGTCGCCGATGTCAAACCGCCCCTCATAATTAAATTCCTCGCCGCCAATGACGGCATGGATTTCAAAATCGGTCTTATGATACCAGCCGACATGGTTATCCTCATTCTCCCTTTCCCGATGCTGCTTTTCGTCCAGAACGCCGAGCAGCTTATTCCCAAGAGCGAAACTCAAATCCGTAAATCGGTCGTTCAGCTCCTTGTCATAAAAGGCAGGATGCTCGGAAAATCCGATAGCGAGTGTGATACTGTCAGGCTTTTCCTCGGCAAGTGTTTCTGTTTTCTGGCTCTCGGTGATGACCGTTTTTAAATGGTCGTTCGCAGGGTTCTCCTTTAATTTCTGCTCAAAATCCTCCCTGCTAAACTCTTTTCCGAACAACGGGAACTCCGCATTTCGCAGAGAAACGGCGTTCTCATCAAAGGCGGTAATCTCATATTTATCCGCCCCGATATACACCACGTCGCCCTCGTGATAGAGGTAGCGGAGAGGGTACAGCTCTGTAAGCTCCTGCGAAAAACGCCACGCATTGCTGCGGCTGTAAACGCTGGCTGTCTTTTTCTGCACAAGGGAGAGGAAGTCTAACATCTCCTGCACGTTGTCGGGATGCTGCAATGTCTGTTCCATAAGGTCGGCGGGCATATCCGCAAAATCCCCGCATCCAATTACGCCCAACAAATCTTTCTCATAGCCATCCAAGTCACGGATAAAGTCGGAGAGCCGCAGGGCGAGCGTGTCCCGCTTGTCCGCAGGGGGCAGCTCCCTTTTTTCCTCAATAAAACGCTGCCTTGCAAGTTTCCTCTGGGTGTCGATTTCATACTGCGGGGCAGAGATGCTTTCCAGATAGTCGGCATAGTGGTCTTTCTCTTTGGGATTGAGGTAGCGGTTATCCTTAACAAGCTCCCGCAGCCGCATTTCCGCTTTCGACCAGCTTAAAACAAGGTCGTGTTCGGTGGAGATGCCGTCACGGTCAATGGAGATTCCCTTGCCGCTGTACCACACATACCCCTCCGTGCCGTCTGAAAAATCAACAAAGAAACCGCCCGTGCCGTATTCCCTTTTCAGAAAATCAATGTTCTTCTTTTTATCTTCCTGCTTCTGGAACTGGTGGTAAATACGGTATTTCCCATTCGCAACGCTGTTCCCTTTTACAAGGACGGCGTCAATATCCTCCTGTGAAACGGCAAAAGCAGAGGCTTTCTCGTCCTCTGCTTCAGCTATCATTTCAATCTGTTCGTCTACGGTCGGGAGATTGGCGGCAACTTCTTCCTCATTGGCAAGTGCCGTGGCTGCTTTTTCTTCCTGCCTGCCGCCGTCCGACTGCGGCTCTGGTTCTGAATTTCCTAATTGAAAATCAGCTCGTCCAGTATCATTTCCTCCGCCTGGCTGCGGATGCTGTTCATCATGCCAAGCCACTGCATCGGGGCTTTCTCTTTCAGCTCCTCCGTCACTCCCTGCTCGGCTGCTAACTGCTTCGTCAGAAGCTCCAGCCGCTGCAACGCCGTCTGCTCGGTCTGGTAAAGGTGTGCGTTCAGCCTGCTCGACGTCAGCAGATTGAGATAGGTCACTCTTTTGTGCTGTTCCAGATAATCCCTGTGCATCAAAGCGTACCTGCCAAGCGGAAGCTCTGGCTCTGTCGGTAATGTCAGGTCGGGTATAAGGTAGTCCGCCTGCTTCGTGTAAGTGATTTCGCCCATTATCTTCACTCCTTTCGGGTTGTTTCCTGCCTTTATCATACTGGCTTGCGATGTTCCTTGCAAATGTGCGGTTCTGACCTCTAGCTTCGATTTGCACATTTCGGACTGCCGCAGAGATTTCCCGCAACGCCATCTCGGAAATGTCGCTCGTGGCGATGCCGATGGCGTTCAGCGTCTGGGGCGTGTTGAAATTTGTAATCTCCGCAAAGTCCTCACGCTCAAAATACCCGTCCGCATCCAGACCGCAGCGGCTTAACAGCATATATGCGACGCTGTTTGCGGCAAGCCGCTTATAAATCACTTCTATATTATAGTCGTCCAGTTCCTCTAAAAAGCTGTCTTTCGTGCAGCCCTTTAGCTGTGAGAGGTAATCGGGCAGATTATCCTCCACGGCGTTCTCCGCCGTCCCTATTAAAAACGTGGCAAGGTCGCCGCTCTCCGTGCCGCCGAACCTGTCCGCAAGCCGCTCCATGACGGGCTGCTCGTACCGCTTATCCATCTGCCATATCGGGACGGCTCGGCTGCCGTAGTAGCCCTCATGGGTGTCGGAAACGTCAAAATAATATTTCAGCGTGTTCCTGCGCCCTTTCGGGTCAAAGACCGCTATGCCTTTGCTGTCTTTATTTACCCACCTTTTAAAGAGCCTGTTCCATGTGCCAATCTCGGCGACTGCCGTAGCGTCGGGGCGTTGGGCGTAAATCAAGAGCTGCTCGTCAAAGCGGCACTTGTAATTGTGGCAGGCAGAGGATAAAAAGCCCTGCCAAGCCTGCGGGTTCTTTGCGACCGCCATCCCCGTGCGGCGGTACAGCTCCGTAATAAGCTGGTACTTTGCAGCCATAGGCTCACACCTCCTTATCGTTCCATTTCTTTGTTTTTCTGCTTCCTGTCGTATTCCCCGCACCGTTCGGCGATTTCGGAATACATCTTTTCCCGCATGTCCCGCTCATAGGCTCGGTATTCCCTTGCCTTTTCCGTGGGCTTGTACCAGACGCTGTTCTGGTCGGCTTCGTCCATCTGCTCATAGCGGTCGTCTATCTTATCCATATATTTCTGATAGATGGCATGGGCGGCGGGGGCGTCCTTTGCGTAGCGGTAACGGGCAAGGCTCTTATGCGTCCCACGAAGCTCGGCATACTCATAGAGCATACGGATGACCTCACGGTCAAGCCCTTTCTGCCCCTCGGCGTCATAGATTTCCGACAGTCCCTTACATCTCCATGAGTGGTACGGAGAAGTGTCGTTGGAGCTGTGGGAAGATACATACACGCCGTCTTTCTTTACCGTGATGCGGTTGATAAGCTCGGTACTCATTTCTTACCACCGCCCGATAAAACAGTCTGTTTCATAAAAATATCAATCCTCCTCGTTGTCCATGCCCGCCTTTAGGCAGGGGCATAGCTGATTTTGTTTTGTTCCATCCTCCGTGCAAACTCCCGAACGGCGTACCTTACGCCGTCAATCTCTGCATGGACTTCGTCCAGATAGCGGCAGACGGCAAAATAATCTTCCCCGTTCCCGTAAAGCATACGGATGATGCCGCCATCAGAGACAGAAAAAAGCGTCCTGCCTTTGCTGTCTGTCATGCAGACCTGCCTTGCTGCGCTCATTCCATCCCACCTCCCAGAAATGAGATGACCTTGTTCCCCTTGATGCTCTTTTGCAGCTCGTTGATGAGCGTGATGTCCGCCACCGTGATTCCCTGCATGGAGAGAATGTCGTCCATTGTCATGGCGGCGATGGCTTTTTCTTCGGTAAAGCCCGCTTCAAATATCTTATTTAAAACCTTAACGGCTTTCTGGTTGACTGCCATATCCCATACCTCCTATCGCTCATGGTTTTTGTGCTTCGGAGCTTTCTGCGCCGCCTGCGGCTCTTGCGGCTTCGGCTCGCAGCTATGCCCGTTCCTTTCCATACGCTCGGCAAACTCGCAGATGTGATAAAGGTTGCTGCCCACTTCGGTATGGTATTCGTCAATGAAACGGCAGCTCTTTTCCGCCTTTTCCCCCCAATCATAAGTGATAATGATTTTCCCGCCATCTGGGATGCGGAACAGCTCTTTATAATGTGGGTCGATAAAGCGGATTCCCTGTTCCGCTCTGGATATATGCTTATCGAGCCATTCTTTCACATAGCAATAGCAGTAAAAATTGTAATCGCCCTTTGTCGGGTTGCAGCGGAGCAGGAAAGCGTGCTTATCGGTGTCCACACGGAATCCGTACTCGGTACAGTAATTACCCTTAAAGGCACTTTCGGGATTCTCCCTCGCAAATACCGCCATGTCATAGCGATTGTGCAGAAGCCCCTTATCTTCACGCAGGGTATTGATAACATCGTCCAGTCCTGCCTTAAATTCATCGGTTTTCCATTGTTCCCTCGTATCCGTCCAAGAAGTATAAAAGCCATATCCAGAGGGGGCAAAATCACCTCGGAGATGCCCAATACATCCCGTCTGCCCTTCAAGCTGCATACTCTGGGCGTAGGTGTATTTCTGTTCTGGCTGCGTCAAAGCCCGTACCTCCATCAGCGTTCCTCCCTGCTCTTTGATTTTTTTGTTTTTTCCTGTTCCTTGATTTTTGCGAGGGCTTCTTTTGCCCATTCAGGCATCTTCTCTGGCTTGATTTCCCCAAGCACGTCGCACCGTTCCCATCGGGCGTGCTTTCCGTCCGCAAGGGAAGTGCCGAACACCGCCTGCCCCCTGCCGCCCAACGCACCGTGACCGCCGTCCGCCAGTACAAGCTGGTAGGCAGAATGCCTGTACTCATGGCGGTTGACCTCGGCATTGATGACCACGACCTTGCCCACAATGCTGCCACATTTGTCGTCTGGGATGCAGTCGTCTATGGTAAACGGGGTCATGTCAAACTTGAACTGTTCCTGCTCGGCTCTTACATTCTCTATCTGTTCCTGCACCCTGTCGGTAAACATCTGCATGGCTTCCAGATAGTCGTCAGAGCCGACCGCATCCGTCACCCATTCTGCGGACAGCGGGTTGTCGTAAGTGCAATAGCAGACAAGATACGGGTATTCCTCTTTCTCATCTATGCCGAACACGACTTCCTTTTTTCCGATGTGGATGCTCTGCGTGACCTCGTAGGAGCTAATCATCCGCTTTTCTTCATTCTCCATCGGGATTCTCCTTCCTTTTCTTTTTCTCCCTCTGCCAGTCTAAAACCTTTCGGATACAGACGTCGCAGAAGATAACACGGCTGTCCTTATATCGGGGGTAAGGACAATCCGTGCAGTCATATTTCTTTTCCTTACCGCTCTCGGTCATCGTGCTGCTTCGCCTTTTTATCGGGCTGTTGATTGTATGGCATCTGGCACTCCGACTGGTAGCGTTTGTTCAGCTTTTCCCTCGCCGCTTCAAGGGTGTTGCAGTAGCAGCCCCAATAGTAGTTGTCGCCGCCCTTGCAGTACCAGCATACATAAGGGTTCGGGGCTGTCGGGTGATGCCCGATGACAAGCTCCGTGTTCCCGATAGTGCAGCCCTCTATGATTTCATAGCCCTGATTGGAGCGTGTTCCACCGTCCATAGGCGTTCCTCCTCTCTTTGGATTTTTTAATGTTTCAAGATTCTTTGGCATATCTGCGGTATGCCTTTTCGCCTCTGGCTCTGATTTTCTGCATCCGCACGCTCCCTAAAAGCTCTGGGCATTTCTCCTGCAATTTGCGGCGTGTCCTGCCCACGCTCTCAAAGCTCGGCAAGCCAAGTTCCTTATGGTTCAGCAGTATCTGGGCAAGCGGCATAGCCCCCGCATCTTTCAGATAAAGGTTGCAGAGGGCAAGGTACAGCACCATGTCGTCATTTCTGGCGTCCTCATTCTCTTGCAGGACGGCTCTGACTTTGCCCTCAATGGTTTTCAGATTTTCCATGTCTACCTCCATACATGGAAAAAGGGCGGTCGTTGAAAACCGCCCCAATCCACATCAGTAAAATATTTCTCAAACTATTTTCTGCGGAGATGCAGCCACGCAGCCGCACCGCCGATAAACGCCACAAGCACAATGGCTATAATAGTCTTATCTCTCATTCTGTTTAATCCTCCTTTTTCTTTCTTTCGCACTGGTAGCCTGCAAACCCGAAGATTCCCGCACCGACTGTAAATGCCGCCGCAAGGCTCACCCACAAGCCGAGGCTGAAGTCGTCGCCCGTTTTCGGGGTGTCACGCAGCTCGTTGTGCATGGTTACGGTTGCCGTTTCGTCCGTCTTGACTGTCACTTTCTGGTCGGCGGGCAGGATATAGCCAGAGGATGCCTTGTCGATGACCTCGGACACGGTGTATTCGCCGATACGCAAGCCGTCAATGACGATTTCGCCGTTTTTGTCCGTCTTGAACGTCTGGTCGTAATCCCTGCCGATAACACGGAAAGAGAAGCCCTCCACCCTGCCGTCAGAGGATGTCTTGACGATTTTTAATGAGCCTTTCTGTGCTTCATTCAAGAAACCTTTGCCCGCTTCATTCTCCACGTTGTAGGTCTTGCCGTTTTCCTCAATGGATACGGGATAGACATTCTCATCCAGAACGAAGCCTGTCGGGGCGGTTTTCTCACGGACAAGGTACTTTCCATATCTGAGGTCGTTCATCTGGTAAACGCCTTTTTCCACCTCGCCCATCTCGCCGAGAAGTTCATCCTTTTTATCCAGTTTCCCATCGCCGTCCGTATCAGAGTAAACCTCGAATACCGCACCCGTGAGCTTGTTGTCGGGATAATCCTTGTCTACCTTAGTCAGAGCGATATTGCCTTTGATGAAATAGTTCACAAGCTCAATCTCCACTACCTCGTCAACCTCACTGATAGTTACGCTGATTTCTTCCTCGGAGAGTACATATCCTTTCGGGCTTTCGATTTCACGGATTACCCATGTGCCATACGGAACTTCCACAAAAGAAAAACTGCCGTCATCTTCAGATGTGGCAGTTGCGATTGCATTTTCTTTCGTGTATTCTGTTGTCCCCATCTGAAAGATGCCGATTATCGCACCGCCTAAATCCTCGCCGTCCTCGTTGGACTTTTTACCGCTGATAGAGCCGTAAATCAGTTCATTTTCAATGGCTTCGCCCTCGTTTACCGTAATATTTACGACGGCGGTTTCCTGCCCTGCGTACTCGAAGTCAACAGGGTATTTCTCATCGCTGACAAGGTAAGCGGCGTTTGTGCTGATTTCCTGCACATAGTAGCTTCCCATCGGCAGGTCGCTGATTGCCTTTCCGTGACCGTTCTCGTCAAGGAAAATAACCTCAATCAATCCATCGGCAGGGATAACAGAGCCGTCGGCTGCGGTCAGCTCCTCGGCTGCATACAGACCGAACGTGACGTCCTTGATTTCGCCGTTACTGCCCACGCCGTATGCTTCGTCAACCTCAAGGGTTTTATTGAGGTCGATTTCCACACGCTGACGCTCATTGTAAAATTCCGTGCCTGTTTCCGTCACTTCGATTTCCTGCCCTGCATACACAAGCTCCACGGCATGGACTTCATCATTTAATACCATGCCATACGGGGCGGTCACTTCCTTTACCTCATACTTTCCGAGATAAAGCTCCTTAGATTCTGCCGTGCCATCTTCCCCTGTGGTAAGCGTGTCCACGACCTCGCCTTTCTCGGCTCTGACTGTTCCGTCTGTCGTGATGATGTCCTCGGCTGCGGTAATCTCGTAAACTGCACCCTCTAAATTATCCACGGCAAAAATCGGCTGGTACAGCCCCTTGTTTCCCGATACCCTGCTGAATACCTCGCCAGATTTTCCTACCGTGATTTTCCCTTTCTGCGCCACGTTGGAGCGTTCCACCTTTATAATAGTGATGCCGCTTTCCTCCTCGGAGTTTTCCTGCTCCACGTCAAAATAGACTGGCTCGGAGTCGAGGACATAGCCGTATGGGGCTTGCACTTCAACGAGGGAATATCCCTTGCCGTATTCCAAAGTCTGCGGCGTGATAAGCCCGCCGTCCGCTGTCGTGTAGAACGTGTCAATCTCCGTCACTTCGGGATAAGTGAATTTCATTGTTACAAGGTTTCCCTCTGGGTCGTAAATCTGGAAGCCTGCGCCCGCATACGGGATAGCCTTGCCCGTTTCTATATCCTTTTTCACAATCTTGATATAGCTCTCAAAATTGGCGTTGTTGATAAGGTAGCGGTAAGTCTGGCTGTCCTTGCAGATGAATACGTCAAAATCTTTCATCAGCTCCCGACCGTCCCATCCAGAAGTCTGGTGTACGGTATAGATGCCATACGGCATATCCTTTGTCTGGGCAAAGCCGTTCTCATCGCAGATAAGCGTGTCACGCTCGGCTTCCTCTGCCGCATCAAAGCTGCCTGCGGATTTTAAATATACTTCAAAGACAGCCCCCTCCTCTGGCGTTTCAATCTGGGTTTCGCCGTTGTCGGTGTGCTTGATGATGGCAATATTGCCTTTGATAACCTGCTCGTTTACGTCGTTCTTGATA
>RAYF01000042.1 GCA_003611745.1 bacterium D16-36 | reverse complement strand
TGTCTGGCGGCATATCTTGTCCTTCTTTTTAGGCGTATCATATTCTGTAAGGGCAAAAACAGAAGCATAACCGGACGCAGGCACATTGGAAAATGACGGATAACAGGGAATTATTGTTTAGGAAACAGTCGTCTGTAAATAGTGACAAATTAATAGGGCAGTAATGAATATATATTGAAAATTGATTTCCGTGCACATAATGCGGACGAATACGATAACAGAACACAAAACAAAAACTTGCAACCTGCAAGTCTTTGTTTCATGATTATGCAATTTTAACCTTATTTATCCCTCCATGTAATACGGCCCTTTGTCAAATCATATGGGGACATTTCCATGGTTACAGTATCCCCGGGCAAGATTCGGATAAAGTTCTTGCGCAGCTTACCGCTGATATGTGCAAGTACCTGATGGCCATTTTCCAGCTCTACCTTAAACATTGCATTAGGAAGTTTCTCTACTACAACACCTTCAATTTCAATCACATCTTCTTTTGACATATTCTCCTCCATTCTTGGCTATACCAAATCTTTATTATAAGAAAGAAGCTCCGGCTCTCCTTCCGTAATCAGGACTGTATTCTCATAATGCGCTGACTTTGTGGAATCTTTAGTAACTACCGTCCAGTCATCCTCCAGCACCCACACATCATAAGCGCCGGCATTTACCATAGGCTCGATTGCCAGGGTCATGCCTGCACGAAGCTTCATTCCCCTGCCAATCGGTTTAAAGTTCGGCACCTGCGGCTCCTCATGGAGCTTCCTGCCAATGCCATGACCAACTAAATCCCTGACAACAGAATATCCGTTATCCTCCACAAAATTCTGAATTGTTTTAGAAATATCAAATAAATGATTCCCTGCCCGCGCATATTTGATTCCCTCAAAAAAGCTTTGTTTTGTAATATCTATCAGACGTCTGTCCTCTGCCGAAATCTCCCCCACTGCATGGGTTCTGGCAGAATCCGACTGATATCCCTGATAAATCACTCCAGCATCCAGGCTGACAATATCGCCTTCCTGCAATATACGCTTTTTACTTGGTATTCCATGCACCACTTCATCATTTACTGATATGCAGATTGCAGCAGGATAACCATTATAGTTCAAAAAAGAAGGGATACACTTAAAGCTACGTATTACGTCCTCCCCTCTCCGGTTAATGTCCATCGTACTGACGCCCGGACGAATAATTTTTGCCATTTCATCATGGACAATCGCCAGAATCCTGCCGGCCTCCCTCATTAATTCTATTTCATGCTCTGATTTAATTGATACTGACATAATATGCCTTCTTTCTATTTTCTGTCTTTCCTATAAAATTGACATGCCACTTTCAGTGGCACCATCATCTCCCTATTCACCAAGAATCTCATAAATCTTATTATTTACACCCTTCAGGCCAAGATTTCCATCAACCTCATGGAGAATTCCCTGTGTCCTGTAATATTCGATCAATGGAGCTGTCTGCTCATGATAGACACCTAATCTCTTCTTAACGGTCTCTGGCTGGTCATCATCACGGATTTCAAGGTTGCCGCCGCATTTATCACAGATTCCCTCTGCCTTAGGCGGGATATTTACAGCATGATACGTCTCCCCACACTTTGCACAAACCCTGCGGCCTGCCATACGGTCAATAATCGCCTGATCCTCCATTTCGATATCTAAAGCAAAATCAATCCCTGTGCCCTTTTCCTTCAAAGCAGCAGTCAACGCCTCAGCCTGAGGAATCGTTCTTGGAAATCCATCTAAAATATATCCATTCTTGCAGTCATCCTTTTCCAGACGGTCCACTACTAAATCGCAGACTAACTCATCAGGTACCAGTTCCCCTGCATCCATGTATCCCTTTGCTTTCTTTCCAAGCTCTGTACCTTCTTTAATATTCTGACGGAAAATATCTCCTGTAGAAATTGTCGGAATCTTGTACTTTTCAACAATACCTTTCGCATAAGTTCCCTTTCCTGCCCCCGGTGCACCTAACATAATAATCTTCATAAAAATCTCCTTTCACTTTCAAGTTTCTTATTTTATTTACTGCAGGCAGAGCAAGTTTTACCCTTCCGCCCTGTACCTGCACTAGCCACAGAATCAGCCCCTCCCTATAGTTCATGGATACTTTTGGCATCCATGAACTATAATACCTTATAAATGCCTAATTTTCAACCACTTCTGCCAAACAAATTTCAGGAGATGCTATCTAAACGTTACTGTCCACTCCGCTCCCGGTAGCAGCAGGGTTTTCAACGCTCAAAATAAAGAAGAGCATTAGAAAAAGGGCACAGACTTCGCTTGTGCCCTAGCAAGAATTTTCTGCAAAAATTCTTGTTGGCGACCACCACACAACGAACAGTTTCCTATAAGTTAAAAAAGGCTTGAATAAAACTAGCTCTTACATTAATATAGAAGAAACTAACGCTATGCAGAAACGAGGATTGCTTATGGACATTATACATGTACTGGAAATGCTTTTAGAAAATGCGGTGAACTTTATTATCATTGTTTTGGAATTTATGGGCGTTGCGATTATCGCGGCATCCGGCATCAAAGGCTTTTATAACTATATCAAGGGCTCGCCTGATACAAAACTTTCTCTGGCCAAGGGGCTTGCTGTCGCATTAGAGTTTAAAATGGGCAGCGAAATCCTGCGGACAGTAATCGTACGTGAATGGGAGGAGATAGCCACAGTTGCCGGCATCATCGCACTGCGCGCATTGTTAGCTTTTCTAATCCATTGGGAAATCAAAGAGGAGGAGAAATAAAAAAGGGCACAGACTCCGCTTGTGCCCTTTTTTATTTCTTATACAGCATAATAGAAAACACATTCCCCTTATCTGTAGTGCGCAAATTCATATACCCTCCCTGCCTTACCGCAATCTGTCTGGAAAGGTAAAGCCCCACTCCAATCCCCTCCTCCCTGCGGCTGTTTTTCCCCCTGTAAAATCTCGTAAATACCTTCGCCCTTTCCTCCTCTGCTATAGCACCATTCTCGTCCTCCACAGATACTTCCACAAACAGGCCAAGCTGCCTGACTGACAAAATAATCCTGCTGCCCTCCTTTGCATATTTCACTGCATTATCTAATAAGTTAAACACCGCCTCAGCCGTCCAGTTCCTGTCATGGAGCAATACAATCTTCCCATCCTCATAATATTCTATCTCAGTCTTTTTCTTCTTCGCTTTTGGATAGATATCTTTGACCGATTTCATAACCGTCTCATTCAAGCATTGATTCTCCATATTTAAAGATATCAAACCGCTCTCCAGCCTTGACACCTTAATCAAGTTTTCCGATAAAAAATACAGCCGCTCCACAGACACTTGAAGCACCCCGACATACTCTCTCCGCTTTTCCGGAGGCAATGCCTCATCCTCCAAAAACTGGCTGTACATCCTCAAATTGGAAATAGGTGTTTTTAATTGATGTGAAATATCAGAAACCAGCCCTTTAATATTTTCATGCTCCTGCTCAGCCATCTTGTTTTTCTGTTTTAATATCCTGACCAGCTTTATCACCCTATTCTGCAATTTTGAAACAATAGTATCTTCATTTTCGGGAAATATTTCCTTCTCCTCAAGCTCTATCAATAAATCCATCAGCTTGGGCAAATCTGCCAAAATCCCGGTGATATACCAGTCATGCAGCCGGTGCAGCAGATATGCCAAAATACAAAACAGCAGACATCCGGCCAGCGACAGGACAGAGACCCTTACATCTTGCGTCATCAAATACAGCATAAACGGCATTGTTACAGCCACCGTAGCATAGAAACAGGCCAATATATGAAGCCCTTTTTCAAAATAAAACTTTTTCAAATTCCCCTCATTTCTACTCACCAAATGTATAGCCAATCCCAAATACCGTTATTATATACTGGGGATTTTTTGTATCTGGCTCTATTTTCTGCCGCAGGCGGCGGATATGGACATTTAATGTATTTTCGTCTACATAATTCCCGTCGCAGTCCCAGATTCTGCCTAGAATGGATTCTCTGGTCAGTACCTGCCCTTTGTTTTTTATTAACAGTTCCAATAACCTGTACTCTGTCACAGATAATTTTACCGGAACCTGACTGCGGGATACCTGCATCTTGCCAAAATCAACAGACAGATCCTTATAATGGAATAAATCACCGGAAGAATCCTGCGCGCTCCGCCTTAATACAGCCATAATCCTCTGATTCAGAAGCTCTACAGAAAAAGGCTTTGCAATATAATCATCACATCCGGCCTGAAAGCCCTCAATCATATCTTTCTCTGTATCGTTTGCCGTCAGAAAAATCACTGGAATATTGCCTGCACTGCGGATTTTCCTGCAAAGCTCCATGCCGCTCCCATCCGGAAGGTTAATATCAAGTATCACCAGACTATAGGAATGCTGCAGCGCCTCTTCCGCTTCTGAAAACGTATAGGCACAATCTACAGCATACCCCTTCCCTTCCAAAAACACTTTTATTCCACCGCAGATAATAATATCATCTTCTACAATAAGCAGTCTCTGCATATCAATCCCCCATGCTGCACATTTTCTCTCACTCCCCCTGCCGTAACCGTTCTGTCACGCTCTCTTTTGAAAGCGTACGGTATACGCAGGAAGGGACACTGATGCAGATTGCAAAAATGAATACAGAAATTATACACATCAGCGGCGCAGGATAATGGAATACCGCATAATCCGCTATCTTTTGCGCCATGTCCGCAATTGTATATATAATAACATTTCCAAGAGTAAGTATCAATCCAATTGTTACGGCCGCATAGTATCCCCCCTCATAAGTCAGCATTCTTTTTACCTGTTTCTTTGTCATGCCAACGCTCTCCATTACGGCCAGCTCCCCACGCCTAATATATACCCCAGTCAGCATAACATTGATAAAGTTCAGCACCCCTATCATAATCAATATAATGGAGATTCCTCCGCCGAGAACATTCATCGTCAGCATAGAAGACTTAAGGCCGGAAACCATCTCAGACTTAATCTCCACCTCAAATATAGAAGGGTTTGTCTTGGCAAGCCTCTTAATCTGCATCGCCACAGATGGTTCGGCATCCGCTTCACAGTCTACTATAATATTATCGAACCATGTATCCTTGCAAAGCTTGTTCATTACCGCCTCGCTAATCAAAATGACGCTCGGCGCACCCCCCTGTTGCCACATATAGCCGATATTAACTCCGTACTCTTTGCCAAGCAGCATACAGGCACCAATCTCAACCGAAAGCTTTTCCCCGCTCCCCTTATCTATCATTGTGATATCTTTACCGCGGAGCGCATCAGCCTGTTCTTCCGTCTGGACGTCCCCTATCAAACAGATTTCCCCTTTTTCAAACCGTTCTATATCTATTTTCTGCTGCGCCCTCTCATTATACCTCTCAATCATTTTGCGGTCTACTGAAATAACCGGCGCTGAATACCTCTCCTCTTCTTCCGCGTTTTTATAAAAATCTACCGCCTCCTCCATACTCTCCCCGTCTGAAAACTCATTCTCCAGAAATGGGGCAAATACTTCCTCATCAAACTCCAAAAAGGCATCAGCAGCACGGTTCTTTCCAAGATGTGTTATCCCATCTATCTCTTCTAGATCCTGCACCAATCTTTCTATCTGGCTGTCGTATTCTGCCTCATCCTCCTCCGTATTATCCTCCTGCCCTGCCCTTGTATAAATAGTAAAATCATTTGGCAGATAATACTCCACATAATTTTCCAGTTTCATGCTCCCAAGAAAAACATCTACCGACAAAAATGCCATAGTCCCCATAAAAAGCGAAGCAAATACCAAAATAGCCCGCTTCTTTTCCCTAAAAACATTGCGGAATGCCATCTTATAGACCTTTCCGCCACTGGTAGAATTCTTCGATTTCGTTTTTATCTGATTCTGCCCATTAAAACGGAGCGCCTCCACCGCTGAAACCCTGCCTGCAAGCTTTGCGGGCTTGCGGCAGCTCACTGTAACCGTTAAAACAGCAAATAAGACCGTACCAACATAAATAAATGGGTTAAAACTGATTTCCGAGGGCATCACCTCTGCATATGCACCTGTTTGAAGCATTTGTAAGGCAAACGGAACGGCTAAAAAGGAAATCATCAGCCCAAGCAGAATTCCAATTGGAATACCAATGCAGGAAAGCCTGGCTACCTGCATCTTTACAATTTTTTTGATTTGGGCCGGCGAAGTCCCCAGCGTCTTTAACATCCCATAAAAACGGATGTCCTTTGTAACAGAAATATGCATAACATTATATATAAGAAGATAACCGCTCAGAACAATAATCAACCCCATAACTCCAATAAGTGCCGCAATTGCAAATGTATTTCCCGTACTTTGATCCTGTGCATCCCATGATGCCTGAAACTCCTGGCCATCACGCAGTGTAACTATTTCCTCAAGTTCTTCTAGAAGGCGGTTCTGTTTACCCACATTGGCAGAAATACAAAGGCGCCCATCCTTTTCCATGGTAAGGCCAAGTGCATCCACGCACTTCTTTGAGACAAAACATAGATAACCCTTTTGGGAGTATGCATAATCCGTGTACCAGCCGGACAGCCGGTATGTCCCATCCCCAGAAGCAGATTGCAGCACGATATCCATCCCCTCTTTCGGCTCCTTCACATGAAGTATCTCCAGAGCCGCTTTTGAAAGCATTATTTCATCTTCTTTTTCGGGATATCTCCCCTCCAGATCACTGACCGCAGGAAGAAAATTTTCTTCGAATTCTGTTTTATCATAATAGTTTAACAAAAATTTCGCTTTTTCCTCCTCATCCGTAAAAACACCTGCAGGTATCCTTATTCCGGCGGCATTCAGATTCTTTGCCCTTCCTGCCTGTTCCACCTGCCGTGCCTCAGGCTTTTCCAATATGATGCTCGCCTTTGTGCCCTGCTGCCGGACCATCATAATGCTCAAATTTTTTGCAATGCTAAAACCAATACTAAAAACAGTTGTAAACATAAATGTTGTAAGCACAACCGCAAGGATAACAAACAGGTTTCTGGTTTTATTCTGTTTTAAAGAACGGATACCAAGCCTCTGTACCGCAATCTGGTTATTATTTTCTAGCATACCGGATCACCTGCCTTTACCCTGCCGTCCTCAATATGAATCATCCCATCCGCCATTAAAGCAATCTCCTCATTGTGGGTAATCATCGCAATAGTCTGGTCAAATTCACGGCTTGTAACCTTTAGCAGCGACAGGACATCCATGCTGGTCCGGCTGTCGAGATTTCCCGTCGGTTCATCTGCAAGAATAATCGCAGGCTTCGATGCCAGGGCACGCGCAATCGCTACCCTCTGCTGCTGCCCTCCGGAAAGCTGGTTTGGCATGGAAGTCAACTTTTTTTCTATCCCCAGCGTGCCGATAATATCCTTCACAAATTTTTTATCTACCTCCGAACCGTCTAATTCTATTGGCAGTACAATATTTTCGTACACATTAAGGATTGGCACCAGATTATAATTCTGAAATACAAAACCAATATTTCTGCGCCGATAAACCGTCAGCTGCTCATCACTCATGGAAAATATCTCTTTCCCTGCCACAGTAACCGTCCCGGAATCCGGCCGGTCTAACCCGCCAAGCATATTTAGCAGGGTTGACTTGCCGCTTCCCGAAGTGCCTATAATTGAAATAAAACTGCCCTCCTCAATGCTGATTGAAACATGGTCCAGCGCCTTTACCTCATTTTCCCCGGAGCCATATGTTTTGCATAGATTGTCAGATTTCAGTATGCTCATATCTGTATCCCCCTCATATTTTGATACCTCTATTGTAGCATGCCCTTCTTACAATCTTATTACAGTAATTATTACAGTTTCAAGAACGGTAACGGCATTTAAAAAATAAAACTGCAGCATCAGCCCATATTGCGCACCACCCCGGCAAAGATTGGAGTTCCATCTATTTTATTATTAATAATAAAGACAAATGGCCGGTTACAGTTAAACTGATACTTTTTATCAGGCATCCCTGCACCGTCACGCATCTCCACTACAGTATAAGAAGCTACAGAGCATCCGTTTTCATCCACTGCCACCTTTGTCGCCTGCTCTGCCTTATCCACATACACAAGATGGCTGCCACTATCCTGCCCCAGAATTTTACTGAAATCCCCCCTCTCCGGAAGAAATAAATCTTTTATCCCCAATTTTTTCATGACAGGGATGAGGTCTAATTCCTCCGTAGTAATCTGGAACTTTGGAAGCTGCAGCGTAATTTCGCCATATTCTGCCTCCTCCCTATCTGCACCTGAACTAATGCCAAGAATCTTTTTCATATCCTTTTGCAGCATTTCCTCAACTGATACGCCCTCCTCCGGCAGAAAAATATTCATGCTCCTTCCGCTTTCAAAGTAGAGCGAAATTGACGAAAAGTGTTTTTCCTTATATATAGAAGAATTTTGCACCCTCTTCATAAAATCACAAGCCGCTTTTTCTCCATCTTCATTGTAAAATACTCCCTGCTTTGTATTCTCCTCCGGAAATCTATCTACCCACTGGTCATAAAAATCCACCGTGGACAGCAACATAAGTATCGTGTCTTTATGCGTCTGCAGCTTTCCTACCTGCTCCTCCAAAAGATTCCCTGTCATACGGTTTACCCACTTTTGAACCTCCTGGTCCATAGATTTTGTCCCCATCTCCCCCTGATACACAGATGTATAATAATTATCTGCCAGAATCTTTAATACATCTTTGTCATATGGAATATCATCCCTTAACCAGACAGAATCCGCCAGAATACATTTTGAAATCCTGCTTCCGGAATAAATACTATTCCAGATTCTCTGGCTCTGTTTCCGCACATCTGCAGGTGAATCCTGTCCAAGTGCATCAAAGAGCTGCTGCCTCGTCTGCCCATCTGTCATTTCTGACAGTATCGCCATGCAGAGATAAAGATTAATCGGGGAATATGCCATATTCTGCTTTTTATCATCCAACAGCGTGTCAAGCATCGTCTGCTTGTAAAATGGCAGTAAATTCTTTAAAAAAGCACTGTCCGGTTCCCGGTTCTTCCCCTGCATCAACTCTGTTTCCTCAGGATAATCAACATTCTGCAGGCGTTTTACCTGATAATCCCCCTGCTTCTTTACCTCACTGTCAGCATTATTATCCCCCCCTTTCTTATCACCTGTCTCCTTATTTACAATTTCTTTGTCCTCTGCTGCATTTTTCTCGCGCAAGTGCATCGTACTTTTACCGCAGTTGAACAAAATACCCAAAATACCTGCCACAAGCATTACCACAACCGCAGCCGCCGCAATTCCAAACACCCGCTTGTGTCTTCCATTATCCCTTCCTCTCCCTCTCATAAACACTCCTCCTTTTTCCTTGATTTATAATAATCCTCATCTCTCAGCTGCCTCCTACTTAATATCACAACATTTCTATCGCTACGTTTTACATCATTGTTTCTTTTATCCCCACCTACGATTCCCTCTGAAGCAGAATGATTTTGAATCTAATCGCAAACACGGAACTTGACAGACAGAAATAAATCAAATACAATTATCCCCTGAACTAATAGATTTTTGATTTGTACATAAAAGAACATAGCCGCCATAACGGCGGTTATAATGAAAGGCAGTCTTCCTATGAAAATGAAAAACTACCGAATGACCCTGCAATATGACGGAACCCGCTACAGCGGATGGCAGAAGCAGGGAAATACTAAAAATACCATCCAGGGCAGGCTGGAAAACATCCTGCTCAAAATGACTGGAACAGAGACAGAGATACACGGCTCCGGCAGAACAGACGCAGGCGTACATGCGCTCGCCCAGATTGCCAATTTTAAATGCGGCACATCTCTAAGTGAAAAACAGATTCAGGATTACCTGAACGAATATCTGCCGCCAGACATACGCGTTTTATCATTGACAGAAGCAAGCTCACGTTTTCATGCCAGACTGAATACGGCAAAGAAACACTACCGCTATATTATTGATACGAACACCGTACAGGATGTCTTTACAAGACAATATAGAACGCATTTTCCCGAAAATCTCAGTATAAAGGATATAAAGGCCGCAGCATCTCTCCTTCTTGGGGAACATGACTTCAAAAGCTTCTGCGACAATAAGCACATGAAAAAATCGACCATCCGCCGTATTGATTCCATCCATATCAAAATGGAGGCTGGAATTCTGACTATTGACTTTTTGGGAAATGGCTTTCTTTACCATATGATACGGATTCTTGTTGGCACCCTCTTAGAAATCGGCCTGAAAAAAAGAAGGCCTGAAGACATTACGGCAATCCTTCAGGCAAAAGACCGCACCGCTGCCGGTTTTACAGCGCAGCCGCAGGGCCTGTATCTTGTGAAAGTTTTTTATTAAAAAAAGGGCACAGACTTCGCTTGTGCCCTAGCAAGAATTTTCTACGAAAATTCTTGTTGGCGACCACCACACAACGAGCAGTTTCCTAAAAAATAAAAAGGGGCACAGGCTTCGCTTGTGGCATAACAAGAATTTTCCTATTAAATAAACGACTTCATTATTTCATCTAAAATAGCAGCCGCAGCTTCCCCTTTGCTCATCAGGGGAAGCTCTCTGATGCCATCCTGCTTTATCAGGGTGATAACATTGGTATCGACGCCAAAACCTGCGCCTGTCACCTTGAGGCTGTTGGCTGCAATCATATCAAGATTCTTTTTTAGCAATTTCTTTTTGGAATTTTCTATCAGGTTTTCTGTTTCCATAGAAAATCCGCACAAAATCTGGGACGGCCTTTTATGTTCCCCCAGATACTGCAAAATATCCCTTGTCCGCTTCAAAGCGATACTGCTGCTGCCATCCGCCTTTTTTATTTTTTCCTCCGCTACCGTCTCCGGCGTATAATCGGCAACCGCTGCCGCTTTAATAATAATGTCCTGCCCATCGGAAACTGCAGCAACCGCCCGAAACATGTCCTCCGCACTCTGGACAGGCACCATTTTCACAAACAAAGGCGCCGGCAGATTCACAGGCCCTGATATTAATGTGACGTCAGCGCCGCGCTCCATCGCAGTTTTGGCGATAGCATAGCCCATTTTTCCGGTAGAATGGTTGGAAATGTAACGGACTGGGTCTATCGCTTCCACCGTAGGCCCGGCAGTCACCAAAACCTTTTTTCCCGCCAAATCTTTTGGAAAATGAATTTCCCGGCGTATATAATCCAAGAGTACATCTTCCGCAGGAAGCTTCCCGGCGCCCACATCCTTGCACGCAAGCAGCCCTACTTCCGGCTCAATTACTGTATAACCATGCCTTTTAAGCTTTTCAAGATTTTCCTGCACGATAGAATTTTCATACATATTTGTATTCATGGCCGGCGAAATAATCTTCGGGCAGGGACATGCCATAATTGTAGTCGTCAGCATGTCATCTGCTATCCCATTTGCAATTTTTCCTATCACGTTAGCAGATGCCGGCGCAGCCAGAACAACATCCGCCCTCTTTGCCAATGCAACATGCTCCACGCTATATTGAAAGTTCCTGTCAAATGTATCAATGAGGCATTTATTTCCCGTCAAAGTCTCAAAAGTGATAGGATTGATAAACTGTGTTGCATTCTTTGTCATAAGTACATGGATGTCTGCATGATGCTTCGACAGCATGCTTGCCAGATTTGCTATCTTATAGGCCGCAATGCTCCCTGACACCGCCAATACCACTGTCTTTCCCTGAAACATAATCCCCATTTCCTTTCTCCATCCAAGGCCGCCGTACATAGAAATTTTCAAATATTTAACCACCCTGATATTTCACTGCACAGCGGGAACTTTCCCAAAGTTGAAAACTCACCGCCTATTTCATATCCTGCGACAGCTGCCCATGTTTTTCATAACGTGCCACGCTGCTAATTTTATTATCTTCATCTACAAATACGACATAAGGCTTATGTCCTTTGGCTTCCTCCGGCAGCATTTCACAATAAGCCATAATTATAATATGGTCCTTTACCTGTACCATCCGCGCTGCAGCGCCATTCAGGCAGATCATCCCGCTCCCTGCTTCTCCGGCAATCGTATAGGTCTCAAAACGGCTGCCATTTTCCACGTCAACAATCTGTACCTTTTCATATTCGTAAATGCCCGCCGCCTCCATAAGCTCCGGATCTACTGTGATGCTGCCCACATAATCGAGAGATGCCTGCTGTACCACTGCCCGATGGATTTTCCCTTTTAACATCGTCACTGTCATTGTCCCTACCTCGTTTCTTTCTGCCAGATAAAATTATCAATCAGCCTTGTTTTGCCAATATAAACTGCAATTGCCGTAAGTATAGGGCCGTTTATAGATTCTACCGGCTCCAGCGTATCCCAACCTACCACCTCTACATAATCAACCTTCGCCAGCGGCTCCGTGGCAAGCGTGTTGGCAATTACTGCGCGAAGCTTAGCTGCGTCCGTCTCCCCTGTCTCCAGCAGAGCCTTGCCTTTTTTCAAGGACTGGCTTAAAATCAGGGCCGCCCTGCGCTCCTCCTCACTCAAGTATGTATTGCGCGAGCTCTTTGCCAAACCATCCTCTTCGCGTACAATCGGGCATCCCACAATCTCAATACCAAAATTTAAATCGCTCACCATATGGCGGATTACCGCAAGCTGCTGTGCATCCTTCTGTCCAAAATATGCTTTGTCCGGCACGACAATATTAAATAATTTAGATACTACCGTACATACCCCCCGGAAATGAATTGGGCGCGTCTTTCCACAAAGGCCGCCTGTCAGCGTACTCATATCCACAAAGGAAGAAAAATCATCATGGTACATTTCAGATGGTTCCGGATGGAAAACCAATGCCGCCCCCGCGCTCTCACAAACTGCAGCATCCCTGTCCAGATCCCTTGGGTAACTCGCAAGATCCTCCTTGGGGCCAAACTGCATCGGATTTACAAACACACTGACAACCACCCTGTCATTTTCTGCCACGGCACAGTCAATCAGGCTCTTATGGCCTTCATGAAGATATCCCATGGTCGGAACCAGCCCCACGGTAAGCCCCTGCTTTCTCCATTCCTTTACCTGGTCCCTTACTTCCTGAATCGTTTCTACTATTTTCATATAACTCCCCCTTGACTTGCCGTTCTGTGCCCATCATATTATACTGGGCAGCAGATTCCCCCGGCGCTCAATATAACTTTTCAATCACTTCATCTTCTATCTTATAGCTGTGCTCCTCAGCCGGAAATGTCCCCTCAGATACTTCTCTCTTATAATCAGCAAACGCCTGCTTCATGATATCGCCAACCCGTGCAAACTGTTTGACGAATTTAGGGACATAATCTGTAAACATTCCAAGCATATCCTGATATACCAACACCTGGCCGTCACACCCACTGCCCGCACCAATCCCAATTGTAGTAATGTCTAATCTTTCTGTAATCAGTGCTGCTAACTTCGCCGGAACACATTCTAAAACAACAGCAAATGCACCTGCCTCCTGAACAGCCAGTGCATCCTCCAAAAGCTTCGCTGCCGCTGTCTCACTCTTTCCCTGTACTTTATATCCTCCAAATGCATTGACAGACTGCGGGGTCAGCCCCAGATGGGCTACTACCGGAATCCCGGATTCAGTAATCGCCCGTATCTGTGGGCATACACTGGCACCGCCCTCAAGCTTAACTGCATTGGCACGGCCTTCCTTCATCAGCCGCCCGGCATTCACTACCGCATCATATACAGATGCCTGATAAGACATAAAAGGCATATCAATTACAATTAAAGCATCCTTTGCGCCTCTTGCCACAGCCGCACCATGATGAATCATATCCTCCATCGTAACAGAAATTGTATCCTCATAGCCAAGAATTACATTCCCCAACGAATCCCCAACAAGAATAGAATCTATCCCAGCCTCATCTACCAGCTTTGCCGTGGAATAATCATATGCAGTCAGCATAGTGACTTTCTCCCCGTTCTTTTTTGCATTCTGAAATGTACCAACTGTCTTTTTCATTTTCTTTCCTTTCCGAATATCTGCCATTCCCGGTCAGATTTCTATAAAAGCCTTTCTATTGCGGTATAATCCCTCTCCGGGTTCCTGCGCTTTGCAATCTCCACCAATTCTTTTCCAATGCTGCGGTAAACCGCCTCCGCATCCAATCCATGAAGCACCCTCAGATGCTCCCTGACCGTCCCGGCATCCCCTCTCTCCACCGGGCCAGTCAGTACCTCCTCTGCCCTCTTCTCCAGCATAGAATCAACATTATTCCGTACTAAAGGCACAAGCAGCGTCCTACTTTCTTCCTCTGAAAAACCGCATGCCGCCAGCAAGTCAAGGCTGACCTGAAAAAGCCCAACCATATAATTGCTGGCAAGGGCTGCTGCCGCATGATACCGCATTTTGTCCTCCGGCTTTACCGTAAAAACCCGGTGCCCAAGGTTCTCAAATAACTGCCGCATAATCCCGACAGCCCTTTCCTGCCCCTCTACCGTGATACATGCTTTGGAAAAATTTTTATAGGAATTAAATTTGTCGCTGAAAGCAAACATTGGATGAATGGAACAACCGGCTGCCCCGGCTGTCTCTATTCCAGAGAATACATAAGATGACAACGAACCGCTAAAATGACATACTATTTTATCTTTTAACCCGTATTTGGCAATGCAATCCCATGTATTGCCAATCTCCGCATCAGGAGTGGCAATAAAAAGGGTATCGCTCGCATCCACAAGCTCTCCTATACTATAATATGCTACTGTGTCCGTAAAATCCGCTGCTGAAACGGCACTCTCAAATGTCCGGCTGTAATAGCCCGACACAGCAATCTGGTTTTGGCAGAGATAAGCGCCCAGCGTAGTGCCGACCTTCCCCGCCCCAATTATTCCAATTATCAAATCACCACCCCGTTTATCCGTTATTATCCGGCGCAGGCTGCTGTTTCTAGAAAGGCGCAGGCTCCGACGACACACCATCACACTGCGGAAACCGTCCTCTCAAAGCTAAAACATTCTGTCCAGACATTTTTCGTGGCAATTCATTATCATCTGATGCAGTTTCTTGTAAAGAATACCGCTCATCCTTGTTGCAGGAAACCCTGCACAATCGAATGCATTATAGCACGATAAGGCATTTTTTTCAAGATATTACTTCGGCAGCTTCAATTAGGCTTTTTGGCAACTTATTATTAATTCCTGCAAAGCATTACACATCACTCGGCTCTATTTCTTAATATCCGGACAAATAACGTGTCCTTACAGTCATAAACAAAAGAGGCCACAGTGAAACCAAGCACTCCGCCAATAACATTCAAGAGCAAATCATCAATATCAACAGACCTGTAGTTTATGGACAAAATAATACCATATACACCCTGTAAGGCTTCCACGGAAAGCGATGTGAATATAATACAAATAAGGCATCTGAGCATCCGCCTTTTTTTATCTACAAAAAAATATAAGGAAAAACCTGCCGGCATAAACAAAATAATGTTACCAATAATCTGATAAACAATAATTATATATATTTTGTTTTCAAAAGCTCCCTTAATAATGCCAAAAATTGTTTTAAAAGGCACAAAGTTATTTGTCAGGCCCTCATTATGCCGTATCATATCCTCCAGCAGGCTGTCTTGAAACGGAAATGGAAAAAAACAGAATGAAATAATAACCATCAGTGAAAGAATATATCCTAAGAACGCTATAACTTTCTTGTTCTTAAACTCAAAATTAACTAAAATACATACGCACAAATTGATAATGATAAACCCAAAAAAGAAAAGAATAAAACTGCTTCTTATCATAAATAACCTCCCTCTATATTTTTAAGACGTGTAAATCCCTGATTTCCATATTATTACTTCACAAGTAAAATACCGCATAATTTCACGAAGTATAAATTTCGGATACATCTGCCAAAAACGTAGGTTTAGTGGCGCTGCATCAAGGTTTTTGGCAGAATGTAACCAGAAATTCAGACGAGTAACAACTGCGATGTTTAACCGCCGAAATAATATCTTTGGCAGATAGCCCCTCTGCACAGGCATTCCCATTAACATAATGAAAAATACTTGTATCAACAGACTTCACGATTTACAACGCGAATCCCTAACTCTGTTGTCGCCCTATATAAATATAGGAACAGAATATGAATACATGCAGGCGATATGCGAACTGCTACCAGAGATACCAAAAACCATTCTGCCCAGCATCAATTCAACGCCCATTTTTTATTAATAAGAAAGCGTTCCTGACCCTACAACATACTTATCATCTTCAACTTTCCAAAAATCATATGTATATTTCGTTCCTGATTTAGTATCAAAACTAGCAGTGCCTGTACTATCTTTTTTACATCCTATACCTTTAGATGTAACAAAAGAATCAGAAAAGAAACCATACTCATATTGTTTAATAGTAAAGGTATTGCTGGTACTATTGTTAGTTGTCGTATAGATGCTAAAGTCTGCAGTACTCTTTGTTGCTTTAAAGGTATCATCAACATCTAACTGATGCTTAAACTTATAGGAAAATGAATATTTTCCAGCAGCCTCTGCGATGCCAAAACAAACCAGCAAACTTAAACTTAAAATTAATGCAACTCTTTGTGTAAATTTTTTCTTAACCATATTGACATACACTCCTTTTTAAATAATAATTTATCATGCGACTTTCACAAATACGTCACTTCATGGGCTTAACCTATACCGTCTCTTTGACCAAAGGTGATATTAAAAGCAAAATCTCCAGAACCCACAGCTTTTATCTACATCCTTGCTGCTATGCGTGGTTGTGATTTTGCACAAAAATCTTACTATTGAAAAGACAAAAAATTACCATGTGAGCATTTTTTAAGTCGAAAAACAGTTTTAGATAATTTTAAAAGCAATATTCGCTACTTTTAAAATGACTTTTTGTGCATTTTGTAGATATACGTTTACCGTGTTTTTCTCGGAAAATCATCTCCCATTCCGTTTCCTTTTGTGCTATAATAAAAAATGTATTCCTTATGCTGCGTTCTTTTCTGGCATTCCGCTGCCTTAAGAAAAGAACGCTTTTACTTTTGTTTTCCTCTGCATTCCCTGATACACTTCCATACATTCTTTCACCTCCTCCCGCTGTTTTTTAATTTATAGCAATACCTCGCCTAAAATGCTGCAGGCAGGATGCTAACACCTTAAATACTAAGAAAGTGCTGATTAAATCATCGCTCCCTTAGGTTTTCTCCCATTCCATGCATACTCACGATTGGCAAAGTTAACCGGATATTTCAAGATCCCACCGGCTTTTTCTGCTTCTAAAACTCCACTTTCATCTGAGGCTTTTGGCATGATGGCGGGTAGTATGCCAAGACTGCAGTTATAGAAGGAGCAGATTTCTATGCAGACGGGGATGGCATTAACCATATCCTCATCCATGCCAGACCTAATGTATGGCATGGATGAGGATAACTGCCCGTTCTGCCTTAAGAGATGCCGACGTTACGACAAAAAGAACCCTCAGCCGCATATCTGGCGGGGGGCTCAGAAGCACCGTCTCCGAGTATATGCGTATTAACCAGAAAACAGTCGGCAGGTACGTCCACTGAACGACATCAAGCCGGAGCGTTCCAGACGGCTTGACGGTCTCGTACATATCGGCATTGACGAGGCCAGCTACAAAAAAGGCCACAAGTACATCACGGTCATTGTCAACCACGATACAAACACAGACGTATGGGCAATGGAAGCAAACATCAACCGCCCTGAGTATCGGCTTCATGTCTGTTTAAAACGCTCAGATTCCGCCATCTTCAGTACACCATATACTTTCACTTTCTTTAGACAGGCAATAAATGCCTTATATTTGAAACTTCATCCCTACTGATATCTTTAATAATGACAACCCTTGTATTATATGTACAAAAAAAATCACATTAAACATCTTTTGGCTTCCAGATATTAAAAAAACAATTGCTGCCACCATTTCTACCATCAATATTTTTGTTACATATTTTCTATATATTTTTTGCTCTTCAACATTTAACTTTTTATGAACACTTTCAACTGGCGAGTAATATGCGATGACACTTCCTATGCAAATTTCTCCTATAATATATACAAATGGCGAAATTCTATACTGTGTTAACATTTCAGACAAGACAAGTGCCCCTATAACCGATAAATTTGAAAGAATAGCACACTGCCACGCTTTCGTAGCGTGATATCCACCACAAAAGCTTCTAAGCGGAATAAACATACACAGAAAAAAGCACACTTCCTTTATCTGTCCTAACAAAACTCCAAGAACAAAAGAAATAGCCGTGTTTAAAAGCACTTCTATCATCACCGTGTATCCATACTGATACACACTGACATCATCATCTTGTATAACCCCGATTCCTGTTTGAAATTCAACAAATGCTTTTACCCACTTCTCAATCATTATTTAACCCTTCTATACTTTTTTGCTTCTTCTGGAAATTCCGGTTGATGAAACATCCATATACAAGCTGCATTGGCTGTTTGTATAACAAAGACCAGTGCCATACAGTTTAATGCTTTCAACAATTTAGTTCCTAATGCAAATTTACCTTTCATTTTTATTTATCTCCCATGATTTTTTGTTATTTGTTATAATAATCCAATTTTTATTTTACAGCAAGACGTTTGTCGATTTTTGCAATTTGAGATGCAGTTTTTGCATAAACAAAGTTGCAAAAACTCTCTTACCAGAAAAACAACGGAAAATGATGTCCACCTAAAATCTGATTGTAATTCGCACTGGCTTAGGAATCGCCTCTTACTACATTTTCACAACGTTGGCAACACTAAAACCGCTGTAAACAAATTATCTTCTACAAAGCATTCCAAATAGCCATCATATTTTTCCACTGTATTTTCTACACTTTTAATTCCCATTCCATGAATCCCTTCTTCTTTCTTTGTTGATATAAAGCCAGAGTCGGTATTAAGAATAATTCCAGTAAAATGATTTACAATCTTTATAATCTGAAAGCACCTTTCATTTCCCGAATATATCCGAACAATAATTGACTTGTCATCTGCATCCTTTGCCGCTCGTAGCGCATTATCTAACAAATTACTTAACATTGTTATTATATCTATATCCGATATTCCCATCAAATCAATCCCCGGTTCCACATATATATCCAAGTCCAGATTATTCTTTTCTGCCATCGACTTTTTTTCTGACAAAATGGCATTTACAACCGAATTATCACAATATGTTGCCAGAACATTATTTTCAAGTTCTATATTTAACCCCTGCAAAATTGAAATGATATTGTAATTCTTATTTTCTTTTGCAAATTCTCCTATTGTCTTTAGATAATGCGAAATATTATGAACAAACTCCTGATACTGAACCCCTAATCTTTGAACCTGAACATAATGTTGTAAATCTATCGCTTGTTTTGTAATAATTATTTTTTGTTCTGCATTAATATGCAATTCTTCTGAATAACGATTAAATGCACGAAACACAGAGATATTACCAAATAACATGAGGGCAAAGCTAATGCTTAACGAAATTTGAGTTATAATACTTACAGAAGACACAATCCCTGAATAATACGTCAAAATCATAATTGCAATACTTGCAATAGGAATGCAGAGGTAGTATAAAAATATTCTATTATTTATTGTATTTTTGGATGTTCTGAAAAACCGCTTTATAATCACAAATAAAACATAGGTCAGCAACTTCATTGTAAACAGTTGCCATGGGATATCCGATAAATGAATTAAACTGTACTGTTCATCTATATACAACGGAAGACTTAACAATGTGCTAAACAGAAATTCACAACCCATTCCTACCAAAATAGCAATTAAAAAATATATAATTCTAGTACCAAAATTTGCCCGAAATACCAGCACGCAATATATCCATACAATAATTACAAATCCCAAAATATTAATATATGACGTCCCATATGTATTAACTGCTAATAAACATATAACTGCTAATAAACCAAAAAAAAATCTTTTTCCCAGTGTTTGATTATCGCTTCTAAATTCCGAAAATGCACAAAAGAAATCATCATAAATATATATTTCAAATACGCAACTTAAAAATAATATTATTATATCCAAATATCCCATCAATCCTCCTAATACTTTCGCGCCATGTATTTTGCAAATGCTACTCTTAGCTGTTTTTCTTTTGATCTGGCAATAGATAATACCGTTCCGTCACTCAATTCTAATTCTTTGACAGTCTTTCTTTTTATGTGGTTTAAATTTACAATATAACTATTATGTGCATATTCAAATCCGTAATTTTTCAATACAGAATATATTTCCGGTAATCTTTTTTTACTTGTTATGTGATTTTCAAATTCATATTTAATAATCTTCGGATTAACATATATATTACTGCCATTTCTAGCTATAGAAATATATAATATCTCTTCCAGTTTTAGTTTTACTGCATTATAATTCCATTTCCCCATCACAACAGGTTCAATTAACCTGTTTTTTACTTCTTGGACAACCACATTTAGTTCCCTAATCATTCTTTCATCTGTATACTCTTTCAATAAATAACGAAAAGGAGTTGTTTCAAAAGATTCTACAGTTGGCAAGTATACTCCTGAACAAAATACCATAACCGAAGAAGGAAATTGATTCCGAAAAAGTCTGGCTGTTCCATTGCCATCTAACTTTTTCATTTGCATATCTAATATCAACAAATCAATCTTGTCACAAGTATTTATAGATTTTATTAACTCTTCACCAGAATTATATTCATAAAAGAATACTTCCTCATTTTTCAGTCCGCTCTTTAATAGCATATTCTTCATATATCTTATAAAATCGCTATTATCATCACAAATTGCTATATAGTACATAATCCCTTCCCCCGACATTTCTCCTATTGGTATAATAGCACAAAAAACGGTGTTCCGACACACCTTATCCAGAACCTCTGAAACATTGGCAAACTATAAGCGAGTTCCCCTTTTGTCTGGTTAATATTTCATGCCAGTTTGTTATACTCTGCATCGTATATCTCTTTTGCAATTTTATCACCCACGAGCATACCGGTCAACTTCTTTCGACACCTGTTTAATAATTATAAGTAATATAAACTTCAACAATTTCATTGTTATAATGCTGCTAATCACCACAAACTCATTATTAAAAATCTTATTTGCTGCTTCTTCCGTGGATATCTGCAACAAACATGAAAAAATCATTTCTGCGCTCATTGCAACCACAACCGTGGACACATCCACACATCAAAAAACGGAATGGAAAAACAAAAACTGTTTCTCCATTCCGTTTTTTATTTCTGTGAAAATTTATTATTAACACTAATCTTAGTGTGCCATAATAATCTTCTTCGGGCATTTTTCTGCACACTTACCGCAGCCCGTACACTTGCTCTGGTCAATATGTGCTATGTTGTTCTCAACAGTAACAGCGCCAAACTCACACTGCTTTGCACAGATGCCGCAGCCGATACACCCTGTATCACAGACTGCCATAACCTTCGGTCCCTTATCCTTATTGGAGCAGGTAACTGCAAGTTTTGCATCATACGGCACCAGCTCAATCAGCCCATTCGGGCATTCAGCGATACATTTTCCACAGGCAACACAATTATCTTTGTTCACAACTGCAACGCCATGCTTTACATGGATTGCGTCAAACTGGCACGCTGCCACGCAGGAACCAAATCCCATACATCCATATGAGCAGGATTTATCACCACGCCCCGGGATTGCCGCTGCACGCTTACAGTCAGAGATTCCGTAATAATTTGCCTTAATCCCCGCCTTCTCACAGGTTCCGGCACATTTTACATAAGCCACCATCTTGACAGCCTCTCCACCGTCCACACCCATTACACCGCCAATTTTATCCGCAACAGCCGCACCGCCTACCGGACATGCATTAACCGGCGCCTCTCCTGCAGCAATCGCTTTTGCAAGGGCATCACATCCGGCATAGCCGCAGCCACCGCAGTTATTGCCGGGAAGGAACTCACGGACAGCGATTTCCTTTTCATCTACCGGTACTTCAAACTGAATCGCAGCGAATCCCAAAAGGAGAGCGATAAGAAGTCCGGTTACACCGATTACTACCGCTGCAATCAATACTTGTGTCATACTATCCTCCTCCTTCCTAGACTAACCCTGCGAATCCGCAGAATGCAATCGCCATTAAGCTTGCTGTTACCAGTACAATCGGAGTCCCTTTAAAAGACTTCGGTACATCATTGTACTCAATGCGCTCGCGGATACCGGCAAGAATTGTAATCGCAATCAGGAAACCGACTGCTGTACAAAAACCACAAACAACGCTCTCTATAAAGTTATATCCATCTGAAATATTGTTAATGGCAACACCCAGAACGGCACAGTTTGTCGTAATCAAAGGCAGATACACTCCCAATGATGCATGAAGGGACGGCATAAACTTCTTTAATGCCATCTCAACAAACTGAACCAATGCAGCGATAATTAAGATAAACGCAATCGTCTGCAGATATTCTAACTTTAACGGAACAAGAATTCCATAATAAATCGGGTACGTAATCATACATGCAATTGTGATTACGAATGTAACGGCTGCACCCATACCTACAGCAGTTCCAACCTTTTTAGATACACCAAGGAATGGACAGATACCGAGGAACTGACTAAGTACTACGTTACTAACAAGCATAGATGAAATAATAATTACAAATAAATTCACTTAAATCAATCCTCCTTTTTTTCTGCCGCTGCTTTTGCTTCCTTAGCGGCTTTTGCCTTCGCTGCTGCTTCTTTGGCAGCCTGTGCCTTTGCAGCTTTTGCTGCTGCACGCTCTGCCTCAATAATCCCCTTATTTGCCACGCAGCTTGCGCCAGTACATGCAGCGCAGTCACCGCCGCAGGAGAGGGAATCATCCTTCTCAACATTTGTAGCAGAAGGCATCTGAAGTTTATTCTGTATTGCTGTCAGGAATGCCAGTACAAGGAATGCCCCCGGTGCCAATACAAAGAATGTAATATGGAAATCATCTGGAATAAACTCAATTCCAAAGATTGCCCCCGCACCAAGAATCTCCCTGCAGATACCAATACAGGTAAGGCCGAAGGTAAAGCCAAGCCCCATTCCAAGACCATCAAATATGGATGGCACAACAGAATTTTTAGAAGCATATGCCTCTGCACGGCCAAGGATAATACAGTTTACTACGATAAGCGGAATATACACGCCGAGCGCACTGTCCAAAAACGGCAGGTATGCTTTGAGCAATAACTGAATCATTGTAACAAAAGAAGCTACAATTACGATAAATCCCGGAATACGGACTTTATCTGGAATCACTTTACGAAGTAAAGAGATAAATGCGTTTGATAAAATCAAAACTACTGTTGTGGTAAGGCCCATACCAAGACCATTGACGGCAGAAGATGTTACCGCCAGCGTAGGACACATACCAAGCATCATTACAAAGGTGGGATTTTCCGTAATGATACCATTCTTTAAACGTTCTGTACATGAATTCATGAATTTCCCTCCTATTCTGCTAATGATGCGACAAACAACAATGCCCCGTCAACCGCTCTGGTAACAGCGCTGCTGGTGATCGTTGCACCGCTGATGGCATTAACCGTGCTGTTCTCTGCACTTCCAGTGCCATCCTTTACCACACTGATATCCTGAGCGGAAGTCATGCCAACATACTGCTTGTTCCACTCCTCGTTTGAGCTGTTCTGCCCAAGGCCCGGAGTCTCGTTTGTGCAGTCCGTAATCTGGATGCCGATAATCTTGCCCTCACCGTCAATTCCAAGGGCAAGTTTTACAGCCCCGCCGTAACCTTTGCCGGAACATGTAATAACATAACCACCCTTATCTGCTGTCCATACCTCCTGAACTTCCACATCTGACAGATCCGTGCCGGACGCTGTTTTAATCTTTCCTGCTGTCAGGTCTTTCTGAAAACTGTCCAGTTTCTTCCTGACATCGGCATCTTCTGAAAACTCAGAATCTGGATAAACTGCCGCATATGCTTCTACTTTCGCCTCTTCCTCCCTGTCCGCAATAATGCTCTTGGTAATCTGGTATACACCGCCAAGCAAAACACCTGCCACAAGGGTAATCAGGAAAAGACAGATTGTATCATGAATAATTGTATTGTTTGATTTTTCATTATTTGCCATCTTTTATGCCCTCCTTTCCAAACGGAACAGGAATTGTCACTCTCTCAATCAACGGAACTAAGAGATTACAAATAATAATCGCGTAAGATACTCCCTCAGCGGATGCACCGAAGATACGGAATACACCTGTCAGGACACCCAGAAGGACACCAAAGACAATCTGCCCCTTTGGCGTAATCGGACTGGTTACATAATCCGTTGCCATAAAGAAAGCACCCAGCATCAGTCCGCCGCCGCAAAGCTCTTTTGCAAGATACATCATATCAAAACCATGCCCGCCGAACAGCAGTGCAAATACTGCAAATGTCGCAATATAGCACACCGGTATGCGCCATGTGATAACCTTGCGGTACAGCAGGTACCCTGCGCCCAGAAGCAGTGCCAGTGTAGAAGTCTCGCCGATGGTTCCCCCAATCGTTCCAAGGAACATATCTAAAAGTTTTGTGGAATCATCCCCACTTTTAATCAATGCCAATGGGGTAGCACCCGTTACACCGTCATATGTAAAGGATGTCATCTGTCCTGCAAAAGATACCATCAGGAAACATCTTGCACCCAATGCTGGGTTCATGAAGTTCTGCCCCAGACCGCCAAATAACTGTTTTACTATGATAATAGCAAAAATACTGCCTATAATAGCCATCCACACAGGAAAGGTTGAAGATAAGTTCAGCGCAAGGAAAAGCCCTGTCAAAGCTGCACTTCCATCACTTACCGTAAGCGGAAGCTTCATTGCTTTCTGCCAGATGTACTCCGTCAGCACAGCAGTAGCAATACAAGTTACGATTAAAATCGCTGCCTTTACACCAAAATTCCAGATACCAAAGATGGTAGCAGGCATAAGTGCAAAGAATACATCCCACATGATACTTTTCGTGCTCGAATTGTCACGGACATGTGGTGATGATGATATATTTAATAAATTACCCACTTTACCTTACACCTCCTATTTCTTTCTTCTCTGTGCCATTACATACTGACGCGCCTGCTTAAATGTCTGTGTCAGCGGGCGTTTTGCCGGACAGGCAAATGTACAGCTTCCGCATTCGTAGCATTCCATGCCGCTTAACCTCTCGAACTCCTCATAATCGTTGTTCATTGCGGCAACCGCCATCTTTTGAGGCACTAAATTGCCAGGACAGGCTTCCACGCAGCGTCCGCAGCGGATACATGGCGTTGGCTCATTCTCTGCAACCTCATCCCTTGTCATTGCAAGAATCGAAGAGGAGGTTTTCGTTACAGGTACATTCAGATCAAACATAGCAAATCCCATCATCGGGCCGCCTGAGATAATCTTTGCCGGTTCCTGCTTAAAACCCTCGCCCTCCACAACTAAGTCCGCATGGCTGCAGCCTAAACGTACATTTACATTAATCGGCTTATTAAATGCATCGCCTGTCAATGTCATAACTCTTGTGATAAGAGGAGTCCTCTTACATACTGCACGGTAAATCGCGATAACTGTAGAAATATTGTCTACAATACATCCTGCATCTGCCGGAAGTTTTGCAGAATAAATCTTCCGCCCGGTTGCCGCAGAAATCAATGTACGCTCACCGCCCTGAGGGTATTTTGTCTTTAAAACTTTTACCTCAATGCGGTTCTCGCCAGAAACAGCCGCACGCATTTTGTCGATTGCCTCCGGTTTGTTATCTTCAATGCAAATCAGCCCCTTCGCCTTATCAAAAAGCTTCAGCATAACTTTTAAGCCGCCCACAATCTCATCCGGGCACTCCAACATCTGGCGGTAATCCGAAGTCAGATACGGCTCACACTCTGCACCATTGATTAAGATATAATCAATCTTATCCGGCTCCTTTGGCGCCAGCTTGACATTTGTAGGGAATCCCGCACCTCCCATACCAACAATGCCCGCTTCTTTGACAATCTCACGAATCTCATCGCCCGTCAGTTTCGTGTAGTCACGATCCTCTCCAAGCCCTTCGATTCCTGTGTAGTTTCCGTCATTCTCAATCACTACACACATTGCATTCGAACCATTTAAAAGCATTCTAGGTTCTACTGCCTTAACTGTCCCAGAAACCGAGCTGCAAATATTAGCTGAAATAAAACCACTGGCTTCGCCAATTTTCTGTCCCACCAATACCTGATCGCCTTTATTTACGATTGGTGTCGCCGGCGCACCAATGTGCTGTGACATAGGAAATACCATATCACCTTTCGGTGTTACCGTTTTAATCGGTAAGTCACTAGATAGTTCTTTTCCTTCGTAGGGATGAACTCCCCCGCGAAATGTTCCTTCACTCATTCCGGTTCCCCTTTCTGTATTTTTTTTCAATCTATGCAAAAAGCCAGATTGTTATGTGGTGCACCTCCCATTTCTTTTGGATTTTTTTGGAACAATTACCAAAAAGGCGCGCCACAGTCCAACTTTAATTGTATCATTTGTACGAAAAAAGTCAATAAAAAAGGCGAAAAAAGCACGGAATTCAATTTTTAGTATATATTCATTACTGCCCCTATTAATATGTCACTATTTACAGCCAATTGTTTTCTAAACGATAACTCCCTGTTATCCGTCATTTTCCAATGTGCCTGCGTCCGGCTTTGTTTCTGTTTTTGCCCTCACAGAGTATGATATGCCTAAAAAGAAGGACAAGATATGCCGCCAGACAACAACGGCTTTCCAGAGGAACTCTGTCTTGCAGGGCTTTGATGGATATGCACCTTGCAGCGCTGTCTGAGCAACATGCGCGGTTTCAGGCTTTCCTAGGAGGCACGCTTCCGCTACCTCTCATAACGCAGCGGTACATAGCAGGGCAAAATACGCCCTGCAAGTGCCGGCGATTCGAGAGTGCCTCTGCGGAAGGCCATGAAATCCGCCGCATGGTGTGAGTTCGCGGAAAGGCGCATAAACCAAGCATCAAAGCCGCAAGACAGATAGTTCCTCGGAAAGACGAAATGTTGCAAGGCATATCCTGTCCTTCTTTTTAGGCGTTTTGCTTGTCTGTGAAGCAAAAAACAGAAACATAACCGGATGCAGGCACAAACAAAAATTGACAGATAACAGGGAGTTATCATAAATAAACATCATCTGTAAATGGTGACATATTGATTTGGGGCAGTAATGAATATATATACTAAAAATTGATTTCTGCGCGAAAAAAGGCGACATCTGTCTTACGAAAAACAAATGCCGCCTTTTCCTGTATCTCCGCTGCCGCAGAATATAAGAATCAGGCACGCTCCAGATTCAGCCCTTTGTCCTCACTGCACCCAAGCACCAGATTCATGCACTGGATTGCAGCGCCGGACGCACCTTTTCCCAGATTATCGAACTGTGCGGATAAAACCACCCGTTCCTCATTTCCGGTAACATATACCTTAAGCCCGTCCCAGCCGGCCAATCCATTGCCTGGCAGGAACCCACTTGCCGCAGTCTCATCGTCAGCACTGCACACCTGCACAAATTTCTGTCCGGCATAATAACGCCCAAAAAGCTCCCTTAAGGATTCCGGCGTCTGTGCCCCGTGAAGCATATCTGTGTACAGTGGCACAGACACGACCATGCCGCTATAATAATCATCGATAATCGGAGAAAACAGGGGCGTCCTTGACAAACCTGTCACTTTCTGCATCTCCTTTAAATGCTTATGCTGCTGTGAGAGTGCATATTCCCTTGCAGAACTAAATTCCCTCGGCCTGTTTTTATCGGCATATGCCGCAATCGCCTTTTTGCCGGCACCACTATAGCCAGTCAGTGAAAAGCTTACAACCGGATAGTCTTTTGGCAAGATGCCTTCTGAAATTAATGGATATACCAGCGAAATAAAGCCTGTCGCGTGGCAGCCCGGCACAGCAATCCTCTTTCCTTTTACAATATTCCCACGATGCTCCCCGGAAAGCTCTGGAAATCCATATGCCCAGCCTATCTCCGTCCGGTGCGCAGTAGATGTATCAATAATACACACATTATCATTTTCCACAAGGGATACAGACTCCCTTGCCGCCGCATCTGGCAAGCACAAAAAAGCAATATCCGCAGCATTAATCAGTTTCTTTCTTTCCTGCGGATCTTTTCGCTTCTCTGCGTCAATTTTAAGGATCTCCACATCATCCCTGCCCTGAAAACGCTCATCAATCCGCAGGCCCGTTGTCCCCTCACTGCCATCAATAAATACTTTTGCCTTCATAATTAATCATTCCCCATTTCATAATCAATGCAGGCGCGGTTTTTTCTCAGATTTGTAATAAATGCGCCAAACGCCTTGTGTTCCGGATGGTTTTGGTAGGCAGCCAGCCCATCCATATCTTCAAAATCGCAAATCAGGGCAATGTCATAATTTGTCTGATCTGCCTCAGGCTCATTAACCACCACCTGATAAGCCTTAAGGCTTGGCACCCTTTCACGAAGTGCCTCCGCCCTTTCCCTTGCCATTTCCCTGTTCTCCTGGCGGTTTCTTCCCTCCGCCTCCTCCAATAACTCAAACATAACAATATGACGTATCATATCTCATGCCCTCCTTTTCCTTCACTCAGGTTATCCTTTGCCATTTCACCTTACCATGCCCGTTCATACTAGCACAAAATCCCACACATTTCAACGTAGCAGATGTCACCCAAAATGTAATATTGTTCCCGGTATCTTTTCTGGCACACTTTGCTGCGTTTTCTAAAATGTAATATTGCCGCTGGCATTTCACTCCACCGCACGCTTCCGCTCGGAAGAGGCACGTAATGGTGCATAGGAATGTAAAAAACACATTCCAAGCACCAACGGCCTCTTAACGGCGGCATCGCAAAACGCCAGCGACAATATTACATATCCAGATAGCGGCTGCGGAAAGAGTGTGCCAAATTTACGATACCGGGGAAAATATTACATTTTAGCTGTTGAAACCCATGCAGGACGGGAGGCTGTGGGAAACTTGCAGAGTGAAAGAATTTGAAGAACTTAAGCCTTTCTAGGCATAAACTCAGTTTAACAGTTTTACAACTTATAACTGCAACTTTCCACAGCCTACAACTCAAATGCTTATCCTTCCACTCACCACAACCAGTGCTAAAGATTTCGAACACACCCCTTTTCAAGGGCATACGGAGACGCCGGTACTTGACTTGCGTATTTAAAACAGCGGCAGAGGTACGGAGTACCTTCTGGAAACATCGGAAGAAATGCGTCAAGCTTGCTTGTAAGCATTTATTTTGATGCTTCCAGAAGTGCCGAAAGCACTGCCGCTGTTAAGCAAGTCTATGTACCGTTGCGCCGGAGTCTGAGCGGGAGCGTGCCTTGAAAAGGAGTGTGGAGAAATCCAGAGCACGTCCGTTCCGACAACCCCTAACAGCAGCCAATACCGAAAATCAGCCGAACCGAGGATAACCCGTGATTATCTTCGATAGAGAACACGAAAAAGCCAAATACCATATTTCAATGGAAATTCCTTCTTTTATATGGTAATGTATAAAGCAGTAAACTATTTAGAAACTGTTAAGAAAAGAGAGGATCACTATGAGGCTTAGAAATGTAAAGGGCTCGCAGGAACGAATTCTGGAAAACCCATACACCATACAGACAGACGGCACAAACGGAAATGATTACAGAGGGCTGTGGAACCAGAATATTTTCTGCAATAACCACCCAATCCATATAGAAATCGGCATGGGCAAGGGGCAATTTATCACCACCCTTGCAAAAGAAAATCCCGATATCAATTACATCGGGATTGAAAAATACTCCAGCGTCCTAGTACGCGCCCTTGACAAAAGGGAAGAATTAGAGACAGAAAACCTAATATTTTTGCGCATGGATGCCGAAGATATCACATCCTACTTTTCAGAAAATGAGATTGCAAAAATATATCTGAACTTCTCTGACCCATGGCCAAAGGACCGCCACGCCAAACGCAGGCTGACCTCAGTAAATTTTCTGGAACGCTATAATAAAATCCTGCAGCCGGACGGAACCTTGCAGTTCAAAACAGACAACCGCCCCCTGTTTGACTTTTCTCTGGAACAACTTAGGCTTGCCGGCTGGACTGCGGACGAGGCCACCTTTGACCTACACCAGAATGGACCAGCACCAGATAATATAATGACCGAATACGAAGAAAAATTTTATAATCTGGGAAACCCGATCTGCCGCTTCACGGCACACCGGGCGTAATCCCTGTATTCAACCTGAAGCGGCAGGTTTCCGGTAAAATCATCACCCGCAAAAACGAGAAAGCCGCCCCCAGCATGAACGAAAAAACCTCCCCTACATCATATCATCCCGTAATGCATCAATAATATTTTCTTTTTTTATCTTGCTGACAGCGTACAGCATGGTAATAAATATAACAATAAATACCCCAAGTACACTGATTCCCAAACTCGCCCACGGAAATGTAAAATCAGTCTCCTCGCCCAGCCCCCAGTGAATCAGCCAAGAACAAAGCCCGGCAACAGGAAGCCCGAACAGAAGGGTGCGCAGGCCATACAACATACATTCAAACCGCATCATACTATTAAAATCATGGTCAGACATCCCTACGGAGCGGAGCATCGCAAGTTCTTTCCTGCGCAGCTTAATGTTTGTGGATATTGTATTAAATACATTGGCAACTGCAATCAGTGAAATCATCGCAATAAAAACACCAGTAAACAAATTTATAATAAACAAAATATTACGGTTCTCCTCCTGTGTCTTATAAATATTCTTTAAAGTATAATCAGAAGAAGACCCCATCCCCTCAACAATTTTTTCCATCTTTTCTGTTGTCTGTGCCGGCTTTTCTGACCAGAATATCATGACTGGGCCAGAATCAGAGCCTCCGGCGTCCCCGGCAGCCACCAGGCTTTCCTGATAATCACTTTTTGTAACCCCCTCAGTATTTTTCAGCTTATCATAAAGCTGCATTAATTCCCTCTCCCCTTCCGCCTTTGCATAAAGGATAATGTCACCATCTATTTCTACAATAGACTGTTCCGAGATTTGGTTTAAATCTGTCCGGAATGCCCCCGCAGAAACAAACAGCACAACGCTTAGTGTCAGTGACAGAATAATACTGCGGTAACGCCTCCTGTTTCTTTTAAAATTTTTCAGGGCAAGCATCCCCTCAAGACCGCAGAGATATTCTGTAAACTTAGATGTCCTGACAACGCTGCCCTCTACTGTGATTTCATTTGTCTGGCGGATACATTCCATAATAGGTGTCATGACAGCCTTCCTTGCCGGAATATAAGCTGAAATCAAAATAGTAATCACGCTAAATGCCACGGCAGCAATAAGCACCGGAACAGAGATTTGCAAATCCAAAGGAACATTGTTATAGAGAATATTTGCAAAGTTCTCTGCCACAAGCGCAAGTACAAGCTTTATACTTGGGATTCCTATTAAGATTCCAAGCGGTATCCCGACAACACTGATGCAAAGCCCCTCAAACAGCACCGAATTCCGCAGCTGTTTTTCCGTAGCGCCGATTGACATCAAAATTCCAAACTGGTGCATACGCTCATTGAGGGAAATATGAAACGAATTGTAAATCAGGAATACCGAGCCAATCATAATCAGTGCTGCCAAAATCCCCCCTGTCGAATAGAGCAGGGTATTAAACATCTGATCGCCCGAAACTCCCATAAAACGCAGCACATTATCATTCAAGACATATCCCCTGCCTCCAGTTATCCCCCCGACATAATCCCGCAGCCCATAAGGATTATTAAGCTCCGTAAATATATTTAGGTCTTTTTCATGTTCTGAATCACCTATGGTAATCACTGTATAACCGGGTGCAGAATACTCCTCAAACGCAGGCCTCTGGTAAGTTCCCACGACGATATAAGTCTTTTCTTCCACAGCAGCCAGCTTCTCTTTCTTTTTGTGGAATGGTTTATGCTGGCTTAAAACCTTTTTTCCAACATGACGTTTCCCAACCGCAAGCGTAAGCCGGCTCCCTTCCGGAATATCAACCTTTCCATTTGAAAAAACATGTGATGGAATCAAAATCTCACTGCTATTTTCCGGAAGCCTGCCGGAAATAAGTTCAATCGGCAGTTTATCAAATGTCTTATCATTAAATCCCGCAAAAAACAAGTAAGGTTTGTCTGGATTTTTACCGCCCTCCAACATCGCATAACCAATATTTTCAAAAGATACGACATCCGCAACCCTGCTGTCAGACGCCTGCTTCCGCATAAACGAAGCATCTGCACTCGGGAACGAAACATGCCAGCTGCCATACTTTTCCCTTGCCCCATTTATCATATAAGCCTGCAATGATACTGCAAAGGTAGCAACTGCTGTAATCAAAGCTGCCGACAGGGCAACCCCGATAATTGTGACTAACGTGCGGGTACGGCTCTTAACCAGCCCCTGCAGGGCAACTTTATGGAAAATATTCATACCCGCCCCACCTGCCTTTCATCCCTTACCACTCTTCCATCCGCAATCGTAATAATGCGCTCCGCCTGCAGCGCAATATTTTCATCATGCGTAACCAAAAGAAGCGTCTGCCCGTACTTTTGGTTGCTTTCTTTCAGAAGCTGGACAATCTCATGCCCATTACGGCTGTCTAATGCACCTGTCGGCTCATCCGCCAGCATAACCGCAGGTGCATTCATCAATGCGCGCCCAATGGCGACACGCTGCTGCTGCCCGCCCGAAAGCTGATTTGGCAGATGCGTCCTCCGTTCCTGCAGCCCCAGCAGCTGCAGCAAGTCATCCAGACGCTCCTTGTTAACCTTCCTTCTGTCCATCAAAACCGGCAGGGTAATATTTTCAACTACGTTTAAAGTAGGTATCAGGTTATGAAACTGATAAATCAGCCCCACCTGACGGCGGCGGAAAATTGCCAGCTTCTCATTGCTGCCCGAATAAATATTCTCCCCGTTCAGGTAAATTGCACCGCTATTTGGCTGATCCACCCCGGCAATAGCATGCAGCAGAGTAGATTTCCCCGAACCGGAAGAACCAATTATAGCTGTAAACTCCCCCTTTTCTATAGAAAGGGAAACGTGGTCTAATGCAACGACCTGACTTTCTCCCCTTCCATAGACTTTGCATAATTCCTTTACTTCCAAAAACTCCATTCTATAACCCCTCCTGACTATATACCCAGTACAGCGGATATTAAATTTCTGATAGTTATACGAAGGATATTTTTTCGAGTGTGCATGTCAAAAAACGTAGGCGTAGCGGGCTACGCTGAGGATTTTTGACATGTATAATCGGAAAAATAGACAAGTTATAACTATCAAGGAATTAATTTACGCTGTACTAGAACCCTCGGTATATTTTTTATGATATATCCATCATAAAACATTTAGCTTTCATCTCCGTGACTTTTTGGTGAGAGATTCCTCACTTTAAAATGAGAGATTTGTCACTAAGGAACAGTTTTAGGGAATCGAATGCTGAAAACAGCACCGCCCCGCGGATGGTTTTTTGCTGTAATCGTCCCCCCATGCCGGACAATTATCATCTTGCAGAGTGCAAGCCCGATTCCATATCCCGTTGCGTCCTCCTCCTTTCCGCGGTAAAACCTCTCAAATAGATGCGGCAGATCCTCTTTCGCAAAACCAGGGCCATTGTCATGTATTACAATCTCACTAAACAGCAGAGTATCTTCACAGGTAATCTCAATCCTGCCATTGTCCCCCACACTCTGGACACAGTTTTTTATAATATTTTGGACAGCCTCTGAAAGCCAGCTTATATCGCCCTGTATTACCACGTCTTCCTGAATATTTATCTGCAGTACGATATCATGTATCTCCATTGAGATTAACAGTGGACGCACCGCTGTATTTATCAGGTATGCTGCCTTGACAGGGTAACTCTGGAAATCAACAATCCCTGCATCCAGACGGGACAGCTTTAACAAAGAATTAATCAGCCACTCCATCTGTGCAAACAGCTCCTCCGCTTCATGCAGCAAGGCTTTCCGTTCTGCCTTGTCAGGGCTGTTCTCCAAAAAGGATAAAACAAGGTTTGCCGAAGTAAGCGGTGTGCGGAGCTGATGGGCAATATCAGCCAGAGAATCAGCAAGGTGCCCTTTTTCTCTTTTCAGCGCCTCGTTCTGCTCCCTGATCCGCAGTGTCATTTTCGTTATCTCACTCTGCAGGACAGAAAGCTCACCCTCCTCAAACTCACTAATATAAATACGGGCAGCATTATGGAGTACCAGGTCAATCTGCTCCGAAATCTGTGCAATCCTCCTATAACGGTTCTTTGTAAACACAAAAAAGACCGTCCCAAGTGCGGCGGACAAGAGAACTGCAAGAACTCCCGATGCTGTTCCCAGCATAAACCCAACTGCCGCACTGACAGCTGCTATTATCAAATATAAAATAACACAAGAACGAATTTCCTTATTCCATAACATAGCTCCCTCCCAGCCGGTACCCTGTCCCGCGGACAGTTAAAATAATCTGCGGGTTTGCAGGATTATCCTCTATCTTTTCACGCAGGCGTTTGATATATACTGTCAGTGTATTGTCTGTTACAAATTCGCCAGCAGCATCCCACAACTCATTCAGCAGCCTATCCCTCGTTATAATATTGCCCGGATTATTAATAAATACCAGCAGCAAACGGTACTCTAACGCGGAAAGCAAAACCTCCCTGCCATCCTTTTTCACAAGACCAGCAGACGTATCCACATGAAGCCCGCAGATTTCAAACGAAGACAGGGCAGGCTTTGCCTTCCTCAGAGCGGCTGCTATCCTCGCAACCAGCTCCCTTGGGCGGAACGGCTTTGTAACATAATCATCTGCCCCGATATTAAGCCCTGTAACCACACTCGCCTCATCCCCCGAAGCCGTCAGAAAAATAACAGGCATATCCTGCCTCTGCTTAATCTCCGTACAGACAGCAAAACCATTCCCATCCGGAAGGGAGATATCCACCAGTGCCAGATCAAACCTATTCGCAGCAAGCGCTGCCAGTGCTTCTGTCTGCGTTGCGACATGTGTAACATCATACTCCTGTGCACACAGCAGGCGGGTTAAGTTTCTGGCAATTTTTTTATCATCCTCAACCAAAAATATCCTCTTCATAATATCTATCTCTCCATTCCCACAAGGCAGAACCTGCCCTGTTTCATTATTCCTTTCCGGGAATCTTAAACCAACATTCCCTTGCACCTATTACCACATTTCCCAGTTTCCCTGCGCCCACAAGGAATGCGCTTCTGTGGCTATTATACTTGCTGCCATCCAAAATAACAACCACCACTATCCCGATGTTGTTACTGTTCACTTCTTGTCCAATAACAGCAGTATCGCTTTTTGGCTCTAAAAAAGCAGCTTTAGTGGTATTTTACAGGAAAATGTGATAAAATTAAGAAAATGAAAATGTATAGTACGGCAGCCCCAAAAATGGGAACCGGCCTATTAGAGAAAGAAGAGAGTGCAGATGAAAAAAAGGATAAAAGACAGCCTATTTAGGATATCAGATTATTTTGACAACAACCTCCTGTTTAAAGCAGTACGACAGGGGTTAGTGATGATGATCCCACTGTTGGTAAGCGGTTCCGTTGCATTGATGTTAAGCAACCTTCCATTTCCTACGTACCAAAAGTTCCTTTCCACCTTCTGGAATGGACGGATAGCAGCATTTTTAGGATTTATCAGCAGCGCTTCCTATGGTTCTTTTGCCATAGGATTGTCACTAACAACAAGTTTCAGCTATGCCATGAACAGGCCGAAGAAAGAGGGCGACAGCAGGGGGGATGCTATTACCGTCATACTGCTTACAATGGTAACCCTTATTGGGTTTTCAGGAATCCAATACGAAGACTTTTCTACGACGGCGTTAGGGACGAACAATATTTTCACAGCATTATTCATTTCCCTGATATGCAGCGTACTGTTCTTCAAAATCAAAGATACAGGCCGTTTCCGCATGCGGCGGCATGGGATGGAGGCAGATAACTGCTATGCAGAAGCAGTATCGGGAATTGTACCATCCTTATTCATCGTGGCGGTTTTTGCCATACTGCGCCAAGTATTTGTGGCAGTATTCCATGTAGATTCCGTGCAGGGGCTGCTGGAAGTGATTGTCAGCAGGCTGCTGGTGTCAATTGAAAACGGCCTCATTGTAGCAATTGCCATACTGTTGCTGACACATTGTATGTGGATCGTAGGCATACATGGCAGCAATGTGCTTGAGCCTGTCATGCAGGAGAATTTCGTGCGGATCAGCCAAGAGGCAGTATATAACAAGACATTTCAAGATGTATTCGTCCTTATGGGCGGGACAGGCGCTGTATTATGTCTGGTGTTTTCTATTCTATTGTTTTCCAAAAAAAGCAGTATCAAAAGTATCGCAGGGCTTTCCCTCCCAACTGTATTCTTTAATATCAGTGAACTCATCTCCTTTGGCCTTCCTGTTATTTTAAATCCTATTTTTGTAATCCCGTATCTTCTGGTTCCAGTGGTGCTGTGCATCATATCCTATGCGGCTATCTATATCGGCATTGTCCCCCATGTCATCCATCAGGTGGAATGGACGACCCCGATATTTTTAAGCGGGTATCTGGCCACAGGCTCCATTGCAGGGAGCATTTTGCAGGCGGTATGCCTTGCCGCCGGAATTTTAATCTATCTCCCTTTCCTGCGCCTGTTTGAGGAGCACGGCGAAAGGCAGCTGGTAAAAAATGTCAAGGAACTGACCAAAGAACTGCAGAGGCAGGAAGCAGCCAATGCAATTATGCCGTTGACAGAGAGAAAGGACACGCTGGGAGGGGTGGCAAGGCTGCTCTCCGCAGACTTAAAAGATGCCGTCAAAGACAAAAAACTGTTTTTTGTATATCAGCCGCAGGTAGATACGGAGGAAAAATGTATTGGTGCGGAAGCGTTAATCCGCTGGATTCATCCGATTGCAGGCTTTATCTATCCACCGCTGATCATCCAGCTTGCGAGGGAAGAAAATCTATTGCATGACATCGAAGCATATTTATTTGATGAAGCAGCACATGCCATTTCAGAAATCGAAAAGGTAATCCATACAGAGTTTAAGATATCCGTAAATATCACAAACGAATCACTTGCATGGGAAGATTTTGAACACTGCCTGGCAGATACGGTCAGTAAATACCATATCTCACCAAAACGGCTATGGCTTGAGATTACGGAACAGGATGCATTAGTATCCTCGAAAGAGATGCTGGATAAAATCCAACGGTTAAAAGAGCAGGGCCATATATTCCTTATTGATGATTTTGGCATGGGGCATACATCACTGCTGTATCTGCAGACCAACCATTTCGGCGTCGTGAAGCTGGACGGCTCATTGACAAAGGATATCCTGCAAAACGACCGCAATAAGAATATCATCACTGCAATCACAGAACTTGGAAAATCGCTACATTTTAAGACAATCGCAGAATATGTAGAGACAGAAGAACAGAAGAACCTGCTTTTGGTTCTCGGATGTGATGGCTTTCAGGGATACTACTACAGTAAGCCAATCACACTGGAAGAACTTGTCCCGTGGATGGAACATCATAAGGGAAAGACATGAAATGGTCATTTTAAAGCGTTACAGGCATAGTTTGCACGGAAATCAATTTTCAGTATATATATTTATTACTGCCCCAAATCAATATGTCGCCATTTACAGACGATGTTTATTTAACAATAACTCCGTGCTATCTGTCATTTTCCAATGTGCCTGCGTCCGGCTGTGTTTCTGTTTTTGCCCTCACAAAATATGATACGCCTAATAAAGAAGTACAAGATATGCCGCTAGACAACAACGGCTTTCCAGAGGAACTCTGTCTTGCAGGGCTTTGATGGATATGCGCCTTGCAGCACTGTCTGAGCAGCATGCGCGGTTTCAGGCTTTCCTAGGAGGCACGCTTCCGCTACCTCTCATAACGCAACGGTACATAGCAGGGCAAAATACGCCCTGCAAGTACCGGCGATTCGAGAGTGCCTCTGCGGAAAGCCATGAAATCCGCCGCATGGTGTAAGTTTGCGGAAAGGCGCATAAACCAAGCATCAAAGCCGCAAGACAGGTAGTCCCTCGGAAAGGCGAAATGTTGCAAGGCATATCCTGTACTTCTTTTTAGGCGTTTTGCTTGTCTGTGAAGCAAAAAACAGAAACATAACCGAATGCAGGCACAAACAAAAAATGACGGATAGTACGGAGTTATCGTTTAGAAAACAATCGTCTGTAAATAGTGACATATTAATAGGGGCAGTAATGAATATATACTGAAAATTGATTTCTGTGCATAGTTGGAACTCCAACTAGTATAATCCAATTTAATTACCTTGCCTTTTGGTGATAATGCTTTTTCGAAAGTGCATGTGTAAAAACGTAGGCGTAGCGGGCTACGCTGAGGATTTTACACATGTGCTATCGGGAAAGCAGACCAGCAAAAGGTACGGTTAATTAAAGTGGGTTATACTATGCCTCACTGTTACCTCTACATTCCCGCCAGATAATCAAAGGCCGCCTTCACCTGATTATCCACCTCCATGCCGCTCTCCGGCAATTTTTCAACTATATCTTTTAATTCTACTTCAATATCCGGCTTAAGCCCCTTTCCATGAATATTCCTCCCTTTCGGCGTATAATATCTTGCTATAGTCATCTTAATAGCCGAGCCGTCATCAAGGCCAAAAACACCCTGCACAATTCCTTTTCCAAAGGTCTTTGTCCCTAACAGCTTCCCCTTTCCCTCGTCCTGAATTGCCCCGCAAAAGACCTCGGACGCACTGGCGGATCTCTCATTCACTAAAATAACAAGGGGTTTATCAAAAGAATCATCATCCTCTGCCATATATTCCTGTTTCTCACCTTTTTTGTCTTTACTGTAAACCACAACGCCCTTCGGAAGCATACGGTCCAACATCTCCACTGCTGAATCTAAAAGCCCGCCCCCATTATCCCGTAAGTCGATGATAAGCCCTCTCTGGCCTTTCTTTTCTAATTTTTCTAATGCACTTTCAAACTGTTTTGGCGTCACCTGCTCAAAACCGCTGATTTGAATATATCCAATCCTGTCATCCAGCATCCGGCTATTCACAGTATCCTCCACAATCTCGTCCCGGATAACTGTAATATCCATCTGCTTTTCCCCGCGGATAATGGTCAGAACTACCTCTGAACCCTTTACACCCTTAACCAGTGCCTGCACCTGTGAAATCTCCACGCCAGTGACTTCCTTCCCATCCACCGCGAATATAATATCCCCATTCTCTATTCCTGCTTTTTCGCAGGGGCTATTCTTCATGGGGCTGACAATCGTCACAAGGCCGGTATCAGCATCTACCGAAATATACGCACCGATACCGCAATACACCCCGCTAGTCTTTTCCATAATATCCTGATATTCCTCCGCTGTATAATAAGCAGCATACTCATCCCCAAGGCCATTGACTACGCCTTTGTAAACAGAGTCCGCCATCTTTTCTTCATCTATCTCATCTAAAAAATACTCGTTAATAAACATCTCCAACACATTGACTTTATTCAGAATCTTATGCTCTAGGGCGCTATATGTCCCTCCTATAGCCAGAACGCCGCTCAGATTCATTATCCCCGCTATCTCCAGAACAAGCACCAGAATAACCATCCCCAAAAAACAGCTGGATGCGCCCAAAAAGAAACCTTTTAATATTTTTCTATCTTTCATTCTAATCCCCCTAAAGCAACATTTTATTTCATAGAAACGTATTTTAATGGATTGACATAGGCCCCATTCGCATATACTGCAAAATGAAGATGCGGTCCTGTAGATATCCCCGTATTTCCTGACAATGCAATCTGCTGCCCCTTAGAAACCTTAGATTTTACACTAACCTTTAGCTTTGAACAATGCATATAATACGTATAAATTCCATTTCCATGATAGATGGCAATATAATTGCCGGCAGAGGCAGAATACGCTGCAGCCGTCACAATGCCAGACTGGGCTGCAAGAACACTGGTCCCTGCCGGAACAGCAATATCAATACCCTTATGATATGTACTTGCTCCTGCCGTCGGCGCATTCCGATAACCAAAATAAGAAGAAATCCGTCCTCTGACCGCAAGCGGCCAGCCATAACCGCCACTGCTCTCAAACGTAAAACTGTCAGGCGTACCCGCCACAGAAGAATCGTTTTTATTTTTTCTTGCCGCCTCTTCCTGCTCCCGCTCAATCTCTTTCCTCTGGGCCTCCAAAAGCCTTTCCATTTCTTCTTCCTGTTTCCTGATAAGGCTTTCCCTTTTTTCTGCCTCTTTTGTTTTTTCATCAATGACGGACTGGTATTCTTTCAGCTGCCCCGCCTTCTTATCCATCAATGCATCTACAGAGTCTTTCTCCAGCTTCAGGCTTTCCTTGACACTCTTTAAGTCATCAAGCTTCCCGCTAAGCTCTTCCTCCATCTCCTGTATCTCATGGCATACCTTCTGATACCTTTCAAGCAGTTTCCTGTCATAATCCGTAACCTTATTCACATACTCTACCCTGTTAAAAAGCTCCGACAGGCTGCCCGCCCCAAACAACAGCTCAAGATAACCGTCATCCCCATTTTCATACATATATCTTATGCGCCCGGCCATTGTATCATACTGCTTTTTCTGATCCCCCTCAGCTTTTTTCTTTTTCCTGCGAATCTGCTTAACCTGTCCCTCAAGCAGAAGAATTTCCTCCTCATTTGCCTCTATCTTTTCAGAAAGCTCAGATAATTTGCCGTCCAGCTTCTCTACATATTCAAGAATATTTCCCTTTTTTTCCTCCAATGCTGCAATATCATTCTCCAGTTCCTGTTTTTCCTGTTGGACTGATTTTCTTCTTTCCACGGTTTCATCAATCTTCTTCTGAATATCACCCGCAGATTCCCTTCCAGCCCTGACCGAAAAAGCATCCTCCCTGCCCCTGATTCCCCACAAACCGCCTGCGCTGCCAATCACCAAGGCACCTGCAAGCCAGCAGCTTAGCCCGAACACAACCCTTTTTTTCATACTATCACTCCATTTCCCGCAAATGTTTTTGCACAGACACTGCGCTGCCCACAAAGCCAATCCCTACCCCAACCAACAAAAATAGCGGAATCAGCGTCTTAAACTCCTCCGCAGTATTGACAAAAGTCAGCCACCGTGACAATACTTCAAAATGTGTCAGGATAAATTGAACCATTCTTCCATAGAGGAACCACAAAAGAATTAGTGGGATAATTGCACCAACCATCCCTATCACAACCCCTTCCACCAGAAACGGCATCTTAATGAATAAATCAGTCGCACCAATATAGCGCATAATTGAAATTTCATCCTTACGCACACGGATGCCTGTTGCTACCGCAGTGCTGATCAAAAATATAGATACCATAAGAAGCAGTATAATGATGCTTGCCGATACATATGTAACTAACAGGTTAAAATTAGTCAGGCTGCTTGCCACTGTATTTGAGCCATTTACTTTTCTGATACCATCCAGCTTTTTAATAAAATGAATAATACTTTCCTGATTTGAAACATCGCTGAGATATACCTCAAAGGAAGCAGAATCTTTAAGAGGATTATCCCCCCCAAATGTATCTTCAATTTTGTCATCCTCAGAATACATTTCTTTCTGAAACCGCTCCCATGCCTCATCTGCGGAAATATAAACCACCTTTTCTACCGTTTTGCAGGCAAGCACTTTCTCCTTAATCCAATTAATCTGATCCTCCGAAATCCCCTCGTCAAAAAATACAGTAATCCCCACATTACTCTCCGCATTATACACCATATTCTGAAAATTACTTATCAAGGCATAAAAAATCCCCAGCAAGAAAAGGCAGGTAGCTATTGTACCGATAGCCGCCAGCGAAAATAAACGGTTCTGCCCAATATTCTTTAACCCCTGCCTTAATCCATATCCAAGTGTCTTCACTGAATATATCCTCCTTGCACTTCGTCATTAATGATTTCTCCCTTATTCAGAGTAACCACCCGTTTTTTTAATTTATCAACAATTTCGTTATTATGCGTCACTACAATTACTGTTGTCCCAAGCTGGTTCATCTCCTCCAGCAGGTTCATAATCTCCCATGAATTTTTGGGATCAAGATTTCCCGTCGGTTCATCTGCCAAAAGGATGCTGGGGCGGTTCACCATCGCTCTGGCTATTGCCACCCTCTGCTGTTCGCCGCCAGAGAGTTCCTTCGGATAAGCACGCTTGCGTTCATCCAGCCCCACCATCTCCAGCATCTGCATAACATTTCTGCGGACTTTATCACTCGACACACCAATCACTCTTTGTGCCAAAGCGACATTTTCATAAACATTGCGGTCGTCCAGCAGGCGGAATTCCTGAAACACCACTCCCAGGGTACGCCTGTAATACGGCAATTCACGCCGCTTCATCCTGCCCAGATCATGTTTTGCTACCAAAAGCCTGCCGGAAGCTGCCTTGACCTCCCCTAATAATGTCTTTATGAATGTAGATTTCCCTGAACCGCTGCTCCCCACCACAAACATAAATTCGCCCTTCTGCACAGACAGATTAATATCCTTCAGTGCCTCTGTCCCTGCCGGATAAGTTACCTTTACATTATCCAGACGAATTAATTCATTTTCCTGTCTCATTTCTCCCCATCTCCAACTGCAATATGAAAGGCAGTTTACAACAAATCCGGCCAAAAAACTTTCCTTTTTGCCGAAGTATCAATCCAAATACTTTCCTGCCAGACCAAAAAGCAGCAGAGAATCCCACATGGGAGATTCTCTGCGACAATACTGTTACTATTTTCTTTAATACTCAAAATTCTCCATATACTTCATATACTTTACAACCATCAGCGCAATTTTAAAGGTAATAGCATCGTCAAAAACCCTCAAATCCAAATTTGTGCTCTTCTGCAGTTTGTCCAGACGGTACACCAGCGTATTGCGGTGTATATAAAGCTGTCTGGATGTCTCCGACACATTTAAACTATTCTCAAAAAACTTATTGATTGTGGCAATTGTCTCTTCGTCAAAATCATCCGGGGATTTAGAACCAAAAATTTCCTTAATAAACATTTTACAAAGAGGCATCGGCAATTGATATATCAGCCTGCCTATCCCAAGGCTGCTGTAAGCAATTACATTCCTGTCACTGTAAAAGATTTTCCCTACATCCAGTGCCATCTTCGCTTCTTTATATGAACGGGAGACATCCTTAATCTCCTGCACAATCGTACCATATGCCACGTGAACCATAGTCATCGCTTCTGTATTCAACATATCGAGAATTACCTTCGCGGTCTTCTCCATATCCTCATAACTTTCATTCTCTGCGACTTCCCTTACCAGAATAATATTTTTTTCATCTACCTGTGTAATAAAATCTTTCTTTTTACCGGCAAAAAGCCCCTTCACTGTCTCCAAAGCACTGACATCTTTCTCATTCTTCGTCTCAATCAGAAAAACAACACGCTTTACGCTTGTCTCAATATGAAGCTTTTTGGCACGGTTGTAGATATCCACCAGCAGCAGGTTATCCAGCAAAAGATTTTTGATAAAATTATCTTTATCATACCTCTCTTTATATGCAACCAGAAGATTCCGTATCTGGAATGCTGCCAGTTTCCCTACCATATATACATCATCACTGTCACCCTTTGCAAGAAGAACATATTCCAATTGATGTTCATCAAAGACTTTGAAAAACTGATATCCCTGCAGCACCTGACTGTCCGCCGGGGAATCCACAAAAGCCATAACCGCTTCCTCATACTCTTCAATATTATTAATCGTAGTTGCAAGCGCTTTTCCCTCGATGTCCATCACACAAATATCAATGCGTGTAATATTTTTTAAACCATCAATTGTTGTCTGTAACACTTGGTTTGAAATCATATCTATATCCCCATTTCTGCGCACATTTTTTGCTGTATGCCTTTCTAGGATGACTTTGCCCAAAAGGCAAATCTCCCTAATCCGTGTCTGGTGCGCGTTAACACGAATACCATATGTGAAACTGTATTTTCCACACAGGCGCCCAATATTCCCCCTTATGATATGATAAGAAAGGTTTAGCAAACATATTCAAAAATACCCATATAATATGATTTTATCATCAAATTACACAAATGTAAATACAAATTTCATGAAAAAATAGGTATAAAGTAACAATATTGTTACCATTTGTTCCAAGCTGTATACAAACACTCCCGTAAATTTATCCTCAGAAAAAGAGGATGCATCACTGCACCCTCTTTTCCATAAACGCTCTATATTGATTTGGGAAACAATATTTTCTAGTTTGTAATTGTAACCTCTGTCTCTTTGTCAAATACATGAATCTTATTAACATCAAGCGCAATCTTAATTGTATCGCCAGGACGGGCTGTAGTACGTGGATTTACACGGATTGTGACATCCTTATCATGTCCTTCCACAGTAAGATATAAGAATACCTCTGCACCAAGCATTTCGTATACTCTTACAGTTGCCTCCAGCACGTTATCTGTTCCCTTGCTGATAAAGTCCTCATCATCCTTAATATCTTCCGGACGAATACCTAAAACAACTTCTTTTCCTATAAAGCCGCCCTGAATAACCTTCTCAGCTTTAGCTTCCGGAAGTTTGATTGAATATGAACCAAACTCAAGGTTTACATCATTTCCGCTCTGAACTGCCTTGCAGTTAATGAAATTCATCTGAGGAGAACCAATAAATCCGGCAACAAACATATTGCAAGGTTTTGTATACAGGTCAAGAGGTGAAGCAACCTGCTGCATAACACCGTCTTTCATAACAACGATACGGGTACCAAGCGTAAGAGCCTCTGTCTGGTCATGTGTTACGTAGATGATTGTAGCTTCCAGACTCTGGTGAATCTTAGAAATCTCGATACGCATCTGTACACGAAGTTTTGCATCAAGGTTTGATAAAGGCTCATCCATAAGGAATACCTTAGGGTTACGAACGATTGCACGGCCCATTGCCACACGCTGTCTCTGACCACCTGATAAAGCCTTTGGCTTACGGTCTAACAAAGCTTCAATATCAAGAATCTTGGCAGCCTCATGAACTAATCTGTCAATTTTGTCCTTCGGTGTCTTTCTCAGCTTAAGGCCAAATGCCATATTATCATAAACTGTCATATGCGGATACAGAGCATAGTTCTGGAAAACCATCGCGATATCTCTGTCCTTTGGCTCCACATCATTTACTAAATTGTTGCCAATCCACAGCTCTCCCTCGGAAATTTCCTCCAAACCGGCAACCATACGAAGTGTTGTTGACTTTCCACAACCAGATGGGCCTACAAAGATGATAAACTCCTTGTCTGCAATCTCAAGATTAAAATTCTTCACCGCCTGAAATCCGTTTGGATAAGTCTTACAAATGTTTTTTAATGATAAACTTGCCATATTATGTATCCTCCTATATACAAAATGTTATTTTAATTTTCTGTGTAACTGCCGCCACACTCAACCTATTAGATATAATACACTATACTTCATGACTTGACCATAGCACAATTAGCCAAAGAAATAATTCTTGTTTTGTGCAAAGCGTATATTTTTATTTTTTTTCGTTCAAAACGCAGTAAATCCTGCCAAAAAATCAGCAAAATACTGTCTGTTTTGCCCAAAATCACTCTGTGTGTCAAAAATCCATTTTGCCAAATCCCTCTCCCATGACTTCCCTTGCATCCTGAATAATGACAAACGCAGTGGGGTCATACCCTCGGACAATCTGCACAACAGAAAGAATCTGCCGCTTCCCGACGACACAGAGAAGAACTTTTTTGGAACCGCCGCTGTACATGCCCTTCCCTGCAAGGCAAGTCACGCCTCGGCCCATCTGCCCTATTATCTCTGAACTGATTTCCTGATATTTCTCTGAGATAATCCATATCTGTTTCCCTACCTTTAACCCTGAAAGAATGTTATCCATAATCCATGTAGTTAAAGAAACCGCAAGAACCGCGTACACTGTGGCATAAATGCCGAATGTCAGCGCCCCTGCCAGTATTATCACTGCATCCAGAACGAATAGGATGCCTGCCACGGAAAAGGATTTAAAATAACTATGCAGGATACTGCTCAACAAATCTGTTCCCCCTGTGGAATATCCCGCGGCAAAAACAAGCCCCAGGCCGACACCTGTCAGTCCGCCTCCTATAACTGCTGACAGAAAGTAATCCTTCTGCTCGATTGCCGTTACCGGAAGTAGCATTAAAAAAACTGTAAAACAGATATTGGCAAAAAATGTGCATCCCAGAAAATCTTTTCCTTTTCTAAAGTATCCCCAGATGAATATAGGAATATTCACGGAAATATTTGTCAGCCAGACCGGGATGCCGCCAGAGACATATCCACCCGTCATGGACTTTACAGCGATTGCCAGTCCGGAAATCCCGCCAGTCACCATACGCATCGGCTCATAAACAAAATTAACCGCCATTGCCATAAGAAAAGTCCCACACATGATTTTAGCTATCTTCCATATAACTTTCCCCATACGCGCTCTCCTTATTCATAAATATACTGGCAATATTTGACCTCCACACCTGTGGGGGTACTCCTATAATACAAAAAGATGATAGCTATCAGTTATCATCTTTTTGTTTCTGTTCTTCTATCTGACTATTATATTGTACAACTTTCTTTCGAAATATACGCGCTTTAAAACCTTTCTTTACAGATTGTTCCCTAATCAGTTTATGGTATAGGCCGTCCAGATGCAGTTTCTGGACCCAGACAGGCGTTTTCTTCTCCTGTGCCAGTATAAGATTGGCCACTCCGCCAATCGCAATACAAATCTTCGCATTAAGCAGGGAAGCATGTGCCATAATCCATTTTTCCTGCACGCCGGTCTTCAAATCGACCACCAGTATATCTGGAATATGGCTATTTATCTCATTGACAACCGCCTGATCATCCATGTCCTCATCATATGTGCAGGATCCGATAATTCTAAGCTCCGGCTGCATCCTCTTGCAGTATCCCGTCAGTACCTCTACATCTTTTGCACTATTAGAAACGATATAGACCGAACAGTCTTCCTTTTTCAGTTTTTCTAATACCATGCCGAAACTTCTGCAGCTTACCACCATATCTCCGGCCTTCAGCACGTCAGCATGGTGCGCACTTAACAGTGCCTCCTCACCGGGCAGGAATAACTCCGCCATATCTACTAATTTCCGGTACTCTTCATCGGCTACAGCCCTGTCTAAAAGCTCCGTTGAAGCAAAAAATATCACTTGCAGCTTTTCTTCTAACAGATATTCATTTATCTTCTCTATAAAGACGTCATTTGATAACATATGCACGTCAATATCCATAATTTTAACCGAAGCCTGCATCGTTCCATCCTATCAATTCACTAATTTGCATCTATTGTTCCAAGAATGATTTCAATATCATACCCACTGGTTACCTCACCTGTGACCAGTTCCGGATTGTTGAAATACTCCTTTAAATCCTCACCCTGCCCCTTCTTACTTACCACAATTCTTGTTGTCGTCAATGTCTCTGCTGTATAATTCCCCACCTTAGGAACCGTATAACCTGCCTCTTCCAGTTTTGCCTTGGTAGAGGACGCCAAGCCGGCAATCTGACTGCCGTTTCGCACATAAATCTTTAAACCTTTTGAACTGGAGGCTGCATCCGGCTTGTCTGAATTATCATCCGGCCCGGCTGCCTCCTGAGAAGGGGAGCCTGAAGCCGAAATCATATTCAGCCCCGTAAAAGCCTGTACATCTGTATATGCCTCCGTGTTCTCCAAAAGCTGCTTTAATGCCTTTTTAGCCGCTTTTGTATCCACTTCAAAAATCTTATCGGTATAAGTCCCCGGAATCCCCCAATAATGGTATTTCGTTACATCCATTTTCTGATAAGCTTCCAGATACCCAATCTTATTATATACCGTTAGATTCGAAACAACTCTCTCATATTGATCTTTAATAAAATCTGCAATCTTTGTCTGGTCGTGATTCAAATCCTCAAGCTGTCTTTTATACGAATCACTTAAAACAGAAATTTTCATCTTGACCCTTAATGTCGTGTTAGAACTTGGTATCGTCCCATCTGGTCCCGGTGTATTATTAAAGGCACTTTTTGTCTTATATGCAACCTTGACACTCTGCTGTGTATAGTGGTTATCATATGTCTCCTGGCTGATCGCCGTATAATAACTGATGTCTGTCCCAAGCATCTTCTCAAATATGAGGACACCATATCCATAGGCATCGCTCTCGTCCTCGAAATACTGCTTTAAATCCGAAACACGGATAACCTGGGGAATCTCCTGATTCACCTGACATAACTTCCGGTACATGACAGAAGGAATGGTATAATTTGTCTTAACCGGAATCGTAACGTAGTCCATATTGTTTGTCTTGGTGTTGCAGATTTCCAGCATAACCTTTGTCACCTTATTCTTATCATTCGACACATAGATAAGATTCCTAGAAATCTCGTCTGTCGTTGCGTCATTAATAATATCCTTCAGGCTGTCCGAATCCGTTTCAACAGCCCCCTCTCCATTCGACAAAATCATATAAGATATTTTATAGCTTGCAAAACCAACCCCTATTACAACAGCAATACAGAGCAAAGACTTTAATAAACTAACAAAAAATAATTTAACTATATTTTTTTTCTTCTTCATTATTAATGATACCTTTCTTTCACTCAAACCGGATACTCTTCTAAAACATAGGGTTTATTATACCAAAAAATGGATTTCATGTAAAGTTTCCCATATTCGTGTTTTTTCGTGATTATATGACAAAAATCTTAAATATTTCTTAAAATGTCATTCCCTGAGCATACTTATGGTATACTATGCTGAAAATGTACCCCAAAAAACCTTTTCTAAAGTGGCTCTGTCCGCTATACTATTTATGCCGCCAACTTAATGGCGGCGGAATGGAGATTATTATGTCCAGAAAAGTTGTTGTTGTTACAGGCGCATCCCGCGGCATCGGGAAAGCCATCGCACTAAAATATGCAAAAAAGGGCTACGATACTGCTATATGCTGCCGTTCCAGAGAAAAAGAACTGCTAGCAGTCAGGCGTGAAATCGAAGCATTCTCCGTCAGATGCATCACATTTACAGGCGATATAGGCATTTATAAGAACGCCGCTGCTTTCTTTGAACAAGTAGAAAATGAATACGGCCGTCTGGACATCCTTATTAATAATGCAGGTGTTTCGCATATCGGCCTATTGCAGGATATGCACCCAGAAGAATGGGATAATATTCTTTCTGCCAACCTAAGCTCCGTCTTTTACTGCAGCAAGCTGGCAATCCAGATGATGCTGCCCAAAAAGCAGGGAAAAATTCTGTCGATTTCTTCTGTGTGGGGAGTGACAGGAGCGTCTATGGAAGTTGCCTATTCTGCCACAAAGGGCGGCATCAATTCCTTTACAAAGGCACTTGCAAAGGAACTTGCGCCAAGCAATATTCAGGTGAACGCAATCGCCTGTGGCATTATCAATACGGAAATGAATGACTTCTTAACAATAGAAGAACTGAATGCCCTGTTTAATGAAATTCCTGCCGGAAGAATGGGCACAGCGGAAGAAGTGGCAGAGCTTGCATATAGTATCAATAAAGAAAATGACTACCTGACTGGGCAGGTAATCATTTTAGACGGCGGATGGAGCTAGAGCGGATATCCGCTCTAGAAGTCAAAAAACTTATATAAAACAACACATAATCCCATAGGCAAACCAAATAACAAACCACCAATCAAAACTCCTATGATTAACTGATATACAGAAAAGAAATCTGATAAATAATAATTTCTTAATCCCAAAATTGAATTAACAAGAAAAAGTGTTCCAGTTATTAACCCCGGAGAGATTTTTCTATCTTTGATTGTATAGAAAAAATGGTCGCCAAAATTTATGATTCCCCATATAAAAATTGCCACTCCGAAACAGACGAATTGATCAATAAACACAAATAGAAAAACTGATACAAGAAGCATCGGATAATAAATAAACAAATTGTTCGCCATCCAGTGTCCATGCGTCATATGATAGGGCAGCCATTTATGCTCATACATCCATTTAGGAAAATCACCAATAGCTTCCTCAAATAAGTGAAATGGTAGATAAATCACCAAATTTAAAAAAATAAAATACATCATATTCATTTTTCTTCCCTCTCTTTCTCCAACTCTTTTTCAAAATTTTCTTCCCATTTCTCCAGTGTTTCTAATAGCAAAAATTGTTGTTCCAGTATAGTCCGCCCAAATAATGGAATATCCTTATGCAAGGGTAGTTGTTCTGCAATCTGCATTTTAGTAGATTGAATACTGTTTTTAATATTTGCTATACACTCATTAGCAGAACTTTCGTCAAGCAAAGCCATATTCACGATAACTGCATTAAAATCTAAGAATACCCTTGTTTCAGCTAAAGAAAATTTAGTTATCAGTTCTTTAAAAATTTCTTTTCCCTCTGGCGTTATTGTATACATTGTTTTTTCAGGCATATTGCCATTCTTAACAGTTTCACTAACAACATATCCTTTGTTTTCGTATTGAACCACTTTCTTGTAAACAGTAAACGAACCAATTTTTACCCACCTTGACAAGTTTCGGGACTCAATCTGCTTTTGTAGGTCATACGCACTTTTAGGGCTTTGGCATAATGAGCCTAAAATAATTAAATCAATCGTAGACATAATTCACCTCCATAGTTGTATTATCCATTACTGTATTATACAGTAATTTCGAAATTTGTCAAGTTTAACAAATATCTCAAGTCAAATACCCCGCAGCAAGCTACGGGGTATTTGACCCGCGCGCAGTCGCCAAGTGCAAGCAAGCTTGCGTTTGGCTCGTTGCGTACGCGAGAATAAATAAGAAAAATATGAGAAAACCAAAAGGCAGATACCCCATTGTCTGAGATATCCGCCTTTCTTATCACCATATTCCGTTAATCACATAAGTTACTGATTTCTTCAAGAGTTAAACCTGTTGCTTTCGCAATTTGACCATGAGGCATGTTCATTTCCAAAAGATTTCGGGCTATTTCTATTTTACCCTCTATTATGCCCTCATCTTTCGCCTCTTTCATTCCGCTATTGTAATCAATTTGTGCCATCTCACGCATATTATACAGCCGGAGCACTTCCTTATCATTGGCAAGAAATGTCATTTTTTCGTTAGCCTTATAAATCGCAGCATCCATGTCCATCAACTCCTTTACTTTCTGCTTAAACACCGAATGTCAAACCATAATTATCCCTGGCAAAAAGCATATACCCTGAGACATACCCCACCGTAATCATAAATACCATATTAATCAGTTTCCCAGCAACCCCATATGCCGAAATCACATAATCGCCATATCCCACAGCCAGATTATTCAGGAGTATATTAGAAAAACTCATAATAATCTGTGAGATAGAATTTGGCAGTCCTATCTTTAACACCTCCCTAAAAATCCTTGCACTGGGCTTAAAATCATGGGGCGCAATAGAAAGAGATGTCCTCCCTTTCAAAAATACAGCTACATAATACAGCACTGCGAAAAAATTTCCGATAATCGTTGCCCAGGCCGCTCCAGCCGCCCCCTGATGCAGAAGGAGTATAAAGACCGAATCCAGTAAATTCAAGTTATATTTAACTTCCTGCACCTCTCCCTGACCGCCACCAATGCCTGTTCCGGAACATCAATCCCGGTTACTGCCTGTTCCATCGGGCAGATACCATCTCCCTTACGGTTAATGATTTCCTTTGCCAAAACACCATAGCCAAACTGGATTCCGTATTTTGCAAACACATCTGCCGCACCTTCGCTCATCACGCCGGCATACACCTCTTTTACTTCCATCAGGATATACAGGAACGCAGCAGCTCTGCCAACCACCTTATCTGCGGCAGAGAACCCCTTTAAAACATTCTCACCATCCAGCCAGTTAAGGAGCGGTTTTACCCCACGTTCTGTGCTGGTGAGTGTCACCTCACCTTTGCACAGGACACAGGTATAATCACCGGAGTCAAATATTTCTCTTGCCCTTTCTAAATCACAATTCTTCATCTGCCATACGCTCCACAAAATGCACAATCATCGGCAACAGCATCCACTGCAGTACAATGCCACAAATACCTGCACCGATACTCATCCAAATAGACGCCACGGCAACACTGTCACTTCCCAGCCCGTAAACAGCAAACAAAACAGCGGCTGCCCGGATGGCACGCCCTGCTGTCTGGGCAATCAGCACTTTCAAAATAACAGGCAGTTTTACAGTCCTGAGCAGCCCTGCCGCCAGCCCATACACACATAATTCCAACATCATAAATGGCAGCATGGCAATTCCCGGCATCCCGGAAAAGGCAAAACTCACAAGCGGCCCAAACATCCCTGCTACCGCACCGGCATAAGGTCCCGCCAGAAGCCCGACCAGCAGAATCGGCAAGTGCATTGGCAGAAAGGATTCACCAAGTCCCGTTCCTAACCCCAAAACCGCCCCCAGTACATGAAAAATCTGCGGGACAGCAACAGCACCCATAATCGCAGCGATTGTTGCCAACGTCTGCACCTTTACTGACAGGCGCGGCTTCTCCATTGTTTTCAAAGTCATTGTGTTCGTCATCTCTCATCTCTCCTTATTAGTAATATAGTATAACAAAAGAAACGGCAATACCGAACCACTTCGATACCGCCGTCATTCTATCTGTAAACCATAACCTTAACACATTTCCAGATATACCAGCAGGGTTAATTAAAGCGAGTTATACTAGAGCGTGTTTGAAAATTGCTTTTTACAAGATGTGTTTCACACTTTGTGGGAGATTTGTTCCAAATTTAGGAGGTGTAGCGGGCTACATTGACTAAATTGGGGGCAAATCTAGCGCAAAGTGGGGGACGCAGATTGTGAGAATGAATTTTCAAACACGCTCTAGTATTCTGTATAAAACTCTTTCGTTTTTACTACTTCCTCTGGAATCTCAAGTCCATCTTTCTCCCATACCCTGAATTTCAAATCATACTCTTTGGCCTTCTTCGCTCTTTCCCTGTTGAATTTCGCCATCGCATCACGGAACATCGGCTGCTCGCTTATCTTCTCACGCATTTCCTTGGTAAATGGACAGTAAGAAGCAAGAATTTCCCTTACCGGCTTACTTAATACCAGCCCGCCATGTGCCTCGTGCTTAATCCAATTCTCATAGTCTATTACAAACACCTCGCGTGTATTATTACGGCATTTCTGAATTTGCAGCTTAAGCTTGTCCTTCTTGTCATCGGACAATTCTCTGTTCTTACGGTAAAACTGCACAAAATCACAGTACTCACTTGTGAGGGACTTAAGCTGGATATTGTTCCACGAAGCCCCCTGTATCGTCCTGCAAAGTTCCCAGCGAAAACGGCCGAACATTCTCACCATCTCGGCATCCAGTTCCCCTTCCATAAAAATCGGGAACAAAAATCTCCCTTTGGAGTTTCTGCGGCGTCCACTCAGTTCCTGCCACATAACACTCTTGCTCCCATAACATGGAAGGACAAGAATATCCGGAAATACCTCCTCCTGAACATACTCTTTCGCAAATGTGCTCCCCTCTTTCGCATAAAGGCTTTCGCGGTAGAACACGGAATAGTCAATGTGCAGCAGGCGCTGTACAGCGGCATTAATCTTATCCTTGGATAAAAAGCTGCGACTGATAGAGTTAGCACATCCCTCCGTAAACAGAAACGGAACAAACGCAGAAATCTGCCCAAACAAAATACGATGGTTACAGCGGAACAGATTCTGGATCTCATAATCAAACTTAGCATCCAAATCCCTTGACAGCTGCTGCTGCTGTTCTGCTGTTATCTGGCCTGTCTTTCTCATTTCGCGGAGGTTCGCATCATAATCCAAATCAAATTCGCTCTTGGAGGGTTCTTTTTCCCCTGCAAGAATCAGCGTAAGCCACTCTTTCATGTCATACACGGGACATAACCCGGTTCCCGAATGCGTAGTGTCCAGCGAAACAAGATCCCGCTGAATATCCTCCGATACCAGACGCTCGCTTAAAAAACCATAACGCAGGAACAAATCAATAACAACCGGCGTCTTTTCTGCGGAATGGTAATCTTTTAAGAATATCTTTTTATATATATCGTAGTAAACCTTAATAATGCTTCTCCTGAGTTTTCTGACATCCTCGTCCGTAGAGAATTTATCAGGCAGGGCAATAAAATCATCAATATCCCTGCGAAGATTCTCCGCAATTTCCTCCTCAATCTCCCCAAATTCTATAATCTGCTCCAAAGCATCCCTAAGTTCATCAATATCTACAGAAGCATCTTCCTGCATCACAGGATTCCCCTCTGCGTCTGTCGCCGAGGTTCCATTAAGCAGATTAAAATATGCCTCCTCCATAAATTTATGGTCTATCTCCAAATCAATATCAGCTTTGTCTTCAAGCAGATTCTCCAGAGAATTAATGCGGTCAATGACATCATCAAACAGGGAAGTAGCCTGTGAAACATCCCCTCCTGCATACTGCAGCATGGTTGCCTGCTTCAATATACTGTGGTAAAGGCTTCTGCTGTCAAGAATTAACGGCTGTGCCATTTCCTTTAAATAGCCCGCATAAGTCCTGCACCGAATCAACATCGCATTGACCAGCCTTACCTGCTCCAGAATATGTCTGGAAGTAATGACTGCGTTCGTCCCAAAATACGCCTTCTGCACCTCTGCCGGCAGCTCTGCGCAGGCTTTATAATAATCTGTAACATTTAAAATAGCTGCTTCTTCTGTTTCACACTCTCCCAGCCCTTCCACAAGGCGCAGCGTATTTGCAACAGCACCAGTCTTTTTTCCGATATCAAGGTAAGACTGATAGGCATCCCGCATAAACTGCAGGATTGTGCCGGAATTTTCTTTCAATTCATCTAATACTTTCGATAACTCACGTATATATTTGCTCAAAGTGGAAACCATCAGAGGCGCATAATCTTTATTTACTTTCATCAATGCAAGAATGGTCGCATTGAGCGTAGTAGATGGAAAAGCATAAACTACCGAATTAATCTCAGCCGTATATGTAACATGGTGTACCTTGTCAGTCAAATCGCAAAGCCCAAGAAAGTTCCCAGAACCTACAACCAGATTAATCCCCTCTGCATGGACACGCACCCTGCCCTTGACAACCAGCCCTATTTCCGTTACTTCATCTCCTTCTTCAAAGATATTTGTTCCCTTTATGATCTGATTTACACTGTTCTTCTTCAATTCTGCTTTCACTTGGTTTCCTCCAGCTAACTCTATCTTAAAATCTGACACCTGCAGCCATATTGTGCCGCTGCTCCCTCTTCCTGCTGCTGGCCTGTCAAGGCAAAACAAATGTATACACAACCAATTTCTTTTTCTACAATACTTTTATATATAATAACCCGTGCGCTCTGTGTTGAAGAAATCACCCCAAACGTTACCAACGCTGACAGCTCGGCTCCGGCAACCTTGCGGCACACGAAAGGTCTCACTTAGTGCTGCTAGGTTCCCCTCCTGACACGGTTCATGAGTTTCCATTGCGCAAGACCAAAACGTCAACACCTCATACATTGGGCAGCTTTGCCGATAATAACTCCGAAACAGAACATCACCCCTGCTATAGCGGATTGCAGGTACAGGGCACCGCTAACTCCCCGGCTAGCACGGATATTTCTTAATTATATCCTTTGTCTTTCACCGTGTCAAGCCTTCTTCTTCTTTCTCAGATGGCGAAAAAAGTCCTTCATCAGATTCTGGCACTCTTCCTCCAAAAGCCCTATATATATCTGCGCCTGATGGTTAAACCGTCTCTCTTCCAAGATATTTAAAATGCTTCCGGCGCAACCGGCTTTTGGGTTCATAGCACCGATCACAACTTTGGGAATCCTTGCCTGGACGATAGCCCCGGCACACATAGGACACGGTTCCAGTGTTACATACATTGTACAGCCTTCCAGACGCCAGTCGCCTAGCTTACGGCTTGCCTTGCCGATTGCCAGAAGCTCCGCATGCGCCAGTGTACTTCCCTGCATATTTCTCTTATTATACCCTCTTGCAATAATCTTATCCTCATGAACTATCACGCAGCCAATCGGTACTTCCTCTTTACTCCCCGCTTTTTTTGCCTGACGGACTGCCTCTTTCATATATTTTATATCATCCCTTGTCCATTCACATCTCTCATCCATCAAAATCCTTCTTCCTCTCTGCCTCCAGAAATATGCACGGTAACCGGCACAGCGCATATATTACTACAGCGGTTAAATATCGACGTAGTAATAATAATTATGACGCAAAAATGCTATACTCTTTTTCTATATTTTGCTGTATAATGTAATAAGTGTAACGAAATTATTTTGGAAACGCAAGCCGTATTTTCTTTAGTAATGTCTGGAGGCAGAAATTTATGCAGTTTATATATCATACCAACCGCCTGATTTTAAGAATACTTACGCCGGAATGCGCACCGTTGGTCAATAAATTTTATCAGGATAACAGAAAGTTCCTCGAACCTTTTGAACCAAACCGCCCCGGCAATTTCTACACCAATGATTTCCACTACTGCAACCTGCGGTGTGAGTACGATGCCTTTCTCCGGCTTTCCTACTTCCGTTACTGGATATTCTGCAAGGAAAATTCTGATTTCCCAATCGGCTGCATCTGCTTTAGCAATATCCTGCTGGGTGCTTTCCGAAAATGTATGCTAGGCTACAAACTCGGTGAATACTCCTGCCACAAAGGATATATGCTCGAGGCCCTCGCTGCCCTTATCCCTATGGTGATGCAGGAAATAAACCTGCACCGTATCGAAGCGTATGTTCAGCCCGACAATGCCCCGTCCATCAGGCTTTTAACCAGACTCGGCTTTCAAGAAGAAGGATATCTGCAGAAATATGCAGAAATTCATGGCAAATGGACAGACCACCTGATTTTTTCTTATCTCAAGAAAGATGCCCTTCCGGAAGCTCCAAAAACCAATAGCCAAAGACGCCTTGCTGCATCCCGAAGTCTCCAATGGATTGAAAATCCGAAAATCCGAATTTAACAGCATTTCTCCGCTCTTTCTCACTGTAGATTCCGGGAACTCCCAGTACATACTTACCGTTCAGCAGCTGCGCAAACAGCAGGTGGCGGTAGCAGTAGTACCCATGGAGCAGGAAACGGTTGCCGGAAAGTGACCATGAGGCAATCGGCAGGCAGCCTATATCCTGCAGCTCCATACGGACACATGCTTTTGCAACGCCATTTTCAAAAGGTTTCATAGACGGAAAAGTCATAAGAATTTTTTTCCCATAATCAAAGGATTTTCTCTTAAACGGGCATACACCGCAGATTGACTGCATCTGCAGGTCCTCTCCTGCCACATTGCCGCCCTGCTCCTTCTCCTGCAGACCCCCTTCTGTTCCTGAACTGTCCATATATCCGCTCTGGGCGGCATCCCGCACAGGTACGCCAGACGACTGCTCTTCCGGCTGTTTGGTGGCTTCTGCTGCCATGCCTGATGGTTCTGTCCCAGCACCCTCTCTTGCTACGGCATCATCCATGCTTGCCTCTATTTCCTGCACCTCCCCCTCTTCCTTATCGTCCTCTGCCTCTGACGGAACCTCTTCTTCTGTATTATTATCCTCCTCCCTCTCTGTATCAATTTCTTCTATAACTGCAGATTTTTCATTCCATCTCCCGCGGTGGAAATAATCGTTTTTCCATGTTGTGGCAAAATAAACCATATCCGCCCCATCAATAAATATGCCATCCGCATCTTCCAAACTCCAATCCGAACCGAACAGCTTATCCGCATCGCAGCTCTCCTTCCATAAAAAGCTGTTCCCGCGAAACATCATCTGCCCAGCCGGAATCGTCTGTATCCTGTCACTCATCTGTTTATAGAAATACACTCTGGGAACCTCCCTGATAGATACTGCCCTCATCTGCACAGAAATCCTGCACTGCTTCCCCCGCTTCTCTACTTTTGCATATCCTACATTTGCCCCCTTTTCCTCTCCATGATACTGGTATATGTAGGACACAATCCGTTCATACTGATTCATAGCTAACCAATCCTCCTGTCTTGTTCATTAACGATATATTTGCCCATCACTATCTTATCTATATTCTGTCCCACCCCCAAAATAGAACCAAGGAAATTAATTTTCAGTATATATATTCATTACTGCCCCAAATCAATATGTCACCATTTACAGCCGATATTTATTTAACGATAACTCCCTGTTATCCGTCATTTTTCAATGTGCCTGCGTCCGGCTGTGTTTCTGTTTTTGCCTTCACAGAGTATAGTACGCCTGAAAAGAAGGACAAGATATGCCGCCAGACAACAACGGCTTTCCAGAGGAACTCTGTCTTGCAGGGCTTTGATGGATAT
>RAYF01000006.1 GCA_003611745.1 bacterium D16-36 | reverse complement strand
ACTGTGAAATATTAAATTTTCAAGGTTCTTACAAGGATTCAGCCATAGAAAACTCTATGTTTTGACCCCAGCATCATATCATGTAGGTAAATAAAAAAGTGTCTTCGACACTTCAGCCCCCTTGCCCCCACTCATGGGGGATTTAGGGGTTTCTTTTTGTTTCATTTTCCCTCATAATAGTCTTATGAATATACTGCAAAAAATCATCATTGACCATTATGAAGAAATTAAATATACTACCCATCCCCGTCCGTCTGTTATGGATAACATAGACCGGATGGTTCATTGTGGTGACCCTTCCTATGGCGGTGCCATGTATGGCTGTACCAGGTGCGGCAACCTAAAGTTTGTTCCTTTCCGTTGCAAAAGCCGCTTTTGTCCCACTTGTGGCAATAAATACTCCATTGACCGTACCACCTCCATGTCCTTCAAAATCATTCATGTAAAACACAGGCACCTTGTCTTTACCATTGCCGAAGAACTCCGCACCTATTTTTTACAGGACCGTTCCCTTCTGAACTGTCTTTTTTCTGCTGTCAGAAGCGTCATCCTCCACATGTTCCACAAAGATAATAAATCCGAACTTTTTACACCCGGTTTTATCCTTGTCCTTCACACTTTTGGCAGGGACCTGAAATGGAATCCCCATATCCACTGCCTTCTGTCTGAAGGCGGTATTGGCAAAAGCGGTCTCTGGCGTGGCAAAACACACTTTAACTATGTTTTTTTACGCAATGCCTTCCAAACTGCGCTGCTAAACGAATTAAAGAAAAAACTCCCTGCTTCTTTTAAGAAAGTCGTTTCCTCCATTTACCATAACCATAAAAACGGATTCTACGTCCATGCAAAGCCTAACCGCTGCGACCCCAGGCAGGTTATCAAATACATTGGCCGCTATCTCGGAAGGCCAGTCATTGCCACTTCCCGTATTGATCAATATGATACCGAAAATGATACGGTTACCTTTCATTACAACCGCCATGAAGATGATAAATACGTGGAAGAGACCCTGCCTGTCATGGACTTCATCAACCGGCTGGTCCAGCACATCCCGGAAAAACATTTCAAACAGATCCGCTATTATGGCATCTATGCCAGAAAACATATTGAACAGTACAGGTTCAACTTTGCCATCCATAAAAACAAACGTAAATTTCTGCTGTCCTTAAACCGATGGCGGGAATGTATCGCCCTGTCTTTTGGTTATGATCCGCTCCAATGTCCCTGCTGTAAGACCAAAATGGAACTGCTGGAAATCTACCATAACCACCAACGAGTCCCTCTCGATGAAATGTACAGAAAGGTTATGCAAAAATACCACCCAACCTAGCACACCTGCCCACAGTCTTCCTCCACTGTGGTATACTAAAACCAAAAACGGAGGAAAACAGCACTATGGAAAAAGAACTCATCGAGAAACTCAGACAACAGTATACTCAAAATCCACCAGAAGGAATGGCCCCAAAAGATATCCGGGATATGAGCGATAATGATCTTTTGGATATGGATTATTTCCTTCATGAGGATGATGACCTTGATGATGATTTTGGAAAAGAAGGTTTTTATATCTTCTAACTCCATATCATCTGTTTGCTATGCCTGTCTAATTAAGATGGGCATTTTTGTTGTCTGATCCCCCCTCTATAGGAAACGAGAAGTTTCCTATAGAGTAAAAAAGGGCACAGACTTCGCTTGTGCCCTAACAAGAATTTTCTACGAAAATTCTTGTTGGCGACCACCACACACCGAGAACTTTCCTAGTATATAAAAAAAGAGCCTATATAGACTCTTTCTTCCAATAATCGCTTTGACTGCTGCTATTTACGATTAATAATATTAATCCCCACAGCAGGGGGGCAGGATTTCTTTTCCAATATGCAAACCTCATGCCCTCCTCAAAGCCTCCTTAATTGTTTCCAGCACTTTACTCTGATCCGGCGGTTTTAAAATATACCCCGCAGGCTTTAACCGCAGAATAGAATCAACTGTCTTTCTGTCCGCCACGCTCGTCAGAAAAACAATCGGAATATCCTTCATACTGTCATCCGCCCGCATGGCCTCCAGAACTGCTATACCATCCATCTCCGGCATTTTATAATCCAGCAGAACCAAATCCGGCTGTTTCTCAGGTATAGCTTGAAGTGCCTGTTTTCCGGAAGTTGACAGATAGACCGTGTATGTTCTATCCAGAATACCTTTCATGCTGCGCAGCATCACCGCAGAATCATCCACAATCATTATCCTCTTTTTTCCCTCATCATTCATACTATTTTTCCTCCATTTCCTCTAAAATCCCTATTTTTTGTTCCAGTTCCACAATCAATCTGGCAGCCTGCCCTTCATCAATATTGGCTACAGCATTGCCCAGCTTTTCAACCACCGGGGCAAGCAGTTCGGGATATCTGAATTTCTGTATCTGAACTACCATTTCATCTGCCCTGTCAATATCCATGTCCCGCATAGCATCACCAATCTGCCGAATCTGACTTAGCAGCACATTAAAATCTGCCATAGGTTTGTCAGCTTCTGCCTCCTCTGCGGCAGTTTCCACACAGGATTTTAATATCTCTTTCATTTTCCGCCATTCCCTGAGAAATACAGGAGCCACCGCCAGAATCACTTCTTCCTCCCCACCCTTTGCAGCATATTCTAACATCCTTGCAACACCGGACAGTGAAACCGCCCCAATCATGGCAGCGGCACTTTTCATGGAATGCACCTTAACTTCAAATTGCTTCATCCCTTCCCTCTGCTGCTCTCCCTGTGCTGCCTGCAGCATTTGGAAAAATTGCGTCAGTTCATCTGCTTCCTGATCCATTGAGCGGTAGAAATTGTCCACGGTATCCTTCAAAATTCCAATATCCTTCAAGTGCAACAAAGCATACTCCCAGTCAATTCCATCTAACTGTGGAAGCACATCAATCTGAGTGCTTTCCTCCGCCTGCCCTGAACCAGCCCCCTCATTGCCAGGCATGCCCATCTGGGAATCACCTGTTCTCTTTTCATATGTAATCTTATCCTCCGGGAGAAACTGCATCAGCATTTTTTCTAACTTATGCGGAATGATGGGCTTAGATAAAAAGCTGTCAAACCCCTCCTTCAGATACATTTCCCTTGCGCCGGATACTGCATTTGCTGTCAGTGCGATAACTGGGGCATTATAATTCGGGCACTCTTTCATTTCGCGGATTCTATGCAGTGTCTCAATTCCGTCTAAATCAGGCATCATATGATCCAGAAAGATAACATCATATTGCTTTTCCCCCGCCATCCTGATGCACTCCATGCCGCCTGCAGCTTCATCTACCATCACTTTTGTTTCTTTTAGCAGGCCTGCAAATACCTTACGGTTTACGGAATTATCATCCACCACCAGCACCTGTGCCTGTGGTGCGGTAAATGCTGCCTGATAAGAATACTCTGTTGCCCTTTTTTTAATCCTCTCCCCAAGATTCCCTATAGGCTCTGCATCTATAACTTTCTGCTCCAGCGTAAAAGAGAACGTAGAACCTTCCCCATAAACGCTGTCCACCTCCAGTTTACTTCCCATCAACTCCAGAAGCTGTGTTGTAATACTCATCCCCAGCCCGGTCCCCTCAATATTCCGGTTCCGTTCTTCCTCAATCCGCTGGAATTCCTGGAACAGTTTCACAAGATCTTCCTGCCGTATGCCAATACCAGTATCCTTCACCTGAAAAGCCAGTGCATAAACTGGGCCGCCTGATGGTGCATGGCTATCGGAAGTGCCACGATTTAAGCTGTTATCGTTTCCCTTATCTGCGCCTGTTACTGTTAACGTCACGCTGCCCTTCTCTGTATACTTCACCGCATTATTCATAAGATTTACCAGAATCTGGCGGAGCCTGATATCATCACCCCAGAATCTGGAAGGCAGGCCCTCGTCAACGGACAGCTCCACAGTAAGCCCTTTGTCCTTCGCCTTCATCGTAATCATATTGATAATGTCGTGAAGCAGGCTGCTTAAATCATATTCCTCCGGAAGAATTTCCAGCTTGCCGGATTCTATTTTAGACAAATCCAGAATGTCATTAATCAATGCCAGAAGGCTTTGTCCCGCATTCTGGATATCCAGCGCATATTCACGGATTGTCATATCTGTACATTCCCGGAGAATCATCGCATCCATGCCAAGAACCGCGTTGATAGGCGTTCTGATCTCATGGGACATATTAGCGAGAAACCTGCCCTTCGCTTCGCTTGCCATAATCGCCTGCTTCTTGTTTTTTTCCATATTTACCAATTTGTGGATGGTATTGGCAGCTGCCAGCAACAGAAGAAGGATCATCCCTGCCGGCAAAACCGCATCGCTTTTTACGCCTCCCCTGCGGATGTAGGAAATAATCCTCGCAAAAGACGCTATCCACACACCTGCCATCCCCGCAGCTACCACAGCATATTCCCTAATATCCCCACAAAATATATCTGCTATAATTGTGCCGGCTATCACCAGCACAAACAGTACAAAGCATACCAGAATAAATAGAAGACTATCCGAAAAATCACATAAATGGAAAAAACACATTCCGAAACATATGATATATTCAACCACTAAAAAAATCTCTGCTGCCCTATACCATTTATGATATCTCCCTTTCTGCACTTCATCCATATAAAGCAAAAAGGGCAGCGGCATCAAAAGCATTACGAAAGCAGAAATGTCTGGCAATGCCTGCGAGTTCTGAAACAATGCCTGTCCCGTCTGGGAATTTGTAATATTCCAGACAGCACTAAGCAAAATGCCCCAGCCCAGATATTCCAGATCAATTTTCTTGTGATAATGCAGCCTTAAAACCAGACTTCCCACAATGCTGATTACGCTGAACACTAACGTGACAAATACAATCGTCAGTTCTATATAGCCAGTCGCTTCCACTTCTAAAATTTCCTCCTATCTTTACAGTTCCTTACCTGTTCAGAATCTTACAAAAATTGTTAAAAAACAGCCAACAATTAATTTACTGATAATTCCTAAGAAATATCCCTTTATATTGTGCTGTATAACAGAAAAGACAGGAGAACGCAAAACATCTTTCAACATTTTGCATTCCCCCAAAAACTTTCCTTTTTGCTTATTTTACTTTTACTGTTACCTTTATTTTTTTAGAACCAACCCTGATAGTTATCTTCTTGTTGCCTTTTTTCTTACCTTTCAATGTCAGTGTCACCTGTTTTTTCTTTACAGAACTCTTTGTGAGGCTAACAATTCCGGAAGAAACCTTAACCGTATCCGTGGTTGCTTTCTTATCATTTTGTGCCTTTACTGTAAGTACTAATTTCTTTTTGTGCCCTTTCTTTACTGTAAAATTCTTCTTTTTAACTGTCAGCTTCTTTGCCTTATTCTGTATCCTTACCTTGATTACTGCCTTGACCTTTTTGCCGTCGGCATCTGTGGACAGCAATGACACAGATGCCTCCGAGCCTCTAACTGCCTTTTTATTTGCAGTAATCCGGACTTTTGAATCTTTCAGATTTGCCGTAACATTTTTATTGCCAGATACGGATACTGTGACATCTGCCGCTTTCACCGCTGATGGAACATCTACCACAGCATTATATCCTACTGATGCAGACTTGCCCGGTGCGATTACGAGTGATTTCTTATCAGAAAGAATCTCCTTCGTCCCTGCAGTCTCTTCCACTGGTATATCAGGTACAGGTGTCGGCGTAACAACCGGAGACGGTGTACTTGTGCTTACTGGCTCTGGTGTAGCTGTCGGCTCTGGTGTAGCTGTCGGTGTAATGTTCTGCGGTGGTGCCGGATTAACAGTTGTGGAACTGCCCGTCCCTGATACCTTTACTTTGACAGATGTCATCACACCGGAAACCGGATAATATGCATATATTACAGCTTCCCCATTTCCTGTTCCGGTAACAATACCCTTGTCATCTACCGCTGCAACAGCTTCATCTGAAGAATAGAAACGTACCTCCCCGGCAATTCCATTCCACGGCGCTGCTTTTGTCGTAAGTGCAGTCCTCTTTCCATAGTCCAGCGCAATGTCTTTGCCATCATTAATCTGTGCACATACAGGTGTTATGGAAGAAAACTTTGTATTTGCTTCCGCTACTATCTCGTCACCATCCGATACAACAAGCTTAAGCCATATAACTCCCATGCCATTAAAATCTTCTACCGCAGGGGTAAATGGAATATTTAATGACTTTTCTTCTCCTGATGCAAGTACAGGAATCTCAACGTTTTTATAAGTCTTTGTCGTGTTCCCGTCATTATCACTTATGCAAAGTGCGGCACTGTACGCTTTTGAAGCGGCATTGCCAGTGTTCTTCACTGTAGCTGAAAGATATGGTTCTTTCTCATTCCACAGAACCTGTACATCTGTAAATTCCAGATTACTGCCGTATGGAACATCACACTCCGTTGTCTTCACGATGGAGTGGTCTACTCCTATTTCTTCCACAGTAACCTTTATCTTTGTACCGGATAGTTCCTGCGGAACTTCCCAAGGTACGATGACATTCTGTACTTCTCCTGAACCAAGTACAGCATCCACCTCATCGTTTGCAATCAGTTTCTCACTGCCGTCTGCTGCAACTTCATATACAGAGTATTTATATCCTTTTGAGGTCAGAAGCCCATTATTGATTACGTCAAACGAAATCTCTTCTGTCTCCCCGCTTACATATGCATCTGGAAGCTTAATATACCCGTCTTCCACCTCCATGGAACCTTTTGTCCCAAATTCAAGTTCCACAAGTCGATTTGAGGAGTAGGACATTCCTCCCTCGCTGTTGATATACTGCTCAAAATAGTTTGCTACAGCACTTATGTGGGTATCGCTGTCCATATACAAATCCAGCTCATCAATTACCTTATTGTTGTCCGTAATCTGCACAGCTTTTCCAAAGCCCCATTTCTGTTCTGCATTCACACTATCTGTGTCTCCTGTTCCGGAACCAGCAGAGGTATCTTTATCGCTAAAGTACCTCTGGTACCTCACGCCATAAATTTCAACACCTGTATTGCTCTCATCCTTGGTGCCAAAATCAGTAAAGAAGATATAAATGTCTTTTCCATCTGATGTAACAGTATAGTTAGAAATACTAGTCTCCATATCATCTCTCTGGCTGAAGTTTGCAGATTCCGCTGGCAGCGTAGTTTCTGCAAGGGATTTATAAATGCTGTCTTCATAATACTCCTCTGTAACGCCAAGATCCCCTGCGCTCTTCTTATACCAGTCTTTGTAGCTGTTCACATCACCGCCGGCAATATAGCCATCCTTGTAAACATCTTTATTTACAGTAACCTGAACCGCTGTATCCATATCACTGTCATCAGCAGTAATACTAAGATTTCCTGTCGTGCTGTCAAACAAGGAGCCAAGTACTTCAGAAACATCTGCCATCCGGAAGATATACCCATTATCTAACCATGTAAGATACACTGTCCCGTCAATATCCGTAAGTTTAGGGCTTGACTGGCTAAACTGGTCATTTGTCACCTGAATTGGATAATATTCCTTTCCATCTGTCATATTACTGATGCTGAGGAAAAGTTCCCTGTCCTCTTTGGTCTGCAGGTTCTTATCTCCATCGACTGTATAAGTGGATAACATATAAGTCTTACTCTCAACCTCTGTAGTGACTGACTGGTAATCCATCACAAGCGGATCCTGTACTGTCGGATGATGGATGGAAATAAACTGCTCCTGCGCTGTGGTACCGTCCTGCTGATTGCCATCTTCATCATAGGAAACGTATCTCTGGTTGTGGGTGTCATATGCTACATATGCCATGGTTGAATATGTCTTTGCAAAATCAAGAAGATCCTCTTCTCCCTCTACATTCGCTATGTCACGTTTCATATAATTGCAGTACAGGATACCATTTGAGAAGTTAAGCTTCGGTGACAGGTTAAAATGCGGATCATCCTCTACCAGAGGAATTTCAGCCCCCATTGTTCCGCTTTCCACATCATAAACAACCGCTGAAATCCCCATTGTATTCAACTTATCCATTGATGTATCAGAGGAAGTGAACTCACGGCATGCATCAGCCCACGCAATCACTACTTTGTCTTTTCCATCCGCGCCCTTTCCAACGATTATATCCGGCGCAGAATCCACAGTTCCGTCGTTATCCAGAATCTTTGGCTCAGACCAGCTGGAACCATCATAGACAGAATAATACAATGCGCTGCTGTTGCTCTCTTCCCCATTCCCGCGGCTGCCGATAAATACCAGCATCTTCTTCGTGTTATCCTCATTTAACGGTACGATCTTTGGCCTTGTATGTTCTGCGGCATTGTCTAACAATGTATTTACTGCCACAAGTTCCGGTGTTGCCCTCTTTCTTCCATCGGTCTTCCCAAATTCTGACATATCTGATGTACCGGAAGAATACATATGCCTTACCATCACCTCATCTTCACCGTATTGTTTGAGAACTTTATCACCGCTTGTATCTACCGCCGATTTCTTTTTCGCTGCGGTCTTTATGCCCAAATCTTGTTGATCTAGCATACCGCCAAAGAAACTGTAGCTGGTCTTATTTTCAAGAGACCCCCATCCCTTTGTTACACTAAAGAAATCAAGGTTAATGGAAAGAATAAGGAGATCAAACCCAATACCTCCCGCAAATCCCAGCAATACACCGCTTGGAGTCGATTTGGTAAGGCCGATATCAAACTGTACCTTTGGTGCAACATACCCTCTTGCTGACAGGACGCCGCACAGGCCTATGCCTACCTGAACTTTTCCTGACGCCATAAGGCTCTGCACTGCTTTCGGCGGAGTAATCCTCTCCGAAAGGTTTCCTCCATAACTATTAAAATCCCCAGCAGTCATGGCATTCATTCCCGTTTCTGTCGCATACGAAACAGTAAGGTTCGCCTGCAGTGTCGCTGAAAAATTCACAAACGCCGGGACAGAAGATATCATTGTATACATGGTGTGGTTAAACGTAAAGCTTCCGCCAACGGCAACCCCTCCGGTGATAAACTGATAATCTCCTACTTCCGGATTCCATAAGAAATCAAATGCAAGCATAAATGCCACATCCACCTTCCACGAAGGCTCTTTTTCATTCATTTTGGCAACTGCATTCTTTGCCTGCCCTGCGCTGTTCTGTTTCTGGTTCTTTATGGCATTCTGCATTTCCTTTTTCTCCTGCTTCAGGTTCGTCCCGCCCTTCTGCGTGGAGCCTGCCTTCTTCCCCAGAGCGATTTCTTCTGCATTTGCTTTGTCCGCTCTTACAGCTTTCATGAAGTTATCTACCATCTGGGCTTTTTCTTCTCCGGACGGCGATTTCGTGTTGCCATATGTAACATCAACACCAATCTGAAGCGTATATCCGTTGTCATCTGCCCACCTGATCTTATTCAGGCTGAGAAGCCCTGACTGCGTGCTTGAAGTAGCATTTCCAATCAGCGGTATATTTGCAGCCGTCTTGTCATCCTGCACATCATACCACTTTGGCTGCATCAGTACATTCTCAACATAAAATACAAGACCGGTATCCACATCCGGGTACTCAATATTCCAGTCTATGCCCGTGATTACCTGACCTTCATCATCCAGAATATTCTTTCCATTCTCATCCTTTCCGGCTTCAGAATACATTTTATCCCGGTCTACCAGCCTGACTTTGATTCTGTCGCCATTATTCAGATTGTCTGCCATACCCGGTATCGTACATACAAAGTGGTTCCGGTTGTCTCTGTCCTCCTGCGCACGGAATTCTGTTGTCTGCCCATTCACCGTATAGACGGTAAATATGGCTTCCTTGATATCCTTACCGCGGGTGTTTACTGTGGCATCAATTGTGAATTCATCATCATAAATATTTACAGAATTTGTCCCAACACCACCATTTTCCTGTATATGATTAGGATTGCTAAACGTATAATCTATGCTTGTAACCTCCGGCGCACCATAAGGATACTTAATCTCCACTGCTTTTGACAGTTTCACTTCATATGAACTCACATCACTGGATTTCCTCACTGCCTGCAGCTTCACATCCACAATCTGGCCGTTTGTAATTCCATTCGATACAAACACCGGCACAATATCCCCTTCTACGCCTGTGATGCCGGTCAGCATAAATGCCCCCTTGTCATCTGACGTAGTAGATACCGATTCTACATAAGCTTTTCCATTTTTATCCTTGTTCTGCGTGCCAGCGCCTGCAGATAACGTATACCCCTGAACCGGAAGGTGCTTTACCTCAAGCCCGTTCGCCCTGATTGGCGCATAGGCAGAGTTCAGGTTGCCAATAATCCTGAATGTCTTTAAGGAAGACCTTGGAACACTTCTGCTCCCTATCTCAACAACATTGTCTACCGGCGCCGACCCAGCCACAAACTGGAATAACTGCGTCGTATATGTCGTATTGGCAGACTTCATTTTTACCCGCGGCTGGTATATTGTATTTCCGCTGCTGTCTTTCTGCAGAATCCTTACCATATATTCCTTGCCCGGAACAGGAGTGATTTTATCTAACGTTGTCCTGCCTTCCGGATTGGTAATCAGGATATTCTTACCCTTTAAGGATTCATAATCTTTGCCAAGGCTATTCAGTGCGCTCTGCGAGATAAGCCCCTGAATCTCAAACTTTGACTTCGCATTGTTGTCCTTAAAATTTATTTCAATTACATTTTTCTTCCGCTGTATCACCGGACGGATGCGGTAATAGTTCAATTTCAGGCTTCCCTCTAAAAATAACTGCTTTGTGTCCCGGATGGTATTAAAGTTCACCCCGTCTGTGGAAACCTCATATCCTATTACCTCATAATTACCCGCATCATCAGCAACAGCATCAAGTGTCAGGTTGTCACCGGCATGGAATGTATACTTTCCTGTCTTAGAAAGCTTGGAATCAGTAAAATGCCCTTTTCCGCCTCCATTTGGTGCAAGCACTTCCACTGTCACATTATTATAATCAAATACCGGCTTAAATTTCAGGTTCTGCTTATAACCGTAGCTTATATTGTCTGTCGCCGTATCTTTCTGATTTGCACTAATCCACTGGACAAAAAGCCGGTCATACGGAACGGTATCCAGATTAGCGTTAACCTTATTAATCGTTCTGTCTATCTCCGAGTTCGAAATACCTATTTTATTGCCTTTCTTACTGCGCAGCCAGGTAACGTAATCGCTTGGATAATTCAGCCTAGTGATTTTATCATTTCCCTTTCCTGGATCAATCGTAATCTGATAGCCTTTAATATGGCCAAACATTCCATTGTGGCCATTCACATAAGAATCTTTGACACTGAACACCAGATTAGACTTATTTGTATCCTGATTTGCATAGATATCTCTCGTGTCAATGTTCGCATCCTTTGGCTGCGCCCCGCAGTCTACCGTAACCGTCAGTGGCTCCATACCTGCTGATGTAGAACCCTCATATTTTAAAGCAGTTCCATTCTCAACGCTGATATTGAACTTCCGGTACATAGCACACAGACCATACAGCTTAATATAGGATTTGCGGCAGGCTCCTGAGGTATCATAAGCATAAACTCTTACGGTAACCTTCTGGTCTTTCTTATTTACTATAGCATTCTCATTCTGCTGCCTACCATGTGAGCCATGACTGTATGTTGTATCTATTAATCTATTCCCATCCCAAACTTCCAGCCGTCTTTCCCCTGCATCGGTGGTTCCGTCATCTGTAGCCCAGTCAGGGATAAAGTAATTGTAATATGCTCCCCACACATTCGCTCCCGGCAGCTCGCCATAAACCCATCCTTTATGCCATGCTGTCGGAGAATAGTACCTGAGGCGCCCATATTCACCCTTAGTCTGGTAATCCGTGTCCCGGTGTCCCAGCCATGATGGCTTATCGCCTCCTAAGTGGCCATACGTGAAGTAACCTCCATGTGACTTATCTGCGGCAAAATAATAGGTTCCTGCCTGAACAGCCGGTTCATAACTATTATCCATAATCTTGCCCGTCGCTGCACCCTTTGTATATTCTACTGTATAATTCTGCCCTTTAATTGATATATCAAAAGATGACGTCCCTGCTTTCGCAGCAGCACGCAATGCTTCGGAAGGTTTGCTGATTTCCTTCCCTTCCTTAATCTCTACAGAGGCCTTCGCAAATTCACCCTCGTCGCATGCAGTCAAATCAGTGAGCATCACCTTAAATGTACCACTCCCGCAGACATCAAGCTCAACCTTTTTCTCCATCTCATATGGCGCAAAAGAGATAAGCATGTTCGTCTCCGTATAATTTGTGCCGGCTTTTGCCGTTTCCCCACTAGTCCGAAGCGCCAGTTCACAGACAGAATACTCTGCACCCGTCCTTTTTACGGTAATGGCCGCCTTGCCGTCCTTAGCCTGGTATTCCTTTTTAGAAAAGGATACTTTAGAATGCTCCGCTTTCTGGGCATCCCGTATAGAAACGGACAGGGATGTCACCTCATAAAGCTCTGCATCCTGTGGATTTACCAGCAGGAGGGAAAACCCTTCTGTACCCTCGGTCTTATCATCCTCAAGAATGCGGAACTTTACCGTCTTCTCGCTCTCACCCTTCTCAAATGTCACTGTACTCTCGCTGGAAGAATCCAGATCCTCCATGGCATCCGCAATAAGCTCACCCATAATGGCATCCATAAGCCCCTGCTCTTCCGGTTCTGTTTCCACAAGTTCTCTGGATTTCTCGCCTGTCTGCTCCTCCTTCTCTTTGGCAAGCGTGCTGGTTTCAGAAGCACTAGTCCCTGTACTTCTACTCTCAGCTACTATTTCTTCAAAACTTTTAACAGAACTCTCTTCCGGTTCAGAAGATGCTGCTACGGAGGCTGGTTCATCTGTGCCTGTAACCGCTTTGCCCTTTACATATTTTTCAAGGATGCTCTCACCGTCACCGGTCTCCCTGACCCCTTCCATGTCAAGTTCATAATCCTCACCATACAACGCCATCATGTCAATGGTATGGATATCCACGCTTGCTTTTTTGTCCAGATTTCCTTCCCTGTACAGTTTTACAGCGTATTCTCCTCTCTCTTCCACCGTAGCAGACGCTGTGCCAAAGTATATGTAATCACCCTCTGGCAGCTTGTCCGCCGCAATTCTGGAAGATTTCAGATATACCGGTTCCTTCTCTGCTGCTCTCACGGTCAGCCCCTGCATCGAAGGAACCAACATACCCACACACAGCAAAAGGCTCAATGCCCGCCTGCCGTAAGTCTTTCGTTTCCTTTTTAGCTTCATAGCTTACTGTCTCCTCTCTCTTATATATTTTGTCTAAAGTTATTTCAGTCTAGCACAAAAAAAATTCATTGTGGACAATTAAGCATACTTCGCATTTTTCAAGGTATCCTTTGCATAAATATTGCCAATTTCGTGTCCCATAGCGATATTTAGCGAGGATTGAAAAAATACACAGCTAGGCTCTAAGTCATAGAGAATAATGCGTTTTAGTTTATCCGTTACACTTTGGGTACTTGTATCAGAAAAATGTACCTCGGCTAAATAACGTGTTTTTTCAATTGTCTGTTGAAAATTAGAGAAAATGCAATGGACTGGACGGACAGTGCTTATGTCGCAACTGAAAACAGCGGACAGGTAGCAGGCTTCTTCTGTTATTCTGTCAATATAGCAGACAATATTGGTTTTCTTAAATTTGTTATTGTTGATAAAACCAAACGTGGAAAAGGTTACGGAAAAGAAATGCTGAATCTGACTCTGCAATTCGCTTTTCAGATAACCGGCACAAAAGCGGTTCAACTAAATGTTTTCAGTGAAAACGTATTAACAAAGCAATGTTATGAAAAAGTCGGCTTTGTTGAAAGAAAGATTGATAAAGATGTATTTGCATATAAAGGCGAGTTGTGGAGCAGATGTAACATGATAATTCCAAAACAATCATTCTAATTTTCAGAAAGGAAACATGACTATGGTATTAGGAGAACGGATAAAGAGAATACGCACGTTCCGAGGCTTGACACAGCGTGAACTAGGCTTGAAATTGGGATACGAGGAACGCAATGCTGATGTTCGTATCGCACAGTATGAATCCGGCTATCGTGTTCCCAAAAACAACACTTTAATGGAAATGGCAAAGATACTGAACGTCAATTATATCCATTTTATTGGCGTCACTCCCGGCAAATGCAATGCTTCTGATGATAAATCGGTGCGTTACTATGACAATGACGACTGGCCTGCTCATGCCCCGGTGGGTATGTGGCTAGAGTATGGGTTAGTCAATGATTTCATGCGGGAGTGGTGTCTGCGGAAAGAGCAGTTGAAAAGTGGAGAAATTTCAGAGGACGAGTATTTTGAATGGAAAATCAACTGGCCTGCTACGAGTAGCAGTGTTGATGAAAAAGGAAATTATAAGAAAAATAATAGTTACAAATGGAGAAACGTATAATGAAAATTTTTTTTGAAAAGTGGCTTGATGATTCCACTTTACCAACACATGCTAAAAATCTTTTTGCAGAAGCAGTCCTATGTTATAAAAACAATGCTAATAGAGCAGCTTTACTTTTATCATATATCGGATTTATAGAAATAATTAGGAAACGACTTTTTGAATCTCCAAAACCCTCTGAAGTAATTGAAAATGAATGGAACGCCAAATTACATCTTCTGTTAGATGATAATATTGCTGAGCAAACTGTATTTGAGTTATTGCTCCGTTCAGATAATAAATATTTTAAATTAACTAATTCCATCAGAAACCAAATTCGATATTGGAGAGATCGGAGAAATGATTGCGCACACTTAAAAAACAACTCTATTTCAAATTCACACGTTGAGTCTTTTTGGACTTTTTTAATGGATAATATAAATAAAATTGTCGTATCTGGCAGTGAACATAATTTATTAATAAAAATATCTCATCATTTTGATGAAACATATGCACCTTTAGACGCAGATATTACACCGTTAGTACATGAAATACCTCAATCAATAGAAATCCCAAATTTTCATGCTTTTTTGACTTCTGCTTCAGAAATTCTCTTGTTCCGCAAAATGAAATAAAAGAATTTATTCGAGAATGTGCATATCTAAATGAAAACTCTATACCCAAAGATGAAGATTTTACTTATTTATCTTCTTATGGTTATAGGGAAGTTATAAATGAATTTTTTGATAAAGGCACCAAAGAAAGTCACGCCTTTAACTGGTGGATAACAAAAAACCAAAAGTTTATCAAATTCTATATTAAGCAAAACTTAATTGAAAAAAACGACCTTTTTATAGATATGCTTTTAAATAATTACAACAGCAGTAAACAAAATGCCGAAAATGCAAATATTATTTATACTGCTTTATCATCCCTTATCGCCGACATTCCAGATTTTATGGAATACGTTCAATCCAGAGCTAGTTATTTATCATTTGATATTGATAATATCGTATTTTTCTTTTAGACTAATATAGATATCAAAAAGGTATCACACCCCACCTCAAAAGCCGGAAAGTCCGCTGTTTATGCAGCTTCCCGGCTTTTTGTTTACTATTCGAACTCGGCATGTTCTTTGTTTCTCTTAATTATTTTTGTTTAAGTTTTATGCAAATATACGCCTACTTTTACATCAATTACATCATTTATTATGGCTTGCTGATTTTCCGTTGCCAAAATGTTGCCACGCATTCAAATTTCTTCTGCCACATTAAAACTACAATATTTAAGCAGAGCATTCATTCTATTATTTTTCTGGCTTGCTGAACGTGTCCTACTAGAAGCAGCATCTTTATATTCTTTCAAATAACCAGTATACTTTGTATTTCTCGAAAAGTACTCATTATAAAAATTCAAAACCGAATTTTTTACTTTTTCAGCTTCAATATCATTATTTACACAATACCAGCAGAACGAAAACAATGTATATAAATGGGTAGTCCAACATAGCCGCTTATTATTTTCATAATCCAATTCCAAACTTTCCATAAATTCAATAACTCTATTAAATTCTTTTGCCCCTTTTCCAAGTATCTCCATATCATCCTTATATTTTTCATATTGAGCCTCTAATACAGCCGGTTTAGAATCTAAAGCTTTCCTATTCAAAACCAAAAAAAGCAGTTCAGAGACAAACTCTTCATCTTCCATGCGTTCAATTTTCAAGCGCTCACGTTTATCTTTTAAAAATGATATATTCGATAATTCTTTAATTAACTTTAATAACGGAGTAGTTGAATATTTTGCATTTCTCAATTCCTGTGGATTAAGTGGCTCTCCGTTCCTATTTAAACGATCAAACACGGAGGAAACCAAATCTAAATCATCCTCATATAAATATTCAATTTGTAATGTATATGTCCAAAATTGCTTAACGTAATCTCCACTACCCTTTTCTTTCTTTATATCTTCAAATTTTTTTCCTGCAATATTTTCTGCTAAATTCCTACTTTGTTCATCTAAAAATCTATCTTCTGCAAAATATGTTGTTAACGGTATATCTTCTTCGATAAAACTAATTATCGCTTGAAGTCTCTGCTTTCCATCAACGATATCATATTTTGTTTTTCCATTATTATCCACAATAGGACGCATAAATATAGCAGGAATCGGATAATTCTTTAAAATAGAATCAATCAAAAAAGATTTTTTATCTTCTGCCCAAACATCGCTTTTCCTCTGATAGCTTGCATCAAAATTATATTTTTTCAAAATGTAATTGTCATAAAATTCCGACACCGTAAGTTTGGTCGAGTTCCTTTCAAAAAATTTAGCCATTAATAATTCCTCCAATATTATCTGATGATGTCTGCAACACATAATTCTTAAAAATACTAATCAATACAGCATTCAAGTCTCTGGGGGGAACAGGATTGATAAATGTAAGTTCTGTATCTGAATTAAGATTTATCAATAACTCATCAATCTCCCTTCGATCAACATGCCAATAAGATATTCCGCACATTACGACAATGCTTTCTTTATCATTCGACAACTCTTTTGCTTTCTTGATAGCTTCATTTCGGATAGTGGCAGCCCATGACGAAGTTATCTGTAGTCTTGCCGAATCTCCTGCCGGAGGAATAATTGCACCAGTTGAATATTTTGTCAAGGCATCATAATTTAATTCTAACTCATCTATTTTCAGCCCATCAACATCTACATTATAATTTATCTCATACCTATCTATGTGATTCTTTGGAACAAAGCTAATAGATCCATGTGGTTTAATTATTTCTATAACATCATCGTTATTATCATCAAATCCATATACACTATAGTTTAATCCCAAACACTTTAATATTCTTTCTAACCACACATCATAATTATATGATACAAAAATAATTTTCTTATATTCTTTTAAATCCAAATTTTGTAGAAATGAAAGCCAGCCCCAATCTGGACATGTTGAAACAAATTCCTTCAATAATACATCATCAATCAACGAATCATACCATGAAAATAACTGCCTCAAATAAACAATTAATTCGCAATAAGCACGCAAATATATTCTATCATCGTCTGAATTTATCATGCCCAATCTCTTCGCTTTTTGATCTGGATCATTGATAAAATCAAAAAACATATTAGCGCAAGAAATAATTTCCTCAATTAACGCATTACTTTCCATCGCATTATTATTAGGCCGTGCCCCTAAAGTCCATAAAGCAGGACATACCTTATAAGATAAAAAGCCAGGCTTATCATCCCACGGCGTTCCTATTACCTCTCCATATCGAAATAAATTTTGAACATCTATACGCACTCTCTTCTCTTTTTTATTTTCGAGAAAATCATTGTATTTGTTTATAAAATCTATTGTAAATCCATTTCCCAATATAATAAATACACTTTTCATCTGTATTTTGCACCTACACTCTACTTAATCATTACACAGCCAAATCCAACGGCAAATCTGAAATATCTTTCAACCGCTTCCCCTGTACAAGTGTTTCCAAAGTTTCAACAGCATCTTCAGAACCAACTTCCTTTACCGCACGAATCAATTCATAAAGCGCAAAGTGATATACACAATCAATATCGCCAGTTCCAAGTGCTAATGAAGCTAATCGGATGGGCATCGGTTCCGCTGTCACCACAACAATATGTGGCAGGTGCCCTTTTCTATTACGAATCAGATTCAACGCTTCCGTACGGCTGTTCTGCGCCCGGTCACTCCGCATGGTATATTTTGCCGACACACTAGCATGAAGTAACGGCTTTCCACCATTAGACTTCCTAATATCTGCCATTCTACTGATTTCATCATCAACTATGTACTGCTTCGCATTAATTTCTTCATCTTCATAAAGATTACGATAAATAACCACATCTGGCGCAACAAGATAGTCATTTCCCAACGCAGCCGCTAATTGTGCATTTTCTGCTGTCAATGCACTCAAATATGCCAAATGCTCATATTGCTCGAAATCACTCGTTTTGAGCCTGTTATTATTGCCAAGCTGTAATATCGACCATTGACCAGGACGGAGGTTTTGTAAATGCGGAAATGTTTCCTGCAAAAATTCCATTGTCAATAATTCAAACTGCTTTCCCAGTGTTTGTCCGGAAATTTTATCAACTGTATTAACTGTATGATGATGCTCATCCACTAAAATATCAACAATTTTGCCCGCTATGGCTTTTGAACCTCTGCTACTGGTATCTGCATTAGATGCCACACCTGCTTTAGTCAATGTCAATGTATTCGTTTCAAACAACCGCTCGTGAAAGTGAAATCTCGCATTCGCTATCAAGGCATTCATTTTCCAAACACTCCTTTATTTTTTCTCCTACTGCTTGTGCTACTGGCGGTGGAAACGCATTTCCAATCATCCGGCATGCAGCAGTTTTCTTTTTCCCAAATGTCCATGTATCAGGAAATCCCTGTATTCTTGCCATCATTCTGCTAGTCAAACGGGGCATTCCCTCAAAACCCGGCTCTGGTGCTGCATTAGCCACCCCTCGCCCATCTATTCCGAGTTCAGCCCATGCTTTTCTTGCTCTCACTGGTCCAAGATCAGGACCTCCATGCTTTTTAGACCCTCCAACCAAGGTTGGCGCAATCTTATTCGCATTTTTTGCCCAGAGTTTTGCTCCTTCCCATTTGTTTTCTGCCATTAAATCATATAGTGTCTCACCAACAGTAGGCGCACATCCCATTTTTCCCTTTGGATATGAAAAAGAAATATTTTCATCTTTTCGTATCGCAACAATCACCACACGGGGACGGAGCTGTGGAACAGCAAAGTCAGAAGAATTTAATAATTTAATTTGTGCGTCATATCCAAGCATTTCAATAGATTTAAGAATATGTTTTCGATATTCATCAAAACTTGCATCCAAAAAACCTCTTACATTTTCCAGCATAACGGCTCTAGGTTCTATTTCTTTAATCAATCGAATTGCTTCGGGGAACAAATCTCGTTCATCATCTTTTCCCAACTGCTTACCCGCAATAGAAAAAGGAGGACAAGGCACACCACCCGCCAATAAATCCACTCCCCGATAAGGTTTTCCATCAAAATCATGCACATCTGTACAAATTACATTCCATTCAGGCCGATTTAATTTTAAAGTTTTACAGTAATCTGCTTCATATTCAACAAGTGCAACATGAATGAATCCGGCCACTGCAAGTCCAAGAGCCTGACCACCTGCTCCTGCACATATTTCAACACACGTTAACGGTTTTCGCATAGCATATCCTCCTTCATTTCAATAATCTACTAACCGTTACTATGCATCGGCTTCATCATCTGCAAATTCCATAATATCTCCTATATTACAATTTAATGTCTTACAAATCTTATGCAAACTCTCCAACGAAACCGTTTCTCCTTTCCCCATCTTTGCTAAGACATTAAAACTAATTCCTGCCATATCTTTTAATTCCGTTCGGTTCATTCTTTTATCTATTAACATTTTCCATAATTTATCATAACATACCGACATATCATTTCTCCTAACAATACTTCACTTGTTATCGGTTTGAATCAGTATAGCACATATTCAATTATATATCAAAATAATCTCACGAAAAAATGAAATTTCCAGAACATATATTCTTCTCATGGGTGAAATACATAGTTACGCTGGCAACAATCCTATACGCAAATTTCTCCAAAAATAACATATTATAAATATAGTAGGCAATCTCATAGACTACCTGCCATGTAAAATAAATAGTGTAAACTTTTTCATCACTCGAACTCAACTCACATAATTATTCTCCTAGCAAAAAACATAATTTTTAGTTCAGCCATTCGCCATTTTCGTTGAAATAGCCATGCATTTTTCTGGTTCTCCAGCTTTTTATTACCAAAGCATTACCACAAGGTTCTGGTAATATCACAAAATCATTCTGCCAGCTTTTGAAGCAACTGTTCATATAATTTACTGCTAATATGCCTTCCGCTATGTCTTAAGGCCTCCAAACACTCCAGTATTTCTTCTTTTGTCAGCCTATCTTCTTTATATGCCACCAGAAGCATGCCTATTGTACTCATAAGCTGTATTCCCATCTGCTTTGCTACCTTATGCCCTCTTGCCTCATCCATAAGGAGCAGTTTTGCCCCGTTGGAATCTGATAATACAATGGCTTCGCTTTCGCCCAAGTCCAAACCTGTTGACCTGCAGAGTAGTTCAACCGCTTTCACGTCCTCTACCATGACTTTCTTAATAAAAGCACTTTCCTGTATCATCTTGCTTTCCCCTGGAAAATGTCTGTTAGAAATAAGTTCATGGAATACTGCCTCTGGAATTTGGATTTCTCCAAATAATTGCTCCACTAAATCCAGAGGTCCTGTTTTCATCAATGAAATAAGGGGAGTTGGTATCTGATACAACTATCATATTCCCTCTCCCTTCAATTTTTCCCAAGCATCCAGTTCTTCCTCTACTTCACTTATATCCATAGATAAATAAGCCAACCCTAGGCTGTTATACAATTCAATCAAATCATATTTTGGAATTCCTAAGATTTCTGCCGCCTTGCCATGCGATATTGTATCATTATTAATATACGGATATAACAGCAGGGCATTTCTGACAAGCTCTGTGTGCTGGTCCTGTGGCTTTAAATACATAACCATGCCATCCGGCACTTGAATTGTTACATCTGTCAGCAACTTTAACCACTCCTTTCCAAATAGCTTCCAGCTAACAATAAACGACATATATAGAGAAATTACAGGGTATTGACCCAAAATCGTAATAAATAAAGCGTCTCCCTCAACATCTAATCCTATTTCTTTTGAACATAAGCCATTGACACAAACTTAGTTCACAAGCTAAAATTTCGTTTTTAACAGCTTCTGGTCACTCTCTGATATATCCATAGCTGCCATTGCTTGTTATGCTGTCCATTTCATAATATCTGGCACATAATCCTCCAGTTTCCTTAAAACATTTTACTTGCCTTGCTAACTTCTGTATTCCTATCAAACACCAGTGCCATCAGGACATCATCCAGAAGGCATAACTTTTCTATTGCCTCCAAAGTTTCTTTACACTTTACCTCAATCTGTTCTTCTGCCCTCATCAAATTGCCCCCGTCTGTTAATATCATATCATGGATTATCTTTTTTTCAATCATACCCCTTATCTGTAGTAAGGAACTGCTCCAATTCCAACTCTGCCTTCCAGTTTTTCCTCCCCTTCCCCGCTGCCAAACAGCCCATCCAGCTGTTCTGCAAGGTTGCGGGACTGATTAGGGTATAAATGTGAATATGTAGAAAGTGTTGTCTGTATCTTCTCATGCCCTAAAGGCTCCGCCACAAGGTTCGGCTGCGCCCACAGCTTAGAAATAAGCAGAGACGCATGGCTATGGCGCAGGTAAACTGGCATCCGCATTACCCGCGTAAGCCTTTGAAACCGAATAAGATTGTGAAAATACAGACGGAAGAAAAACTGAAAGACAATTCCAGATATGTTCCTACCGGAAATACCGTTTCCAGGCAGGCAATAGGGATTGCCGTTGTCCCAGTGGCCTGGAACTCATACAGGAAATGATACATGGGAATAACCTTACCCCTCTTGTAAAATACGCAGTATTGGTTTAAAATCATCATAGAAGAAAGGGTAAAATGCAGACACATATCTTTCACATTTTGTGTTTGCGCCTCAAATGAAAATACTAGCATTTTCACTTGAGGCTTGGTGCAAATTATGGAACTTCCTATTGAATTTATAAACCGTATGCAGGCTCTGCTCGGCGCAGAAGCTGACACTTTTTTTCAAAGCTACCGGCAGCCAAATGCCTATGGGCTTCGAATAAATCCACTCAAATGCAGCACTTATTTTTCTGAAAAAGACCTTCCCTTCACCCTAACACCAGTTGCATGGGCAAAGGAGGGTTTTTATGCTGCGCCGAAGGAACATCCCGGAAGACACCCCCTTCACGAAGGCGGCGCCTACTATATTCAGGAACCCAGTGCAATGTCCGTATCAAGCCTGCTTGCCCCGGAACCCGGCGATAAAGTCTGCGACCTCTGCGCCGCCCCCGGCGGCAAATCAACACAGATTGCCGGACGGTTATATGGGAAAGGGCTTCTCGTTTCCAATGAAATTTCTGCGGCAAGGGCAAAAATACTATCACAAAACATAGAACGGTTTGGCATCGGCAACTGTATCGTGTGCAATGAGCCGCCAGATAAGATAGCAGGGCATTTTCCCCTCTTTTTCGATAAAATTGCTGTAGATGCGCCCTGCTCCGGGGAAGGAATGTTCCGGAAAGATGAAAATGCCATAAAGGAGTGGTCTGTCTCCCATGTGAACCTGTGCAGGGAACGTCAGGAGATGATTCTTGAATATGCTGACCAAATGCTTGCACCGGAAGGAGTGATGGTATATTCCACCTGCACATTTGCGCCAGAAGAAGATGAACAGATGATTGCATGGTTTTTACGCACACATCCTGATTATATATTAGAAGACTGGAGAAAAATTCTGCCGGAAAACTGCGGGCTGGAAGGCGGGAGAATTGATTTTCTGGACAAAAATACAGCAACTGCCAACCCTATCACAAATACCCTGCGGCTCTGGCCGCATAAGATACAGGGAGAAGGGCATTTTGCAGCACGCCTCCGGAAAAAAGGGATCACTCAAATGATGGAAAATGCTTCGGAACAGTCCAAGCACTCCCTCCATGCCACTGCCAGAAAGAAAGCGGCAAAAAAGAATATAGATAAAAAGGCGGACATCTCTGGATATCTCTTATTTAAAGAGCAGTTTTTGAACACCAAAAACAGAAACAATGCCTATACCATCGCAGAAGTATTGTCTGACAGCGATAATTATCAGTATTTTGGAGATGAACTCTATCTGGTTCCTGCGCTTATGAATTCCCTACAGGGACTAAAAATACTTCGTGCCGGCCTTCATCTTGGCACACGCAAAAAGAACCGCTTTGAGCCTGCACATGCACTGGCAATGGCCCTGCACCCGGACGATGCCGTCCAATATATGGAGTGCACAGAGGAAGCGGCAGCCCGCTATCTAAAAGGCGAAACAATTCCCTGCCCCCCTACGCTCAAGTCTTGGACTCTGGTCTGCTGCCATGGCATTTCTCTTGGGTGGGGAAAAGCCGGAAACGGCACCTTAAAGAACCATTATCCGAAGGGACTTCGGATTAAGGGCTGATAAAGCCCCCACGCACCCTCCGGATATATGGAAAATTATCTCAGGCAACCTTATTGGTTGCGGGTAGAAATCGCTTCAATGGCAACACTTCCGCCGCGCACCACTTCAATGCGGTTGACAAAGATATCATTAAACAGTGCAATCATATCATTATTGGCGCTCTCTGTCTTTACACACTGCACCATTACATTCTTACGGTCATAATCAATCACATCCAGAGAAAACGCCTGTGCAATGCGGAATATTTCTGCCTTATCTTTTTCAGAGCAGCTCGATACCTTGATAAAAAGCAGCTCCTTCTTATGAATCGGAACTTCTGATATATCAATAACTTTAATTACTACTACACAACGGTTCAACTGTTTTTTTACCTGCTCAAATGTCACATCATCAATCGTCAGCCCAATCGTCATGCGTGACACGGTAGGGTCTTCAGTTTCACCCACAGTTAAGGTATCCAGATTGTAAGATTTCCCCGCCAGAAGGCCGGATATCTTAGCCAGCACGCCGATTCTATTTTCAACATAAAGAGATATGTATCTTTTTTTAACTTTCATAATAATAAGTCCCCCATTCCTGCAATCTAATCCATAATCATATCATCCAGAGTCTTGCCTGTCGGAACAATCGGAAATACATTGGCTTCCCTCTCAATTACACACTCAATAACCGTAGGTGCATTTTTATGTTCCAATGCATAAGCAAATGCCTCCGCAATTTCCTCTTCCTTCGAAATACGCATCCCATATGCCTCATAGCTTTCCGCCAGCTTCACAAAATCCGGCGTATATTTAGGGCAGCACTTTGATTTGTCAGTACAATTGCTCTCACAGCTTTTACGGTAGCGCAGGCAGGTATTGGAATAACGCTTTTGGTAGAACAGTTCCTGCCACTGGCGGACATTCCCCAGATAGCCGTTATTAAGGACAATTAAAATCAATGGAAGCTCCAATGCTACGGCAGTTGCCAGTTCCTGAATATTCATCTGCATGCCGCCATCCCCGGATATCGCAATAACCGTACTATCCGGATTGCCAATCTTTGCCCCAATCGCCGCCGGGAATCCATACCCCATGGTGCCAAGGCCGCCCGATGTCAAAAAACTGCGGCCGCCCTCCAGCTTTAAATACTGCGTAGCCCACAGCTGGTTCTGCCCGACATCTGTTGTAACAATCGGTTTTTCAAAATGATCATTAATATACCGGATAATTTTTTCCGGTGTCAGCCCCTCGTAATTCTCCATCGTAATCGGATACTCTTCTTTCCACTGCATTAACTGCTCCACCCATTTTTCATTTTTCAAAGGCGTTACGTATTCTAACAGCTTCTCGATGGCAAGCTTTGCATCCGCCACAATCGGAATATCAACCACAATATTTTTAGAAATTGACGCCGAATCAATATCAATATGGATAATCTTAGCATTCTTGGCAAATTCACTGATTTTTCCTGTTATCCTGTCATTAAACCTCGTTCCAATAGAGAAAAGGACATCACACTCAGATACTGCATGGTTCGCAGCATAACTCCCATGAATCCCTATATTTCCCAGATACAGCCTGTGGGTGCTTGGAATCGCCCCCTTCCCCATAATAGTTGTAATAACCGGAACTCCAGTAAGCTCTGCCAACTGCTTCATTTCCTCATTGGCTCCGGAGATATTGACACCTCCCCCAATCAGAAAAAGCGGCCTCTTAGCTTTTTTCAGCATACTGACAGCCTTTTTAATCTGCCCTACATGCACACTCTGGTTTGGCTTATAACCGCGCATACTTACCTCGTCCGGATATACATCGCTTCCTTCCGCCTGCTGGATATCTTTGGGTACATCCACCACAACCGGCCCCGGCCTCCCCGTCCTCGCAATATAAAAAGCCTCTTTTAATATTCTTGGCAGCTCTTCCCTAGTACGCACTGTAACCGCATATTTACAGATGCTATTTGTAATTCCAACAATATCCACCTCCTGAAAGGCGTCATTCCCCATCAGGCCAAGCGGAACCTGGCCGGTAATGCAGACTAATGGGACACTGTCATAATTTGCTGTGGCAATCCCTGTCACCAGATTCGTCGCACCCGGGCCGCTGGTAACGAGACAGACGCCCACCTTTCCAGTAGACCTTGCATAGCCGTCGGCCGCATGAATTAAAGCCTGCTCATGGCGCGGCAGAATCACTTCAATGTCCTGTTCCCCGTACAATGCATCAAAAATATCCACTGCCTGACCACCCGGATAGCCGAAAATGGTATCCACACCTTCTTCCTTCAACGCCTTAACAATAATTTCTGTTCCCTTCATCTTCTAACCAACCTCTTTTCTGTCCAAATATTTAGCTTTTAATAATTGCTCTTCTTCGCCACACAGGAAGTACTTTCTAAGTTAAGAAAAGCCCTAAGCTGACTTTTGTCAGCTTAGGGCGAAAATTCCGCGGTACCACCTAATTTCAAGGAAAAACCTTGCACTCATACAATACGATGATTCTTAAATCATTTATATTGCTTTCCTCATAACGGCGGAAATTCCGTTGAAGCCTACTTAGGAAAAACCTCCCTGTTCAGTTCACTGCTCAAAGGCTACTTCCATATCCCTGAAACAAAGATTTTCACCATCCATCTTCTCTCTACGCTTTCAGAAAATACTTACTCCTCCTCGTCAAAGCATTTCACTATTTTTTTTGTAATTTAAAATACTATAGCAAAAAATTTAAATTCTGTCAACGAAAAAATTTTTCATCTATCTTTTCTTCCTCTTCTTCCTATGTTTCTGCGAAGAAGAATTGCTTGCATTTCCCTTCTTTTTATTCGGAACAGGCTTTTGTGTATTCTTAGCCGCTGGACTTTTTATTTCTTGCTTTTTTGCTGAATGGTTACCCTGTTCCTCCGAAACACCAGATGAACCTCCATCCTCTGGTTTCTCTTTTACTGCTGATGTATTCTCTTCTTCCTGTGGTTTCTCTTCTTTTACAGCTTCCTCTACTGCCTTATCCTCTTTTTCCTGTGGTTTCTCTTCTTTTACTGCTTCCTCTACTGCCTTATCCTCTTCTTCCTGTGGCGGCTCTTCTTTTACAGTTTCCTCTACTGCCTTATCCTCTTCTTCCTGCGATTTCTCTTCCTTTGCAGCTTCCTCTGTTTCTTTTACTGACGTCTCGCTCTTTTCCTCCTGCAGCGGCTCCTCCTTTACAACTCCTTCTGCTTCTGCAGCCTGCCCTTTGCTCTCCTCCAGTTTCTCTTCCGGCGTTTCCTCTCCCCCGCCAGTAGTATCCCCTGAGATTATCTTTTTGTCTCCCTTTATCGGTACCGCCTTTAATATAATTCCAGCAATCAACTTAACTGCCCCTCCCAGATACAGGGAGCCAGACACTGCTATTACAATAATATAAACATCTGGCACAAACCGTTTCACTATAAATGACGGCACAAGGCCAAACAGCACAAACAGCAGTACTGTCGGCAGCACAATCTGTACCAATATATCCACTATCAAACCCGGTACATAGATTAACTTTTTCTTTCTTCTCCGAATCCAGCCGCCCATTAATAAAATAGGCATCCATGAAGCAATGAGGGCGAACAGCATAACCGCATCTGCCGCGCCATGCCCCAGCAAATAAGATTTACTGTCAATCTTTACCGGCGTTTCCCCCATCTCAATAGAAATAATTCCCTCTTCCAAGGTCCTAATCAGCTTTTGCCCCACCATATAATCCATAGAATTAAACAACAGGGTAATCCCCAAATCCAAATCAGGAAGAAGAACCATTAATGAAGTAAAGTTTTCTGTTTTGCCTGCATGATACAAAATGGTCTGTCCCTTTACTTCTTTTTCAATCCAGCCCATGCTGTACCTCGCACTGCCATCAAACAATTCCCCTGGCAGACGGCTGCCGGACGGTATCACAACTCCATCATAAAGCATTCTATGAACACTGTCTTTTGATAAAACATCCCCGCCTTCTTTCAGATACATCTGAAGATATTTTCCCATGTCCTTAATATCAGAGATCAGATAACCTGAAGGCACTTGAATCCAGTTATCCTCTTTATCATATTGATACCTCAGGGCAGACGGGAAGCCAAAATAAGACTGGTACCCGGTCAACAGTTCACTGCTCTCATCACTTCCTGTCCGAAGAGAATAAGTTGATGTCATATCCAAAGGATCTAAAATATTATCGGAAATATACTCTTCATATGTCATTCCGGACACTTTCTCAATAATTTCACCTAAAAGGTTATAGTTAGCAAAAGCATCCTCAAAAGTCCCCCTGCCTTCTGTAGCCTCTAATTCTGACATTTGCTGTTCAAAAGCAATTCCGCTTGTCTGGTACAACAGTTCCTGAACCGTAATATCTGCCAAAGATTTATACTCTGGCAGATAGTCAGAAACTTTATCTTCCAAGGATAAATCACCATCCTCAGCCATCCGCATAATCCCTGCTGCCGTAAACGATTTGCTTAAATCCCCCAAAATATAATCGGAACTTGTCTTATGGGCCGTGCCATATGCAGCACAGTAAAGCTCCTTATCTGCACTGACAATAGAAATCCCCATCCCCAAAATATTTGCAGCAGACATTTCTTCCATGATATAATTTTCTAAATCAGTTTCATGAATCACCCTTGCCTGCACTGCACTGCCATTACTAAACACCGACAGGAAACAGACAAAAGAAAGCATAAGCGCTGTTATTTTTCTTCCCATAAATTTCCTCCTCCGAGGTATGATTATTATAGTTTAGGTTTAATATAGCGGTTGATGCATCCAGCGATTTCCATCCGCCTCGGCATTGCCATATTAGGAATAACATTCCCCCCACATAACCCTGAAAGCCCCTTTTGCCCTAATAACGCTTCTACTTCGTCTGCAAGCTCTGATAATCTTATCTTCCTTCCGCCATATCTGCGGCTCAGATATTCTAATGCTTTGGCAATGGCAAGCATCTGTTCGCCATCCGTAATCTGTTCCAGATACCGCAAATCCACCTGCTTTTTCCCAAAAGAAAAACCATCCGTCCCCATCACCTTGATTTTGTTGCGGTCTTCCACTTTAGGCAGATAGATATATCGCTCGTCAGGAAATTCTATCTGGCCCGTTTCTGTTTCCATCGCAAGAGGGAATGCCTTGGCAGCTTCCTTTGCCTCATTTGTGATTTCTTTTGGAACATAATGATCCATCTGAATGACTTTGTCCGCCACATGGAAAAATGCACCGCAGCTTCCCACTACCAGAATCGTGGAAATTCCCTTTTTCTGGTATAGCTGCCCTACCCTTTTAATAAAAGGCACAATCGGTTCTTTTTTTGCAGCAATAACCTGTTCCATCAATTCATCACGAATCATAAAATTAGTTGCACTGGTGTCCTCATCAATCAGAAGGAGCCGGCTGCCTGCCCAGACAGCTTCCACCGTATTTGCCGCCTGAGAAGTAGAACCGCTGGCGTCAAGAGTCGAAAAGCAGGATGTGTCCTTGCCATTTGGCAGATTGCGGATAAAGGGGCTGATGTCTTCCTCGCATACACTGCGCCCATCCTCCGCCCTGATCTTCATTCCGCTTTCGTCTGTTGCCACGTACTCTCTTCCATCCCCTGCAATATGGGAGTATACCGTCTTTTCCAACGTTTTGAGTAATGTAGATTTTCCATGGTAGCCGCCGCCCACAATCAACGTCACACCCTGCGGAATCCCCATGCCCCTGCATTCTCCCTTATGGGGAAGCTGCAGCACAACCTCCATTGACGCAGGGGAGATAAATTCCACCGCCCCACGCATCGGCCGTTCAGACACGCCGCTCTCCCTCGGCAGGATAGCCCCGTTCGCCACAAACGCCACCAGGCCCAATTCTTTCATCTGCCTGCGTATCGCCTTTTGGTCATCGGCAAGCTCCATTGTCTTCATCAACGCCTTATAATTCAAATTCTCAAAAATGCCAGCCTCCTCCACCACCGGCGGAAGCAGCCTGAACAAAATCTTTTCTAATTCTCCAGCCGCAATCGAACGGCCCCTTGCCGGAAACCCTACTGAAAAGCGGAAAAGCACCTGCCCATTTTCCGGATTTACTTGGCACGCACTCCTCTCCATAATTTCCTGTCCCGGATGGCTGGCAGACACTAAACCACTCTTGCCAGAGCCTTTCGCCTGAAAGCTGATTTTCCCGACACCTTCTGCAAATCTCCGAAGCAAAAAATCTTCCAGAGCCACCCTGCGGTGCTTCTCCCTGTAACATTCCTCCGGTATGCCGGCTGTCTTTCCTGCAACACGGACACTTAAACTAGAGGGAGATGCAAACGGATCCCCCTGCACATGGTCAATACTTAACTCATATTTTTCAAACCGGTACCTGCCCTTCAAATCTTTATAAGCAGGATACCCTCTATGATCCATTCCCCGTAATTTTGACTGTAATTCCCTCATAAAATCCTCATTTCTTCACACATTCTTTGTGAAAAAGGTATTTTTCACACTATAATTCTCACATCAGATAATCTTTAAAAATTTGAACCGTTCCATCCCCAATTTTCTACTGCCTCATACTTAACATAAATTCTATTTTGGGGAATTCCCAACTCTTCCTGATAAATATTGCAAATCTCGCCTGTCAGTTTGGTAAATGCATCTGGAGAAGCCCCTCCATATACTTTTACCTCCACAAATGCCGTAGGTCCATCCTGATTTCCCTGAAAATACAAATCATAGGAATCCTCAAACCCTACCATAAGCCAGTTTTCTGACTTGCCCGGCACCAGTGAAATCGCCTGCCCAAGTTTCGCCTTCACGGCATCCTTTTTCTCCTTACTCATTGATACACTAACTTTAGAATTAATAAATGGCATAATTTCCCTCTCTTTTCTTTATTCTACCCAACGCAAGCATTTCCCACATGCAGACTCTCATGAACCTGACATCTGCCGCTTGCCATAGGGCAGTTGACTTTTTATGTCAATAATACCATTTTCCGCCAGATAACGCAATATTGGCTTTTGCGAACCCACGGAATTCCATTATACCAGAGCATATTTGATAATTGAAAATTGCCGTGGCAAAAATGACTATCAGGGTAGTTGACATTTTATGACTATTATGATAGTATAACCGAAGGAGACTATCCGAATAGTCATTTGGGGAGGCACGTAATGAAAATAAAGTTATTTGATTCAGAATTAAAAGTAATGGAAGTATTATGGAAAGAAGGGAACTTAACAGCAGGGCAGATTTCAAAGATACTGAAAGAAGAAATCGGCTGGAATAGAAATACAACTTATACAGTGATAAAAAAATGTATTGAAAAAGGTGCAATCGAAAGAGTTGAACCTAAATTCATCTGCAAGGCAATGATTTCTAAAGAAGATGTACAGGCTTATGAAACAGAGGAATTGATCAAAAGGGTATTTGACGGCTCTAAGAGAAATTTTTTTGCTGCCCTGCTGTCTGAAAAAACATTGACACGCGATGAACTGCAACAGCTAAAAGATTTGATAAATCAGATGGAGTGAGGGGATTATAATGTTACTTAAAATGAGCATATCCAGCAGTATATTAATTATCTTGATTGCTGTCTTGCGCCTTGCTGCAATAAACAGATTGCCAAAAAAGGTTTTTGTGTTGTTGTGGGATATTGCAATATTAAGATTGCTAGTCCCATTTGACTTACCGATACATTATGGGCTTGCCTCACCCGTGGCAAAAATAGCGAATAGCAGTATCAGCCAATATCACCCTGCAAACAGTTCCACTATCATTTCCCCCAAAAGACCGATTATTGATACCATAACTTCATCTTTAAGCGGTATCACATGGACAAAAATTGTTTGGGCAACAGGCATGGTAGTATTTCTTGTGGTTTTTGGGACGCTATATCGGAAAGAGTATCAAAGGATTCGAACAGCATTGCCCGTTTCTAAAGAACATGATAATTATTTTAGGTCAAAGGTAACGATTCCTAACCACGTAAAGCTTTTGACATCGGACAGAATATCCACACCTCTAACATATGGCGTCCTGTCCCCTAAAATTATACTTCCCAAAATTTATAAACTTTCTGATAGCACGAAAATAAAATATATTCTTACGCACGAGCTAATTCACATAAAACGGCTGGATAATCTTTGGAAAATCATTATTCTGACAGCGGTTAGCGTACACTGGTTCAATCCCTTTGTCTGGATAATGTACAGTTTTTTCAACCGTGATATTGAATTATCGTGTGATGAAAGAGTAGTCGCCCTCTTGGGGGAAAGCGCGAAAAAAGAGTACGCTATGACACTTGCCGATTTGGCCGAAAAGCAATACCTCTGGTCGTCTATCTCAAATGGCTTTGGGAAAAACGCCATACAGGAAAGAATTATGGCAATCATGAAGTTCAAAAAAGCAACCTGTATAAACATCGGCTGCACAGCGGTTTTGTTGGCAGGGGCTGTTACAGTATTTGCTAGTTTTAAAGTGGCAGACAATAATCTTGGCATAACACCAAAAAACCACATTGCAGACGACAAAAAGAATTACTTTGAAAAAGCAGAAAACGCAGATGATGAATATGTACAACATGGAATTACGGTAATCAATGGAACATATTATTACCAAGGTGTACGCACCCGTATTTTCATGGATTTAAGGGAAAACAAATCTTTTGAAACCTTCTGCTTTGACAAAGAAGGAACAGTTGATGTGCAGATAACACGCTCAAAGGATAACTCTATTAAAAAGATTGAGTATCTCACAGAGGAAGAAACAAATGAAATCCTTAGTGATTTTAAAGATTCTGATTTGGATGAAAGGTCGAACCGTTAAATTTAGCAACATGTAAGGAGGAATTCGAAGATGAAAAGAAAATTAATTTCTTCAATAGCTGTAATGTTTATTTTCATAGTTTTTACAACGACAATTGTTTCCGCAAAGAATAAGCCATCTAATAACCATAGCTCTGAGTATGCCCGATTTGGAATTACCAAGAAAAGCAATGCGTATTTTTACAAAAATAAACGCATCCGTATTCTTTTTGATGAAAAGGCTGACCATTCTTTTGAATACAGTTTTATAGATATTGATGGCACAATTGATATACGCCTGTTAAGAAATAAGGCAGGAAATATTAGCAAGTTAAAACGAATCCCCAAAAAGAAAGCTAATAAAATTTTGAAGGACATGACTGGTTTTACCCCAAAACATCCTGCTGTTAAGACAGGAAACCGGAAGGAAAAAGAATATATTGATATTGAACGCTGCACGCTTAAAGATATCCCAACCAAGATTAAAAAAACAATTAAAAAGAGATGCACTGAGAATAAATGGTACATTATCAAATCTTCAAATAGAACCTATGTATATTCTAATAAAATACCAAAAGACTTCGCTTTCCAAATTATTGGTACGAATTTAGATATACATGACATAGGAAAGAAAAAAGATGGCCCTGTGCTGCTCTCCATCGGCAAAGATTTTAACTTTACTCTTACTTATCATTCCCAGCCAATAAAATCTACTATTATAAAAGTTAAATAAGGACAAACTGCCATTGTAGAAGATATTGTAGCAAATTCAATTCGCTCTTCTTTCATATGATGGATAAAAAGTTGAAACCTGTAAATGACAGACTGAAAAAGATTGAACTTACTCAAGAGAATGATATCCTTCCACGATTACAAAATATTGAATCCTGCTATAGCAGTACGTTTAATCGTTATCAATCAGGCGTTGAGCAAATTGACGCTATGCAGGCCGACATTGAAGTTATGAAAAAGGTAATCCAAGAACACAGTATTAAGCTTCAAAACATATCATAATCACAACAATTACATATTATATCACCCCTAAAGAGTGTAAAGCCTATTCAGTTATTACGGCTTTGCACTTTTTTTGATGGGAGGCTATGGCTTATAGAGCTAGCAACTAGCCAGACTATGGATGCAGAAATGAAAATGGAAGCAAAAGGAATTGCACAACCTAAGGAATCTTGCCCAGTGCCATCTGATTAAAATAATTGAGAATTATACTTTGTCAAGCTTTAAAAATGTCAAGAAGTTGTAAACTGGCGTAACGGGAGCCAAACCAACCAGAAATTGGCAGTATCTAATTTTCTGAAATAATAGTTGTATTATTGATGAAAGCAAGTTATAATGCTGTTAATATATAGAAAAAGGAGAGCAAAAAATGAAGAAAAAATTATTAGTTACGTTATTAGCACTTTCCCTCGCAGCCGGAAGCCTTGCACCTGTTTCACCACTAGATAATACGGCAGTAGTGGCAGAAGCTGCCAAGAAAAAGCCAAAAAAGAAAACACCATCCGTTAATAAAATTTATAAAGCTGTTGTGGCTAAATTCGGTGAAGGTTATCTTGCCGATTTAAAATTAACAAAGGACGAAATCAAACTGCGCTACGGTATATCTTCATCATGGTATACGGATATTATTGCCGAAATCCCTATGATGAGCGCGCACGTTGATACGCTTATTATCGCCAAAGCAAAAAATAAAACAGCAAAAACTAAAATTAAAAAGAAACTTACAAGCTACCGTCAAGCATTGGTCAAAGATACAAACCAGTACCCTATGAACTTGATGAAAATACAGGCATCAAAAGTATATGTAAAGGACAACTATGTATTCTTTATTATGCTGGGCAGCATCGACACCAAACTGGAAGAGACCGGGACAGACGAGCAAATTTTAGAAGCATACAAAAAAGAAAACCAGAAGGCTGTTTCTGCCATTAATGCACAATTTAAATAGTACAAGTACAGGCACGCAGTTTGCTATGGAGGTTTTTTATGGTTTTTAGCAGTCTGTTATTTTTATTCCGTTTCCTGCCATGTGTTCTGATTCTATATTTTATAACGCCATCCTGCATGAAAAACACTTGGAAAAATCTAGTACTATTTTTAACAAGCCTTGTATTTTATGCATGGGGGGAACCTATCTATGTAACCCTGATGCTTTTTTCTACGGTGGTCGACTATATAAACGGCGGTATGGCAGGCTATTTTATTAAAAAAGAAAACAAAAAAGCTGCAAAATTTTTTGTCTTTTTATCAATAATAATAAACCTGTCACTCCTCGGTGTATTTAAATATACTGGCTTTATCATTGATATATGGAATGCTGTTACCGGAATGGGCATCAAGGCAAAGGAACTTGCCCTGCCCATCGGCATATCCTTTTACACATTCCAGACAATGTCTTATACAATAGATGTATACCGGGGAGATGCTAAACCAGAAAAAAACATAATCAACTTTGGTGCTTATGTTGCAATGTTCCCCCAGCTTATTGCCGGGCCAATTGTACGCTTTAAAGATATCTCGCTAATGCTTAGGGAAAGGACTATTACAGCAGAAAAATTATCCTATGGTTCCCTGCGGTTTATCACAGGCCTTGGCAAAAAAGTAATACTGGCAAATCAGGCAGGGGAATTGTTTAAAACAGTTACTGCCTACTCTGCCGGAAATCTTACTACGGCGGCTGCATGGTTCGGGATTCTTATGTTTTCACTACAGATATATTTTGATTTTTCAGGTTATTCTGATATGGCCATCGGCCTAATGGCAATTTTCGGCTTTGAAATTCCTGAAAACTTCAATTACCCATATCTTTCTAAAAGCATAACAGAATTCTGGCGCAGATGGCATATATCACTGGGTACATGGTTCAAGGAATATGTTTACATACCGTTAGGCGGAAGCCGGAAGGGAAAATTAAGGACTTTTTTAAATATATTTGCCGTATGGTTCCTGACAGGCTTATGGCATGGCGCAAGCTGGAATTTTATTGCATGGGGAATGTATTTCTGCTTCTTTCTGATAATAGAAAAACTTGGGCTTTTAAAACTTCTCCATAAACTTCCTGCCTTTCTGTGCCATATTTACGCCCTTATCATAATATATGGCGGCTGGCTTCTATTTGCATGGGAAGATATCACGCACCACAAAATATTTGTCAAAGCAATGGCCGGCATCACAGAAGCTGGATTTGTAAATAAAAATATAATGTATGTGGTTGCCAGCAATGCCATATTATTAATCTTTCTAATAATCGGAAGTACAAGCCTTCCAGCAAAAGCTGGAACTTGGATTTGCAGTAAAAATGAAATTTTTGCCAATTTACTTAAGACATTATTTATAACCGCTGTGTTTATACTGTCTGTTGCATATCTGGTAAACGGCACTTATAACCCATTTTTATATTTCAGATTTTAACGCTAAGCAGGAGTGCAGAGCACATAATCCCGTTTTATACCTGCTGCGCTGCCAATGAAAGAGGCATGTGTTTTAGAGCGCGTTTGAAATTTTATCCTCAAACACGCTCTAAGAAAAGATCAGGAAAGGACTTTTGGCGCATATGAAACGATTTTCTCGACTGATACCTGCATTAACTTTTTTTATAATGCTTATTGCCGGCCTGTCTGCAGGCATACTCCATGAAGAACATACCTATTCTTCTGCTGAAAACAGATTACTGCAGAAATTTCCTAAGTTTTCTGTGAAAAGGGTCCTGAATGGAAAGTTCCAAAAGAAATATGAAACTTATCTCAGCGACCAGTTCCCGCAGAGGGATTCGTGGATTAAGTTTCAGACAGCTGCAGAAAAAGCATTTGGGAAAAAGGAATCAAACAATGTGTATTTTGGCAAAGAGGGATATCTCTTAGAGAAATATACTGACAAAGATTTTAACAAAAAAATAGCAAACAGAAATATCAACGCGCTTGAAAAATTTGTTAAACAGGCATCCAAATCAGCAGATGTCAAGGTTATGATGGTTCCCACCAAGACATACACCCTTGATAAATACCTGCCGGCCTTTGCTGAGACTTATGACGAAAATATTTTTTACAGCAAACTGGAGAAGAAACTTCCAGACAATGTTCTTGTGCCTGTCTATGATACGCTGCACCAGCATAGCAATGAATATATTTTTTACAAAACAGACCACCACTGGACAACCCTCGGGGCATGGTACGGTTATTCCTCTTACTGCACAGCGTGCGGAAAAGATATAGAAACGGCTGAGGCTAAGAAAAAATTTAAGAAAGTTTCCGACAATTTTCTTGGCACAACACACTCGAAAGTAAATATGCATTCGCAAAAAGACGAGATAAACATTTATGAACCTGAAAAGGAAATAAAAGTAGTATATAATCTCGGCGAAAAAACAGAGAATACGTTTTACCAGACAAAATATTTAAAGAAAAAAGATAAATACAGCGTATTCTTTGGCGGAAACCAGGCACTTCTGGAAATATCCTGTGCCCCAAAAAGCAAAAAAACACTTCTTGTTATCAAGGATTCCTTTGCAAACTGCCTGATTCCTTTTCTCGCAGAAGACTATGGGACGGTAGTTGTGGCAGACATGCGCCACCTGAACATAGGGATGTCAATGCTTTTGAGAAAATACCAGCCTACAGATGTACTTGTTCTCTACAATACCATGCAATTTATGCAGGATAAAGAATTTGCAGTCAAACCTTAAAAAAGCGCACCGACTTCGCTGGTGCGCTTTCTCCATTATAATGCCTCTATGTCTACCCCTTTGAGGAGCTGGTTTTTATGAATTTCCGCATCTGTTTCATCCAGAATATACACCCTGTAAACAAGTACGCACATCTGCTCCCCGACCCTTACTGGGCGTCTCTCCAGAGAGCGGTTAGTTGAAAGCAGTATTCCATTCACTTCCAGCGTAAGCTCCTGATAACTTCCCCTAAAAGCAATATCCTTGATAACGCCAGTCTCGGTTGCATGCATTAAACTCTTGAACTTCTCGTTATCACTCTTAAATGCTTCCACGAATTCCGGACGCACAATTGCCTGCTTTCCTTTCGGCAAGTCCTCAAATCCCTTAAATCCGCTAAAGTCATCCAATACCGCCGAAGTTCCGATAAACTGTGCTACAAACGAGGTTTTTGGTTTTTTGTAAATCTCCATCGGCGACCCCATCTGTTCCAGCCTTCCCTCATTTATGATAATAATATCATCTGCCACTTCTACAGCCTCATCCTGATCATGTGTCACAAAGATGCTGGTAATGCCTACCTTTGCAATCATTTCTTTCAGCCATCCCCGCAGTTCTTTACGCACTTTGGCATCAATCGCCGCAAACGGTTCATCCAGCAGCAGAAGCTGCGGATTTGGCGCAAGTGCCCTGGCAAACGCCACTCTCTGGCGCTGCCCGCCTGATAGTTGATCCGGATACCGTTTTTCCATGCCTTCAAGCCCTACCAAATTTATCAGTTCAGTCACACGACTATGTATTTTTTGTTTTTCCTCTTTCTGTACACGCAGCCCAAAAGCAACATTCTCATACACAGTCATATAGCGGAACAGGGCATAGTTCTGAAAGACAAAGCCAATCCCCCTGTCCCTTGCAGCGATATCATTGACTACCTTTCCCTCAATAACCACATCGCCGCTGTCCTGCCGCTCCAATCCGGCAATCATCCGCAGAATCGTAGTTTTCCCGCTTCCGCTGGGGCCTAACAGGGCTACCATCCTTCCCTGCTCCACGCCAAAATTGATATCTTTAGCCGCCTCATAATCTCCGAAATTTTTATTGATATGCTTCATCTCCACATACATGTTCCATTCCTCCATCACTGTTCCCTTTTACCACGATATTCCACAATCTGTTTCAAAATCAATATGATAATTGCCATAATTACCAGCAAAGAAGATACGGCAAATGCCTGCGTAATCGAATCCGCACTGCCGGCCATATACAATGCATCAATTTCCAGAGGAAGTGTAAATGTCTTGCCCCTGGCCTTAGAAACTGCATAGACTGCACCAAATTCACCTAAAGCCCTCGCAGCACACAAAATCATCCCATAGAGCAGCGCCCATTTAATGTGAGGAAATGTCACCCTCCTAAAAATCGTAAGGCCCTTTGCCCCCATCATAGCTGCCGCTTCCTCCTCCGCGCTGCCCTGTGCCTGCATAACAGGTATCAATTCTCTGGACACAAACGGAAAAGTAACAAAAATCGTTGCTAAAACTACGCCCGGAACAGAAAAGACCAGAGAAATATCCGTTCCAAACAAATCGTTCACTCCATCTATCAAGGGCTTTGCCCATCCCATTCTGCCGAATGTCATAATAAATGCAAGGCCGGCTATAACTGGTGAAATAGAAAAAGGAATGTCTATCAATGTGGATAACAGCTGCCTGCCACGGAAATCAAATTTTGTGATAAGCCATGCAGCACACAGCCCAAAAAAGGTATTTACCGCCAACGCTATCACTGCGGCAATCAGAGTAACCCCTAACGCTGACAGTGTATTAGGGGCAGTCAGTGCATCTCCATACATCTTCAGCCCTTCTTTTAATGAACGGTAAATTACTTCAACTAAAGGAAAAACCAGCATAATTAGAAGGAACAGTACACTGATTCCAATGAGCAGGCATCTCGCCAGCTTCCCTTCCCCTGAGCCAGCCCCCTTTTGATTTTTTGAAGATTCCATTGTCATACTCTCCTGATTTTTCATGCTGTCCCCTCCCTTCTACTGCTTCGTCCTGCGAGACGCAGCAATCTGTATTATATTAATGAGGAACAGCAGAAAGAAGGAAATAAGCAGCAGTATCAGCGCTATCGCTGCCGCGCCCTCATAATCTACACTTCCGGAATTGAGCTTCTGCATAATAATATACGAAACTACCTGAGTACCTTCTTTTGCGCTATTGCCGGATATGTAGATAACACTTCCATATTCGCCAATCCCTCTTGCCAATGCAAGGCCAAAACCAGTCAGGAGCGCAGGCATTAGTTCCGGAAGAATTACCCTGCGGAATGTATAGCCACGGCTTGCCCCCAGCATAGTGCTGGCTTCCTCATACGTTTCCGGCAACTTTTCTAACACAGGCTGCAGTGCCCTTACCACGAAAGGAATTCCGACAAATACCAGAGCAATTGTTAATCCCACCTTGGTATAAGATGCCTTAATGCCAATATGCTCCAGCATCCTTCCGATAGCCCCTTCATCAGAATACATTTTCGACAGGGTGATACCTGCAACTGCGGTAGGCAGCGCAAACGGCAGTTCAATCATTCCATCCATCAGGCGTTTCCCCGGAAAATCATAGCGCACCAGCACCCATGCCAGAATCAATCCAAATACACAGTTCACAACCGCTGCAATAAAAGCACAGCTGATACTGGTCACAAATGCCTGCCTTACATTCTGGCGCAGCATCAGCTCCAGAAATTCCTTTCCTGACATATGGAAAGCATATACCAGAACAGATGCCAAAGGAATCAGAATCAGGAGGGACAGCAGTGCCACTGTAACCCCCATCGTTAACCCAAACCCCGGCAGCACACTCTTCCCTTTCTTTGCTTTTCCACTCATTAGGCTACCTCCAAATTTAACTGGCATGCCGCTTCCAGCGGCACATCGCTACTGATTGTAAATTTCATCAAATATGGCATCATCCTGAAAATAATCCTTATACGCCTGATCCCATCCGCCAAAATCATCAATAGTACACATATCAACAGATAAGTCAAAAGTATCAGAAAATGTCTCCAGAATTTTCTGATTACTTGGACGATAGAAATTCTGCCCGGCCAATTTCTGTGCATCATCTGAGTAAAGATAATTAAGGTATTCTTTCGCTGCTTCCTGCGTCCCGTTCTTATCCGCATTTTCATCTACAATCGCAACAGAAGGCTCTGCCTTAATACTGATACTAGGCGTAACCATCTCGTAATCGTCCGGATGTTCTTTCACTGACAATAATGCCTCGTTCTCCCATGCAATCAGCACATCTCCCTCACCGTTTTCTACAAATGTAGTGGTCGCCCCCCTTGCGCCGGAATCCATAACCAGTACATTTTTATAAAGCTTTGCCATAAACTCTTTAATCTTTGCCTCATCGCCGCCGAACTTCTTATCTGCATAATACCATGCAGCAAGGAAGTTCCAACATGCACCGCCGGAAGACTTCGGATCTGGCGTTATAATTTCCACACCATCTTTTACTAAATCATCCCAATCCTTAATGCCCTTTTCATTTCCCTTGCGCACCAGAAATGTAATGGTTGAGGTATATGGGGAACTGTTGCCTTCAAATTCACTGAGCCAGCCCTTCTCAATCATCCCTGCCTCTTCAATCAGCGTAATGTCATGTGCCAGCGCCAGTGTCACCACATCCGCCTCATTACCCTCTACCACAGAACGCGCCTGAGAACCCGAGCCACCATGGGACTGGGTTATTTCTATCATTTTTCCCGTTTTTTCTTTATAATAATCTTTAAATATTTTATTATACTGCTCATACAGTTCTCTGGTTGGATCATACGATACATTTGTAATCGTAACAGTATCACTTTCTTCCTTATCCTTGCCCTTATCACTGCCGCAGCCAGTTACTGCCCCCATTAGAAGCACCATTGACATTCCCAGTGCAATCCCCTTTTTTAACCTATTCTTTGTTTTCATGGATAAATCCTCCTATCGCAATTACTCATATTACGCAAACGTTTGTGTTTGCAATTGACTTAATTGTGCTCATATGCTATTGTTTCACAAGAACAATAAAAAGATACAGAAATTTACACAATTTGTCAAACAGTTTTTATGCAAACGTTTGTGTTCCATTGCGAAAACTGCTGCAGATGGCAAAGTTCCGTGATTCTTATTTTTCATTATAGAAGGGAGTTATATACAGCTATGTCATTAAAAAAGATTGCATCTATGGTGGGAACCTCCATCTCCACCGTTTCCAGAGTCTTAAATAATACTTCCCCTACCTGTGCCTCCAAAGAGCTGCAGGATAAAATCTGGGCTGCGGCAAGAGAAATCAACTACCAGCCAAATGAATCTGCCAGATCACTGCAAAAGTCCGGCACAGCCGCCCGGAGCCTCCCCCATATCTCTATTATACTGGCACGTATTTCCAGTCTGGAAGAGGATCCTTTCTTTCTGGAATTATTCCGGGATCTGGAAGTAGAGCTTCTGAAACAAAAAGCTTCAGTTGACCATATTGTCTATGCTGATGAATCTTTCCGCCAGAACCTTTCCGATTCCAGCGGAGTGATTATCCTCGGCCGCTGCTCCGACAAGCTGCTTGGAAGTATCACTGCACAGAACAGAAATGTAGTTGGAATCTGGCGTAATCCTATGAATTTTAATGTGGATGAAGTAGTCTGCGACGGCAAAAAGGCTGCAGAGCTGGCAATGAAGTACCTGTTTTCCCTAGGGCATCAGAGGATTGCCTATATCGGTGACTGTTCTTTTGAAAGCCGCTATGTCGGTTACTGTGACATGCTAATCCGCAATAATATTCCTATGGATTTCGAATTAATTAAGCAGGCAACAGGGGACGGCGAAGCAGAATTCTCAGCTTTGCTCGAAAAGAAACTAACCGGGGAAACAGAATTTACCGCCGTTTTCTGTGCAAATGACAAGACTGCCATCCATGTACTGAAATTGCTGAAAGAAAAGAAACGCCAGCTAAAACAGCCCATATCTGTAATTTCTATTGATAATATTGAAGCCTCGCAAAATACACAGCCATATCTCACTACGATACATATTCCCCGCAGTGAAATGGCACATATGGCAGTTTCCCTGCTGCTAGACCGCATTGCCAGAGAGCACAGGGAGGCAGTGCGAATAGAATTCCCCTGCCGGATTGTGGAACGCAGCAGCTGCTACCAGCAGAAATAATTTCTTTGGATGCTGTTGCCCAGAAATTTAACCATTATACTATAGCCTGCTGCCCTAAAATGTGCTATACTACAGAAAGGATATTTCGGGAGTAATTTGTGGTGTATTGCGCATCACGAAAGGCATTTTAGCAACTGCTAACTGGTTTTGTACCACGAAGCTGGCGGGAAGTGAGGGCTATGCTATATAGCAATCTGGTATCAGAGTAGCTTATGTGAATATGAAAAAGAAGATTTTACCGTTACTGTTGATTACAACTATTGCGTTTACCGGCTGCACTGCCGGAAAACAGGATTCCTATTCTACTAAAGTAAAGACAAGCGAAGAACAGATTCTTACCTCTGCACAATTTGGCTCAGGCGATAAGGTGACAGATGTAGGGGCTTCTAAAGATAGCAAAAAAGATAAAGACAAGAGTTCTGATGATTCTTCCTCCTCATCTGGCAAGGCGCCAAATGTATGGTTCATTAACAATGCAAATGGTATTGGATGGTCAGCCGCCCTTACTACAAGTATGAACTCAACTTTTGATACAGACGCTTATGATTATACTTTCGTGGATGGGCAGGGACACTATGAGGTACAGATTGAAGCAATGAATAATGCAATCGCAGACAAAGCGGACGTTATCTGCCTTGACCCGATTCAGGAGGACGGCTTTGATGATGTCTTAAAGGCCGCCAAAGAAGCCGGCTGTAAGGTATTCCTTGTTGACAGGAAGGTATCAGCGGATGAGAGCCTGTATGAAGGCTGGCTGGGTTCTAATTTTGACCTTGAGGGCGAGAATGCCGGCAAGTGGCTGGTAGACGAAGCAAAAGGCAAGAAAATGAATATCGTGGTGCTCCAAGGCGGGGCGGGAGCATCTGCACAGATTGGACGCCATGACGGATTTAACAGAATCATCAAGAAAAACAAAAACTTCAAAATTCTTGCCGAGGAAAAAGCTGATTTCGATAAGGCAAAAGCAAAGACCCTTATGGCAAAGTATCTGGATAAATATGGTGACAAAATTGATGTTATTGTAACCCACAATGATACCATGTGCTATGGCGTTATTGAGACCTTGAAAGAAAAGAATATTGACCCAAATGATTACATAATCATCTCCTTTGATGGAGAGGCAGAAGTATTTAAACTCATGGTTGATAAGGCAAAAGTTGACCTCTGTGTAGAGTGTAACCCTCTTCTCGGCCCAACCACAGAAAAATCAGTCGCTAAGATGGTTGCCGGTGAAACGATTGACAAGACAAATTATGTTGAGGAGGGTGTTTTCACTGCTGATATGGCAGCCGCAGAACTCCCAAACCGTCAATACTAAACCGCTTTCCTTACTTTTTAAGGCGGGTTTATTGTTGATATATCACCGCACAATGAGAAGTTTCCTAATAAGTACTGCATAATGCCTATCAGACAGGCGCCACCAAACATGAAAGTAGGTGTATCGATTGAGTAAGAAAGAAAATATTGTTGGTTCCTCCACAAAAACCGGGAAGTTTTCCCTTACTTCCCTAAACCCTATAAAAAGCGTTATCGCCCGCGGTTATTATACTGCGCTAATAGCTGTTATTATCGTACTGATAGCCTCCTATCTGACTACAATACCTGGTTCCAGACGTTCTCTGTCAGATCAGGCATAGAATAGAATAATATGCTGGATTTGTCACAGTCTTATATTAAAATCCTGGAAGCAAGAATCAGCGCCATTAATGACACCGCTGAATATATGAATACCGATGGCGACTTTTACAGCTGTTTAGTACAGGGCGGCGAACCATCCCTGATTACAGCAAATTTAAAATCCTTCATCAAGGATAACCCGAGTTATTTATCTGCAGCGGTTTATGACAAAGAAGGCAATTTCCTCACAGCGTCAGATGACAGCTACTCAAAGGAGAACAATCCCTATTACGTAAATGCCGCCTTATCCATGAAACAGCCTATGCAGAGTGACTATGTCAAGGCTGGCGAAGAAAATTGCATTATATGCACAGTTCCATTGATTAACGCAGACACGTTATTCGGTTGCGTTGCCATCACCGTTCCAGTACAGAATTTTACTGCGGAATTGGCATCTGTTAAACTGCAGAATACCGAATCCAGTTTTGCTTATCTCCTGTCACCTTTGGGGCACTTCTTATACCATCCTGACAGTGAATACATCGGAAAAATTGCAGGCGAAGAAATTATACGTGATGTCATTTCCAAGAGAAATGTAGTATCTGCTGTGCTTCATTTCAATTATGAGGGCGAGAAAATCGCAGGGCTTGCAACCTCCACCACAAATGGCTGGACATTGATTATACAGGCGGATAAGAGCGAACTGCTAAAGCCTGTAAACGACACAGCGTTAAAATCCATTATCTTCTGTATCGTTATCGCAGCGCTTGTTTCCGTCTTTGCTTACCTTGTCATTTATACATTCCTTCATCCGATTGCCCAGATGACAAAGGAAATAACAAATATCTCCTCTTTGGATTTTACTTCTACAAAATCTATTGATAAGCTTACCAAGGAGAAGACCGAGATTGGTACAATGGCAAGAGAAATCAAAAAGATGCACAACAGCATTAAGAATGTAATCAGCAACTTGAATGATATCACAGAAAATATCAGTTCTGAAAGCACTACCCTGAGTGATATTGCTGCCAGCCTTACGGACTGCGCCTCAGAAAATTCTGCAGTATCCGAGGAGCTTGCATCCGGCATGGAGCAGACCACGGAGACAATCAACGCTATCAAGGGGCAGGTTGATACCATCAAAGGCCGCACTGTGGAAATCAACAAACAGTCACGGGATACGATTAATCTTTCAGACGCAATTATGGACCGTGCAACGAATGCAAGGCAGTCAGCAATACAGGCAGCAGACAGCACCCGTGCCCTATACAGCAAGGTCAGCGTAGAAGCCCATACAGCTTTAGAGCAGTCGAAAGCTGTTTCTAAGATTAATGATTTAACACAAAATATCCTTGATATTGCCGAGCAGACCTCACTTCTTGCTTTAAATGCAAATATTGAGGCCGCCAAATCCGGCAAATACGGCAAAGGCTTTGCTGTTGTGGCAAAGGAAATCAGTAACCTCGCAGAACAGTCATCCAATACGGTTGCCAATATTATTTCTATTGTAACTGAGGTAACTACCGCTGTAAACAATATTGATGAATGCCTGACAAAGACACTTAATTTCATTGATACCTCTGTCATGAAGGATTATGATAACTTTACAAACATCAGCAATACCTATCACTCAGATGCTGAATCTTTCCAGTCCACTCTGGAAGAGATTACTCATTCCCTAAAACGGCTTGAGCTGGCAACAAATGATATTGCAACGGCAATTTCCGGAATTACAGTAACGATTAATGAGTCCTCCGAGGGCGTCGTGACAATCGCTGACAAGTCATCAGAAGTTGTTAACCTTTCTGATAATACCTATAATCAGGTTAAGTTAAACGGCGAAATGGCTGAAACCCTGCAGGGAATTGTTGATAAATTCAAGCTGTAGCCAAAATCAGGATAATCAAAAATCCCCCTATCCGCATTGAAAAATTGCGAATGGGGGGATTTTTTGCATAAAATATATACTTTGTAAAAACCTATATAAAATAATACACAGTTCCTAAGTTTCACAAGAAAGTCTATTAATGAATATCATATATTTTGAGCAACTGATGTTTTGCTTCCATATAACACTTTAAGACATCCTCCCCGTCTGAGTAATACTCAATATCCGGATCATAATCAGCCATTTCACCATCTACAGTTTTAACACTATCCCTTGATACATTAAAACATCCTATCCACATTTCCTCAGCTTCCCTATATACTTTCCTTTTGGAATATTTATTTATAGGCGCCTTTTCACAGAATAACAGATATTTACACTCTTTCTGCATAAAAGACCTTTCCATGCCTGACAGTACAATACATCCGTCTTCATAATTTAGTGAACACCTTAGTCCATTGTGAATCCAAATATACTTATCACTGATTTCGTTTGAAAATTGTCTTACTATCTTAACTTGCTGCAATATTACTCCAGCATTAAAATAGATTTTTTCTGTTGGTTGTACCAATAAAACATAATCGCATTCTTTTGCTGCATTAAGAATGTTTGATTCAAATTCCTCATAAAATGTGTTATCCCAACTGCTTGAATGCTGAATATATTGAACTTTTATGTGATTTTTTTGTAAATCACTCAGACTCATCTCATTCTTAAGAGGGGATTCTTTAAAGGCAATTGTATGGGCTATGATGGATACAACTACAATGATGCCTGTAACAGCTAAAAACAGTTTAATCTTCATAATCCACTCCATTCTCCTTTAATCTTTTTATATCTTTGTCACTTTATAATCATATATAGAAAATATTTCATCACACAATATAGAGATATCCTCTTTATTGTGACTGGAAACGCATATAATTGCTCCTCGGTCTTTTTCTTCTTTTATCATATTCCGAACCAAATTAACGCCTTCTTCGTCTAATGCATTTGTTGGTTCATCCAGCAAAATAACATCCGGTTTTTCCATTACCGCTTGGGCAAAAACAAGACGATGCCGCATTCCCAATGAGTATTTGCTATATTTCTTATGGTCTTTTGGATCAAATCCTAATCTGTATAATATTTCTTTGATTTCCCTTTTTGATATTCTTTTATTGATTGAAGCAAGACAGTCCAGATTCTCAAAAGCAGATAATTCAGGATAAAGTTCTGCATTTTCAATCATAACTCCCTTGCTCACCTCCCCAATATTTCGCTCATTATCGCCTATATAGTATTTTACCCATCCTTCCGACGGGCGCACCAAACCAGCCATAATCCGAAATAGCATTGTTTTTCCTGTACCATTTTGCCCAATAAATCCATAAATTGCTCCTGAGTGAAGTTCCAAATTGACGTCATCTAAGATTAAATTTGTGTGAATGGATTTGCACATATGATCTAAAATAATTTTATTAATATAATCACCTCATTCCCTATCATGTTTAGGAACTAATACATCCATATTCCTCACCTTTATCCAAAGCAAAGCTGTCGATATGACTGAAAAAGCTAAAAAATATGCCAAAGCATAGCAGACTCTAAAGTCTCCATAGTTCCAACTAATCAGGAAGTTCGACATAGGATTGATAAAAGAAACAATCCGTTTCCACATTTCATTATTATAATTTTGTACATTCATGGCTAATATTGTACTTACGATAACGCCAGAATAGAAGAGAATAAAACCAATGGAATTTTCATAATCTAAACTAAAATAATTTATTAAAATGATGCTATTAAATGTAAACAGCATCAACATAGAAATCCCGCTGAAAATAACTAATATATCTCTATAATCCAAGGAACAATTAGACGTATAAACCGCGTTAGCAATATACAGGAATAAATTTAATATTGTACCTAGTAAAGAATAAAACACCGTACCCAGTACCTTTTTGGCAAACCACCGTATTCTGCTGCATCTGGTAAATATTAATTCACCATATCCCTTTATATCTTCTGATAAATAATCACAAAACAAAAGTGCAATATAGATATTTCCCAATAAGCCAACGACAGAAAGCGACATATCTAACTTTTCCATTTTGTAACTTCCACCAAAGAAATGCATCAGAAACAATTCTCCCACCCTGTCATCCATAGGTTCCGAAAAAAGAATCAGATCATACCTGCTTATAATAATAATAATGACTAATCCCAAAATGAACTTGTACTTTCTTTTGAAAGCGTACATTTAAAATTGATCTCCCTGAATTTTATTTTTTATAATCTTTAAAGAAACCATTATCATAACAATTAATAACAGAATCTGGCCCAGATAACATAAACCATATCCAGGATATCCACCCGCCATATAATCAGGTATATTCCAATTTATATATACCCCAAAGAACTCATACTCCAACCAGACATTACTTAAAACTCTGAATAACTGATTAAATAAATACACAAAAAGCATAAGCCATATAGATCCCTTTTTAATAAGCAGGGACACAGAATATGCGAACACTCCAAAGACTCCCATTTCCAAAGACGACCATATACATTTCAAAGAAGAAGAAACAACTGGATGGTTAATGTATAAACTTTTAAACACTGCACCATTAAATAGTGTGTTTTTATAAAAGTTAGTTCCCATTATGCTATTGCACCAATTAGTATCATATCTCTGATATCCCATGACATAATCATTTCCATTGACCTCAAATATACCTGCTGTCAATATAATGTTAAGAAGGGTTGGAATCAAAAATACCATTGCTGAACCCAAAAAACAGGCAATCATTTGTGAATAAAAATATGTTTTCGTCGTATCTCTAACCTTAAGATATATTGATACACCAGATTTAGATTCATAAAAATGTGTAAAACCATATGGCATTATCCAGATAAATGGTATCAGCATACTTATATAACCCCACCATTCACTGTCAACATTAATTAAAAACAAAGACTCAGCTGACGGTAAAGAATACCTGTATTCTCCCCAGTACTTTTTTAAATAGAATAATGGTATTCCCACCGCCAGCAACAGCATTAATGCCATAATAAATATAAAACTCTTTCTCTTTGACATTAGGCGGATATTTAATAGTATCAAGTTTTTCATTGCATGCCTCGATTCATTATTTTGTTAACATATGTCACAAACAACTTTCCAGACTGTCTATTACCTTTTTTCTTATAAGAATTCTTTTACCTCAACGTCATTACATATGGCACTACTTTCCACCAAATAATTTCACTTGCCAAATGAAAAATCCTGTACCGGATAATAAAATACCTACTTTAAAAAATCGCGCTTGACAGTTTCCGCCACATACACTATACTATGACAAAAGAAATGGGTTTTTGCTAAGTAAAATCTTACGATTCGAAAGGGTTACTCGTTTCTTTTTTATGTCCATGATTTCATAACGATACATTTTTCCGCCTGCATCATAACGTATCAACATGGAGACATGGAACACATTTATTTCCCTTTAAGTCTATTATTATGTTTACATTCCTATTCAAAACTGTTCCCTCCGTCAAATTGCCTATTTCTATCGTCTTTTGTCAGCCTTTACTGATTATAGCAGAAAAAAGCTGACCTATCAATTAAAAAAGTATTAAATACTGCTTCTGTGGGCAATCTTTAGACTAATATTTTTATCGCTAAAAAATGCTCTGGGTAAACATAATAGCTCCAGTTTCCGACAGTCACGAAACTGACATCGGAATCTATCTTCTGGAAGCGAAGGAACGCTCATTCACTTTCTATTTCTCATAATTTTCAATCTCCCATTTATCCCGCAACAACACCCAATATAAGAAATATTGCTAATACTAATATAATGGGAACAAAAATCAGGCAGATACCTATAGCCAAAAAACTGTCAGCTTTTTGGCCCCGCACTTTGCATATAACAGAATATAGAACCAACACAATACCCGGTACTATAGCACAATATGGTATCCTAGCTGTCATGGTCAGACTTTGCCCACTCCAATCAATACTAAACAACATTTCAACGATAGAACAAATAAATACTGTTACTGCATAAATCACAGTAAGTACTCTATGCCTTGATTCCACTTCTTGTTCCGCAATATTCAGTACATTGCTTACCGCTCTTTCTGTTTCGCTGACGGAAACAATATCTGTGTTCTTTTCAGATTTCATAAGCTCCAATATAGATACATCTAAGGCATTTGCCAGACCCTCAATCGTATTTATATCAGGAAATCCCAAACCCCGCTCCCATTTACTGACCGCTTTGTCTGTCACCTGAATTTTTGCGGCCAATTCTTTTTGCGTCATTTTAAGTTCTTTTCGTCTGTCAGCTACAAAGCAGCCAAATATTTTTGCATCCAATCTCATCACCTCCAATCCAATTATAAACATAATATTTTCTAAAAACAACCGACACTCCGTTTACATCTGCCAAATGCATATTTAAGCAGATTCTACGCTTCGTTTATAAATTCTCATTGCCCGTTGGCATATTCCTTCTCCAGTAAGAATGCATACCATAATTAAAAATAATAGCATCTTTAGGAACCTGTTTAATTGCATTATAAATATTGAAATAATCCCCCATTGAAAAAACAGTCATATACCAAGAAATTAATAGCCAACCGATTCCTACTTTAATATCTATATATGGAATTACAAATATCCAGATAACAAATGGAATAATCCCCAATATAATAGATGGAGCCACATTTATTATAATAAATCTTGTTTTGCTTACTGATTCATTACAATATAGAAAAATTATTCCCTGCTTTACATCTTTCCATATGGTTTTTTCTGCATTTCTAGAGTAGAGGATAGCATGAATAATTTCATGAACATATCTCAATATCCAACATATAATAGATGTTATTATAAGTACTATGAGAAAATATATATCTACTGACATTTTTCTATTTAACTGTGAACATCTTTTTAAAGAAATTATTATCATCACCAATACTATTGGAAGCATAATAACGAAACTTTTTAAGAATATTTCATTAAGCGATACTCCTTCTCTAAATTGTATAGAGCCTTCAGGTAATGATCTTCCCCTAATTAATTGTTCCTCATCTTTATAATTACCCATATAAACTATTCCGAACATACTTACACACCCTAAATAACAATCTAAGAACAAACACTCAAAAAACATAATTATATTGAATCCCGATAATACATTCTCAAACTCTTGAAAGTACACAAAAGAAAAAGGCACTTTTCAAGAATGTGAAAAAATCACTGTCATATGGCTTTAAAATACAGTAATTATATTTCACATTTTTATTATGTCTAGAAAATCACTCACTTTCTGATTTAATTTTCGCTAATTTCAGTTTGCAAATCATTAATATAGCCAGAAATGTTCCTACAATCATTATTATTTTCTTTTCCAAGCTTGATATCCCCCAAAATGAGCTTAATATTCCCTGTTTTAATAATAAGTAAACCAGAAAAGATATACCCATCATTAATATGATTTGATAAATGAAAGCCAGATTATAAGAAAGTCCCGTAAATAAAGAAATAACTATTACGGAAAAAAGAGAAGACGCACATATCAAAAGGAGAATAATATCGCTCATATTTCCCATTTTTATGCCAATAAACGCTTTAAAGACATTGACACCTGCTTTTATAGCAATATGATAAATGACTGTGGATAATAATAGACTTAAAACTGTACAAAAACACGAAAAAAAGATTTTAGTTTTGAAGACTAATTGCTGCGTACTTCCCCACATATTTATATAGTATTTTTCTTTTTTCTCATATTCTATATCTCGAATCATTGGAATCAAAAAAAATCCCCATACAAATATAATATCTGGAAAAATCATTATGCTTCCCATCGCGAAAAATAAAAAAGACACAACAATCTTATTTAAATGCATTTTGCTTAAATAAATTTCTTGCTTTAAGAAATGAACAACTTCGTCCATATACAATCACTCCTTTGCTTCAATGATCACTATAAAAATGCATTATTATGTTAAGGCAGACTTTTATAAATGATTTTATGCTCGTTTGATATTTATTTATAAGAACTTTCCCAAACTCCTTATATAAATGATATAATGATACTAGTCATTTTTCAAGAATAACTCTTCGAATGGGTGCCATTACTCTATGAATGGTCATCACTCTTCCACCTCATAAGGTAAATAGATATCTGCTATAAACATTCCATCTGCATAATCTAATTCAAGCATCCCATGGCATTCGGTAATAGCTTTTGTAACATTTTTCAGTCCGATACCGTGGTTTTCTTTGTCTAGCTTCTGCGTTTCTATCTTTCCGCTTTTGATATCTTTTTCCACACTGTTGTTGCATATTTGAATTTTCACATTAGAATCACCATCGCTAATCTTTATCCACAATAATACATTTTCCCCATGATTCCGATTCAATTCTTCAATAGCATTCTGTAATATATTTGAAAATATGGTACATAGCGTGAAATTGTCTGCATTTATTCTTTTAGTTATTTTTCCTGTGATACGGAATTTTAAATTGGGAATATCCATTCCAAGATAATGATTTAACATAATATTAAAGATATCATTTCCAGTATCATATACTTTATTTTTTATAGAATCAAAGTTTTGATACATAGAGTCAATATAGGTTTTTACATCTTCTAACTGTCCCTGCCCAACAATCTGCTTTAGGCAAATCATATGGTTCGAAAGGTCGTGCCTGTATTTCCGTGTCTCCTCCTCCTTGTCCAGCAGAATTTTATAATAAGCTTCCTGTGCCTCTTTTAGACTACATTCCAAATGATAAGCTTCTTTTAACCGTTCATTTAGATAATAGATATGTAAAACCATAAATACTACAATAAAAACACTAAAAAATGCTACCGTGGAAAATAAATCAATAAGAATCTCCTCTATTTTGTTTTGCACATACTGCTGCATATATTGCAGTAATGCAACAGATAATGTCATAAACCATGCAACACCCCCCAATGTTACATAAATAATGTTTGAAGAAATACGGATATTTCTCATACTTTTTATATTCTGAAGCTGTTTGAATAGAAGCAGGGAAACAATAACCATAATATTAGTAACTAAATAACACTGCCCCTCTGACAGTGAATCCCCACTTTTAATTGGAACTTTTCTCACAAATATCATTATTATCTCAGCAATGCTGTCTAAAATAACCACCCCTAAAATAATTTTACCATAAACTTTCTGAGTCATAAAAGACAATGTGATTACACATACTACTATTGCAGAAAGTGCTTCCGGTAATCCAAAATACAACATTATTATATATAGAATAAAAGATACAGGGATACTCCAGAATCTTTTGAAATCTTCCTTTAAATAATATTTGAAAAAAATAAGGCACTTTGCCACCTCTGTCAGAAAAATACTTATGGCAATCATAATGTTTATCATCCCTTTCGTTTTTTCATATTTTACTTAGGGCGCAGACAATTTCTAGCCCATCTATAAAAACAATATCTTATCTAAATGTAGTATCCGCTTTAATATATTTTTCCTGAAACTCTTTCTTACGTCTCCTCGAAATATTTAATGGTTCACCAACCAGATAAAAACCACCATCTTTCCCTTTTCTGATTTTTAGCAGATTTACAAGATGAGAACGATCAATTCTGAAAAATATTTTGTTGTCAAGCTGTGTTTCAAATTCCTTTAATGAAAGTTCACTCCGGAACTCCATATTATCAGTGATAATTAATGTATAACTATTATAAGCGCGAATATAACAAATATCTCTTTCCATAATTTGATAAGGCATCCTGTCATGATAGACCTCAATTGTCTGTGCACCTGTGATTAATAAAATAGAGGCATTCAGCGCTTCCGCTATTTCTTCATCATCATATGGCTTCGTGATATAACGGAACGCATTGATTTTAAATGCCTCCTTAAACCTTTCAACATGGCCTGTTGCCATAATCAAAATACAGTCTGGGTTTCTTCGCCTGATTTGCCTGCCACATTGAATTCCATCCATTTCAGGCATTTCAATATCGAGAAATAGGATATCTATCTTTCCACTTTGCTCCATAGCTTCTGCGCCAGATTGAAATATGTAAATATTATATTCTTTATCCAATGCTTTTAAATGTTTTGCAACATATGCTTTTAACAATTTCAGCGCACTTCTTTCATCATCTACAATTCCTATTGTTATCATACTGTACTCCATTAATTTTTTATGAGCTCGTTCCTTAGTTGCATCTTAATATAAAGTTTATAATTTATTATAATATATTTAATTCTCCTAATCAAGAATTACTTTTAGAACTTTACTATATCATCACAACTCGCACCATAATTTTACCATTCACGAAAAATTGCAGGAAACGGCGGATAAGCATGCTATAATAACGGCCTAATATTTTTTATATTGCAGGGAGGAAACCGCAAATGAAGAAACAGCCAGTATACTTTTGTATTGCAGCACTTATTCTGTCATTGATATCAGAGCCATATACTGTAAATGCAGCCGCACTTTCCACACAGAAAAAATTTAAGGCAGCGGAAAATACAGCAGATACCAAACAGGAGCAGCCGTTAACCCCAGAAGTTCCAATAGCGCCAGAATATCCGGCAACATCTTTAGAACCTTTAACATCAGAAGAACCATCTACTTTCATAGAGCCATCTGCTTCCATAGAGCCATCTGCTTCGGAAGAACCGTCTACTTCCATAGGGCCATCTCCTTCAGATGAGCCGTTATCAAAAATCTCTGTGCGGCTTACTGATTCAGATGCGACGGAAAAAACTATTACATTGGAATGGGACAGTGTAAATAATGCTGCTGAATATATTGTTCTTTCCTTTGAGAATAAAACATGGGTGGAAAAAAGCAGGACAACCGAAACTACAGGAACTTTTTTACTTAGCGGATATGGGAATGGAAGCAGCTTTAAAATCTGCTCTTACGACAGTGAGCAGAAACAAACCGGGAAATCCACAGAAATCAAGGCGACGATTCCAGCAAAAGTGAAAAATCTTAAGACAACCGCATATTCTAAAACAAAAGTAAAACTATACTGGGAAGCTGCAAAAGGAGCGAATTTTTATAGTATTTACCAAAAGCAGAATGACGAAAAATATAAACTGATAAAAAACGTAAAAAAAACAGATACCCGCCTGAATATAAAGAACAAGGAAAATTATAAATTTAAGAGAGAAATAACAGCAACATTATTATTCCAAAAAGCCGGTAAAGGCAAGCTTTACCGGCTTTCTGAAATTTGATATTATTCATTTTACTCTCTCGCACTCCATGCTAAATCGGCGGATGCAGCCTTTGCTTTAAAGCTACAATCTTCTGCATGGACTCACTGACTTCCGGCAATTGACAGCCATAAATGACAGAAAACGGGTCGTTTTGCACACAACGCACAATCTCACACTCTATTTCGAATTTCTCGGATGTCAGTTCATCTACAAACGTTACTACCACCTGCATCCCTATTGGGAATTTCAGTTTTTTCGTACAGATTACCCCTAAGCCATTCGCACTGATATCTTTTACCATTACCTCAGCGCTTCTCTTATTGATTCCTGCCTCCAAAGTACCATCCACACCTAAAAATACACGAAAAAAGTTACGCCTGTTTACCGCCGCCACATCTGACATACAGCGGATACAGATTGCAAACTTGTACTCCTGTGTCAGAGTTTTGATATCAAGAATTTTGGCGTCACGGTAAACATAAACCTTAGAACCGGCATTAACCGTAACCATATGCTCCGTGTCAGGCTTCATATAGTGCACTTCTTTGTCTTTGGAAAGTATGATTTCCGCTATCACAATACCCTCACTTCGTTTTGTCCGTATGATTTTCGTATTATATTCGTAATGGCTGTGTTCCTTCTGGGAAGATATCGTAATCTCTGTTCCTACATCAAAATCTGCCAGTCTCATTATCACTACCTCCTAAACTCAAACTAAACACCCTGCTATTACACATAATTTTATCGCATCTTCACTGTTTTGGCAACACAACAAGAGCCATTTTACGGAGTTTCCATAAAACAGCTCTTGCTTTAAATTGTAGATTAACGCACAAATGAGTTTACATACACACTATGCCATTAAACCATAATTAGTCCGTAGTATATGGCATAATTGCCACATGGCGGGCACGCTTGATAGCTACTGTCAAAGCTCTCTGATGTTTTGCACAGTTTCCTGTAATTCTTCTTGGAAGAATCTTTCCTCTCTCAGAGACATATCTCTTTAACTTATTAACATCTTTGTAGTCAATATAATCATGCTCTTTATCTGCACAGAACACACATACTTTCTTTCTTCTGCGGACCGGCCTTCTTCTTGAAGAAGCATTGTCCTTATCGCCCTTATTGTATGCCATTTTGAAACCTCCTTAAAATGTTACCAGACTTGTCTAGTTTTTAAATGGTAATTCCTCATCGATGGCATCCGGAATATTCATAAATCCGTCACCAGCCGCCTGTGTCGGCTCTGGCCTGGATGGAGCCGCCTGCTGATAACCGCCACCATTATTTGCGGCTGCCGCTTTGCTCTCAGCGAATTCCTGTTCCTCCACAACAACATCTGTTGTGTACACGCGCTGCCCATCTTTGTTTGTGTAGCTTCCGGTCTGAATACGGCCAACTGCTACAATCTTCGTCCCCTGATGAAGATAATTTTCAGCAAATTCTGCTCCCCTGCCAAATACGACACAGTTAATGAAATCTGCTGTTTGATCGTCACCTTGACGCTTAAATCTACGGTCTACCGCAAGCGTATACCTTGCGATGGCTGTCTGATTCTCCCCTGAAGAATAACGAATCTCCGGTTCACGTGTCAGACGGCCCATAAGAATAACCTTGTTCATTGAGGAAACACCTTCCTTTCCTATGCCTCCTGTCTAATGCATAAGAATCTGATGACATGGTCCATAATGCGAACAGACTGCTCAAGTTCGCCCGGAACATTCGCCTCAGCATCGAATTTGATGAAGTAGTAATATCCCTCTCTCATATGCTGAATCTCGTAAGCAAGCTTCTTCTTGCCCCACTCTTCAACCTCTGTAACAGTTCCACCGAACTTGGCGACATATTCCTTTGCCTTCTCTACGGTAGCTACTCTCACATCTTCTTCGATCTTAGCATTGACAACTAACGCTAACTCATATTTGTTCATAGTTGCCTGTACCTCCTTTTGGTCTCTGGCCCTTTCCACGACGACGTCTCTGTGTGATAAATCCAGAAACGATGTGTTTCTACACACTTTGTCCTATTAGAAAAGAGCAAGGAAAATTTACGTATCACAATTTCGTATTGTACCATAATCCACCAGCAAGTGCAAGATATTTTTCTGCATTTAAACGGAAATCAATTTTCAGTATCGCATGTCAGACAAAGAGAATTAAAGACTGTATCCTCTCACAACATCAGGCACCAGCTATTTGAAACTGGTGCCTGACAAGACATCTTTTTAGGAGAATGCTGCTATCCGTATCCTTTTCCAGCATCCAAAAAGCTAATATAACCCAATTTAATAAAGGAACTGCTACTACCTGTTACTATATAAAAGCCTTTATCTTTGCAATGCTCCTTCCCTCTGCGCGCATTTTATCTGCAATTTTTTTGACAACCTTTTTGCTGGCATATGGAGCCATTTTTTCCACTCCTTTATAGTCCTTCTTCTTAGCGGCTTTCTGAATATATTTGTTAACCATCTCTTTCGGCATAATTGGCAATAGCTCATAAATAGCAGATACCCCTCCATTTTTATATTCGCTTTTTACCACATCTTCCAATGCTTCCCCACTGATAAAAGGTGCAATCCCTGCAATATGTTTCCCTTTGCTTTCTAACTGCAGCACTATTTTATCAAGATAACGGACATTTACACAAAATGCCATTTGTTCAAGGCTCTCAATATCATTTTTGTCGGCAGCTTTCTGGGCCAGCTCCCCAAGAGACTCCTGTGACATAAACAGTAATAGGCTATGAACATTAGAAATTCCTGCCTTTTCATACTCGCTATTTACTATTTCCGTCACGGTATCTTCACTTAAAAACTGCACAATATCCTTTAATGTACGGTAATCCCCATTAGCAGCAGCATTCCGGGCAACACTACTGATAGCCTCCTGTGAAATATACGGCACTATTTTATATACTGCCGAAATCCCTCCTTCGGCATATACAGTTTCCACAATCTTTGCCAGAGACTGCGCACTAGAAAAAGGAACCATATGCTCTATTGCCAAAGCCCGCTGCACGCTCTCAATGTCTCCCAGTACCTTGCTGCTTTCTGCTGTTTTTGCCGTTTCTTTTCTTATCGTATAAACGTCAACAGCCCCATCCCAATCAACATATGTACAGATATTGCTGAAAGTAATCGTTTTGCCGCCCGCTTGATTTTTATTTTCTATCATCTTATGGGTATCGACAAAACAGCGCACCGGCTTGTCATTGTAATACAGCGCCCCCTCTTTATTATAAATTCCAAATTTTTCGTATTCTGCAAAAAGATCCTTCTGCATCTCCTCTGATAAATCCTTATCCATAATAAACTTACTATCAGATTTTTCAGTAATCTTTTTCTGATTTTCTTCTGCACCCACAATAATTGCCGGACTGCCTGCCTGTGCAAGCTTTGCCCATGGCTCTTCCACAGCTGCTATGGAAAAAGCTGCCAGCATACAAGCGGCAATAAAATTCCTGTTTATTCTCATAAAGGCATGCTCCTTTCTTTGCTCAAAAGCTTTACTAATACTTTGCTACTGCTAAATCACATCACTAAGATATCTTTAAAATTGTTTTTATGCAGGCCCCCTTTCTACAAAATTTACTGATCGCTTTCCATTGTCCCAGCTATTACATGCTCAGTATACTTACTGCGACATATCATAACTGGAACAACACTTCAGGTGCAATAGCATTTTTGGCACTACTACAGTAGTACCAGTGATTTCATACTACCACAGTCTTTTCGTTTTGTCAAGGCACATGTATTTAATCCTGAGGCAATGCTTACAGCGCTGATTTCCGCGGCTGAATGCACACATAAATTGACAAAGAAATGAGGGTATGCTAGAATTAAATCGAACTACCGTGGTAGTAAGACAGGAGGTGCTCTTTATGGATATTAAACTGTTTGATTCAGAATTAAAGGTAATGAATGTACTTTGGAGGGAGGGCGACACAACCGCAAAACATATCTCAGATGTTCTTAATGAAGAAGTGGGCTGGAACATGAATACCACTTATACATTAATAAAAAGGTGCATTAAAAAAGGGGCAATAGAGCGTTCAGAGCCTAAATTTATGTGCCATGCCCTGATTCCAAAGGAAGAAGTGCAGGAAGCAGAAACCAACGAATTAATCAATAAAATATACGATGGCTCTGCGGACAAACTTTTCACTGCGCTGCTTGGCAGAAAAAAGCTTTCCGCTAAACAGATAGAAAATTTGAAAAAAATAGTTGGGGAATTAAAGTGAGGTGATAGGCATGGACCTGTTGAGTATGAGTTTTTCGGCCTCCATTATTATCGTAGTAATTATAGTGCTCCGTACTCTATTGATAAATAAGCTGCCAAAAAGAATATTACTGATTTTGTGGTCAATTGCATTGCTGCGCTTACTCGTGCCATTTTCTTTTCCATCTTCAACCAGTGTATATTTCCTGATATCCCAAAATTCATCAATAATGGATAAAATAGCGGGTACATCTATTGCTAACTTTCTTCCATTTGATTTCCAACTACAAAGTGATGCAAATCGAGAGGACAAACAAAAGGGTCAGGGAACGAATGAAAATGCAAATAATACATTTGCCAGCACAGAACAAAACAAAACTCAGGACAGCAGCATAGAAAGCCAAAAGATACAGGAACCGGAAAGTGAAGCAAGAATAATAAAAGAAGGTAAGAGCAACAGGGAATATCAAGAAAACACCGACACACTGCTGCCAAAAAGGAAAGGTGTTTCTATATGGGCAATGGTTTGGATAATCGGCATGTCTGTCTGCATAATAATATTTCTGGTTACATATATTCTGTGTTACAGGCAGTTCCGTACCTCGCTGCCAGTAGAAAATACAATAATAAAAAAATGGCGGGATTCCCATCAGATTAGAAGGACAATTTCTATCCGGCAGTCCGACTGTATTTCCGCACCACTGTCATACGGTTTTTTCCGCCCTTCTATTCTAATGCCAAAAACAACCGAATGGGATAATTCCAGACAACTGCACTATATTCTGGAACATGAATTTGTCCATATACGGAGGCTGGATACTGTGACAAAATTATTTTTTGCCGCCGCTGTTTGTATCCATTGGTTCAATCCCATAATTTGGATAATGTATATTTTTGCAGGAAGGGATATTGAAATCTCCTGCGATGAAGCCGTTGTCCGCCATTTTGGAGAAGCTTCCAAATCTGCCTATGCCCTTACATTGATTAACATGGAAGAGAGAAAAAGCAGCCTTATGCCACTGGGGAACCATTTTAGCAAAAACGCAGCTGAGGAGAGAATCACTGCTATTATGAAACTTCAAAAACCGTCTGCCTTAGCTGACATTCTGGCTGCTGCTTTAGTGATCAGCGTAGCGTCTGTTTTTGCAACATCTGCCCTGCCCACAGGCAGGCAGGCGGCTGACTCTGCTGCCGATATAGAGGGCTCCGGCATTCCGTTTTCATCTCCTTTTGATGAGGGCAGGGATATTTCTTCTCTGTGGGAAACAGAAACCAATAAGGCTTTACAGAGGGGAAATCCTGAGAATCTTTTTGATGCCCTAAATATTGATATTGCAACTAAATTAACTGATGAACAACAAAAGAAACTTTTAAACAGATATCAAAAATGCGGGCTTATTGAAAAGGATAACATTCTTTACTATCAAGGGAAACCTATCCGCTTGCTAATTGATAAATATCAAGAAGAGATAAAAAACAAATATGGCGGCAAGACTGTTAATACTATCCGGATATATTCTTATTTTAATGAAAAAGGAACAGTGGATGTTAATATTAATCGCGAATACAAACTAGATAAAACTGAAATCACTGAATTATTAGGGGATAATATAAGCATAGCGGCTTCCGTACCCGCAGCACTTAACGCGATTATCATGGATCTACCAAAAAAGTCTATCAATAAACTTGCCCAAAAGGCTGCGCAAATGGGAAAATATAGTTATGTGAAAAAAATAATCCCTTTTGCCGATACCGATACTGTAGATGAAATCGCAGAAAAAATGACAGATGAGGGAATAAATATTGACTGGATTGCTGAATATACTAGCACAGACTGTGCCGAGAATCTGGCAAAAACCGGTTACAAAAAATGGGGATTTTCTTTTATAAGCTGTCTGCTTCCGTATCTGCCACTATATTCTGTAGATGAACTATATGACATGGCAGCCAAAAGAAATGACCATAATACAATGAAAGAAATCGCAGCCGCCCTTAATGGTGAAAATATAACTTAACAAAAAAATTCCTCTTCACAGTGTAAAAACACTCTGAAGAGGAGAGGGGTTTGAGGGGTATATCTTGTTACTGTTACATTAAGTAACTTGATAACAATAACAGTATAGCACTCAATGGACAACAAAAGGACACCACTTTCACTTACAATTCACCCTTTTAGAGTACATTTTCGCCATATTTGATACAAAAATGATACAAACCTTAATATTTCCTTCACATTAACGAAATAATCTTAATTTAAACCAGTGCATATTTCATAATAAAGTAAGAACAAGTTATCACCATAAGCTATAGATTGTACTTTTCCTTCATCTGAATCAAATAACCATTTGTATATTCCGCCCAACTGTAATTTACCATGTATTCACCTGCAAACGGCAGCATATCGTTGTCCTTGCCCTCTAAAAAATCAAAATAGTCGCATTTAACTTTGTGGGTATCAATCGCAAGGCTGTTCCACTGCCTCACAATAATATCCTCAACACCAAATCTGCGCAGCCCCTCCATTAACTGACTAATAATTGTTTGAACCTGATTCTTTATAGAGCGGCTGTACTCCTTATCCTCAAAAAGAATAGCGGCAATTTCGGCATTTGTAACCCCGCCGCCTCTCCTATCTATTAGAAAGGCAAACAATTCCTTAGATTTGCTTCTAGAGAACTGAACCGGTTCCCCATCAATATATACTTGAAAATTTCCAAATGTCTGTACCGTCACCCTCTTTAAAGACGCTGCTTCGCTATCTGGTTCCTCCAGAATATCGATCTGGCACATCTTCATTGCTTTAAGGGCATTTCTATGGGACTCCACGGTAACCCCCGCACAGCAGGCACTATCCACCTGAATAATCTTTTCTGGAAAATGCGCTTTTAACAACAAGACATTTGATATCACACAAATGTCCGTACACAGGCCAACCACTTCAATAACATCTGCATCCTTAACATACTGCGGCAATTCTACAGAGCCAAATGTGGGTTTCTCTATAATGTTTTCAGCAAACGGAAGAAGCTCCGGCACCAGATTCCAACCCTCTGTCCCACGGATACAGTGCTTAACTGGAAGCTTCCGCCCCTCCTGCGTCTCCAGATAATCTTCTTCATGGGTATCTCTGGTAAAAATAACCTCCGTTCCCTGCTGCAATTCCCTCTCAACCTTATCGCACACATTTGGTACAATCTGCACTGCTTCTTTCGTCCCCAGTGAACCGCTCACAAAGTCTACCTGCATGTCAATAACTACCAAAATCTTCTGCATGTCCTACCTCTTTCTAAAAATAACCAAACCCTGCCCAGTTTACCATTTTTTCCGAAAAATATTATATAGAGTGAATGTAGCAAAATTATGTCACCGTGCTCTTCACTTTTTCCTGCCTGATGCCGATATATGTATTAGATTATATTTGAACCACTTCTTAAACAGCATAAACCAAAAAGGGAGGAATTTTTATGTCAGCTATTACTAATACCACTATCAGCAGTTATGATTATCTGCTCCGTCAGTGTTATTCCTCTAACCGTAACGCACGGATACCTTATGGGCGGATTACTATGAATGCCGGCAGTCTGGCAAAGGTTGATTCTGATGCACTAAAAAAAGCGTCCCGCAACTTAAGTAATATAGAATATAGTTCTGATAACGGTGTTAATATATATAATAATATAAAAGCTTTCGTAGAGTCATATAATAACCTCAGTGACAGCTCTGCAAAGGTTTCGGATTCCCCAGAGCTATCACGTATGGAGAAGAAACTTTCAAAATATGTTAAGGAAAACAAAGACGAATTGGAAAAACTTGGTGTAAAGGTATCCTCTTCCGGCAAACTTTCTGTCGATAAAGAGACATTACTGACTACGACTGCTTCTAAGCTTGAGGAATTTTTCTCAGGTGACAATGAGTTTACAAATACTGTCATCCAGTATGCTACACGCATCAACCGTATTGCGAAAAATCTTGCCCGTATTGGTAATTCCCAAAAGAAAGCCTCTGGCAAAGCTTCTGCTTCTGCAGCTAATCTGCCAGTAACCCTTTCAAATACACCTGCTGGTTCCATTGATTTCAAAGCATAGGCTTTTATCCCAAAATCTATGATTAGTTTCTAATAGGTTTTGGATTTGTTTAAGGCATTATTTCCGAATTTTTATTTTATCTATTCTATGATTCGGAAACCTCATTCCCCTTATAATAGAGCACACAACGGATTTGTTGTGTGCTCATTTTTTAACTTATAAGAAAAATAGCCTTTCCTCCTATAAGCCAAAAAAGCGCCTGCCTAACGCCACTTACCCGCGAAAGACAAGCACTTTCATGATTTATTATAAAAAGAAATTAAAATACTATATAAATCTAGCAGTATTTAATTTTACGCCCGGACCCATAGTACTTGAAATAGATACGCTTCTATAATACTGGCCCTTTGCTGCTGATGGCTTAGCCTTTGTAATAGCTGACATCAATGCATCAATATTTTCGGCAAGCTGCTGCTCAGTAAAAGAAAGCTTTCCTACAGGAACATGGACAATATTTGCCTTGTCAAGCCTGTACTCTATCTTACCAGCTTTAATATCATTGACAGCTTTTGTCACGTCCATTGTAACAGTGCCAGCCTTAGGGTTCGGCATCAGTCCCTTTGGTCCCAGAACACGTCCAAGGCGTCCTACTACACCCATCATATCCGGAGTAGCAACCACTACGTCAAACTCAAGCCATCCATCATTCTGAATCTTAGGAATCAATTCCTCACCGCCTGCATAATCTGCTCCTGCAGCCAAAGCTTCGTCTACCTTGTCGCCCTTTGCAAACACAAGAACCCTTACTTTTTTACCGGTTCCGTTTGGCAGTACAACCGCACCACGAATCTGCTGGTCAGCATGGCGTCCGTCCACGCCAAGCCTGATATGTGCTTCTACTGTCTCATCAAACTTTGCGGTTGCCGCTTTTTTTACAAGGGAAATCGCTTCTTCTACCTCGTACTGTACTGTTCTGTCAATTAACTTTGCAGCCTCTTTATACTTCTTTCCTCTTTTCATAATTATACCTCCTAGTGGTAGTAACGGCGGGTACTAAGACACATAATGTGTCGCCTCCCACATCGTCCATTTTAGCAACAGATTTTTTTATGCGATAAATTTTCCTAATCCTCTACAGTAACACCCATGCTGCGTGCTGTACCCTCGATCATGCTCATAGCTGCTTCTAAAGTAGCTGCATTTAAATCAGGCATCTTTGTCTCTGCAATTTCCTGAATCTGGGCCTTTGTAATCTTAGCAACCTTATTCTTGTTTGGTACACCAGAACCAGACTGGATTTTACATGCTTTCTTAATAAGCACTGCTGCCGGAGGAGTTTTTGTAATAAAACTAAAACTCTTATCCTGATATACGGTAATTACAACAGGAATAATCATACCTTCCTGTCCCGCAGTTTTAGCATTAAACTCCTTCGTAAACTGTACAATATTTACTCCATGCTGACCAAGGGCAGGTCCAACAGGTGGTGCTGGAGTTGCCTTTGCAGCAGGAATCTGTAATTTAATATATCCTTCGACTTTCTTAGCCATTTTTATTTACCTCCTGTAAACTTTGCAAGAATTTCATTGTATCACATTTTCCCTATCGCTTTGCGATACAAACCATACTTTAGAACGACTTTTCTGAACTAGACTGCCTCAACATCATTGAAACTAATCTCAACCGGAGTCTCACGGCCAAACATATCAATGTTAATTGTAACTGTTCTGTTCTGATGGTCAATCTGGCGGACAATACCTGTCGTATCCTCCCAGACACCAGATTTTACCACTACAGGGTCGCCAATATTAAACGGAACATTTGGTGCATCCACCTTCAGGCCCATGCTCGCCATCTCTTCATCTGTAAGAGGAACCGGCTTGGATCCAGGTCCTACGAATCCCGTAACGCCTCTGGTGTTGCGAACAACGTACCATGTATCATCATTCATAATCATGTTGATTAAAACATAAGCAGGAAACATCTTCTTCTGAACTGTTTTCTTGCCCTCATTCTTTTCCTCAACTACATTCAACATAGGGACGGACACTTCAAAAATCTGATCTTGAAGATTACGGTTCTCGATTGTCTTTTCAATATCCATCTTGACCTTATTCTCATACCCTGAATAAGTATGAGCAACATACCAGTGTGCTTCTGCATCTGCCATAAGTCTATCACCCTTATCCCATCTGAATAATCTTATCAATGCCAAACTTGATGACAAAATCAAGCAGTGCAATGATTGCGCCTAAAACTACTGTTACAACAACAACCGCTGTAGTCTCCTTAATGACGGTATCCTTGTCCGGCCAGATGATTCTCTTAAACTCTGCCTTGAAAGATTTAAAGAAACCGCCTTTCTTTTTTGCAGTTTTTTCTGTCTTCTGTGGTTCGTTCTGCTTTTCTACTTCGTTTTTGTTCTCAGAATCTCCCATAATTCACATTCCTTTCATATTACAATGAGACTATTTTGTCTCTTTGTGTAATGTGTGTCTTCTACAGAATCTGCAATATTTCTTTGTCTCCATTCTGTCCGGATGGTTTCTCTTTTCCTTTGTCGTATCATAATTGCGCTGTTTGCACTCTGTACAAGCTAAAGTAATTTTTACTCTCACGGCCTTGTTACCTCCTTTTTCGTATTCTGCTTTCACAGCAGCCAATAAGCTTTACTTTGCAGCCGAAACTGCTTTTTGTACCAAAGAAAATTTAGGCATAAAAAAAAGACTGTTACATCGCTCATTTACTATACCATGTCCCATGCCCGGCGTCAAGGAAAAATTTAATCTGATAGCAAAGAAAGGTACAACAGTTCAGATTTTTATGGTATACTAAATCCATTAATAGCCAGTCAGATACCCCGCCCCTTGGGGCGGGGTATCTGACCCGCGCGCAGTCGCCAAGTGCAAGCAAGCTTGCGTTTGGCTCGTTGCGTACGCGAGAATGAAAGAAAGGATTTCCTATGAAACGAAACGATATTCTGCTAATTGCAGGAATCTTGCTTACTGCGCTTCTCGCAGCTGCTGTCTACCATCTGGTATATAGCAAGGACGGCACTATAGTACAAGTGGCAGTTGATGGAACTGTTACAAACTCGTTCCCCCTTGACACTGATACAAGCTATACAATAAAAACAACAGACGGCGGAATAAATATTCTGGAGATTAAAAACCATTGTGCCCAGATTACAGAGGCAAACTGCCCGGACAAATTATGCGTACACCAAAAAGCAATTTCGCATGAGGGCGAAAATCTAATCTGCCTTCCACACAAGGTTGCAGTAACCATTACAGGAGAACCAAAAAAAGCTACCCTCGACGGGGTAGCCCAGTAATACAATTCCTTAACAATATGAATTGAATAAAAGTCCGGAATACAAAGAAGTAATATAAGAATAACCTCTCGGCGGTTTTGTAAAGTTTGGATAGCTTACCACCTTTTTATCAACATATTCCATTGGATTTATTTTAACTGCATCTGCTTTCATATATAGCCTGCCTGTCATGGCAGCATCCATCTGGAATATTTTCTGCATATCCCCAGCCTCAATAGCCTGCGCTGCCAGAGAAAGGTCTAAATCCATATAACCATCCTGATCAAAAGTAAAACCACATGATTCAAGCTCATTGCGGAATGGATTGGTCAACCCCTTCAACTCATGCAGAAGCTTCGGCGTCGTCCCTGTTTTGTTGACAAAAACAATGTTATGTTCAATCAGCTCATTGTAGCTTGAGACAAAACCTTGAATTCCCTCAATTATCGCATCACTGTCAGGATGATAGTCAACCATTGCTCCTTTATCTGAAGCATGGTGAAGGGAAACTTTAACTACTCTTCCCAGAGTAAATTCATTATTCATGGATGTCTTCTCAACACCATTTAAATCAAAAATAGCATTTTTCGGCTTCACTACTACTTTATTCAAGCCATAATATCCGACAATTCCACGCCCTGCTTCATCTACAGTCCTGTCCTGCAGCGTAAAGCTCTCTCTTCCATCCGGCGAACCAACCATTGTTGATTCCAGACGCATACCTACTTTGCCTGTTCCTGTCGTATACGGCTCTGCCTTGATGCCAATCTTGGCTTTTGTTATAAATTCGGAAAGCCCCTGAATGACTTCGCGGTGATTTGCATCCCTTCTAATATTATACTGAAAGTCATATCCTACATCATTTACTGTAATGCGGAATTGATAACTCCCTGCCTGCAGGCCCTTTCCAGTCTCATAATATTCCGTTCCCTGATTAATCTGTGAATTTGCCATCTGTTTTACGCGGATGGTAAAAGCACTTGGTATCCTGCTTTGGTCAGAACTAAGCAGCTCAGCCCCTATCTGATCCGAATCAGACGATCTGGCCTTCTTTTTCGAAAAAACACCGTCTGGCGAATCATCAGCCAATGTCTTTAACGATTCATTAATCTTCATGGAGGCTTCTTTTACCCCTAAAACATACTCCTGCTTTGCATTGGTGAAATTAACAAGATAAACGGGGGATTTCTGGGTCTGTGTACGTATTCTCTTTACCACAGAACGCAACTCATGTGAATCATTTACATATTTGGTTGTATATTTCGAATCAAATGTAGATAAAAGATTATTATATACACCAGTATCCATAGCAATCTCTCCTTTCCTTGGATTATGCCATCTTATAACTGAATTCGGAATCCGTTCCAAACTATGCCAGTCAACTTATCCTTGAGTGTCATAATCACGTTCACACCCAAGTTTGCGCATCTATAATCAATATATATTATACTGTATTTTCTAAGAAATGTCGAGACTTCTACAAAATATTTTCACTACAAAGACTTTCCACTTATTTGCCCAGTAACCTTTCCACTACATCTCATGAATGACGCAGACTTTTGGAGCACCGCTAATAGTAACGCCCTGATTACATTCTATTAATTCCAGCTTTTGATTTTTACTAACATCCAGCCTAGTAAACAGATTTTGATCACAGGTTAATGAAGTCAATTTATTATTGCGGCTGAGGTTTAACTCCTTTAATTGATTGCAGCTGCACTCTAATAACAACAAATTTTTATTTCCTCTAAGATCCAGTTTCTTTATCTCATTGATTTCGCAGTAAAGCTTCTGCAGATTTACGCATTCATTTAAGTTCAACTGTGTTAGCTTATTTCCCTTACAATTAAGCATAATAAGTTTAGAGTTTTTTCCACACTTCAATGTTTTTAGGTTATTGTATACACAGCTTATATTGGTTAGTTTCGTGTTTTTGCTAATATCCAAGCTGGTCAATTTGTTCATCCCGCATAACAATGATGTCAACTTCGTATTTTTACTTACATCCAACTTTTTCAATTGATTATCAGCACAGCTTAATGTTACCAGTTCTTTGTTCTTGCTAATATCCAACTTTTCTATTTTCTTATTCCCAAAACAATTAAACGACTTCAATCCGGAAAAAGCTTTAAGTGAAATGCTGCCAGACAGACCATAAGATCCGCTCCAGTTGATTCCTTCCAGCCTCCCCTTGTTTCCCCATATGTATGAACTGTTATTCAAATCTCTGCTGATTGATGCGCCTGATTTTACCTGTGCTTTGATAATCTTATTTAGGGCAGCGGCATCTTTTGCATTTTTCTTTGCCTTCGCCGTCTTCCCCTTCCCTGCAGCCTCAGCTATAAATTGCCCCCGTACACCTATTGGCAGGACTGCCATGCCTCCCAGTGCTACAAGCAAAATTGCCGCTATCAAACTAGTTATTACCCTTTTTGTCCCTTTCATTTAAATTCCTCCCTCCTTTTGGAATGTTCCAGAACATCCCATGCTGCTTTAACTATTTCATTGTAATGTTTTGAAATAATTTCTGCTGCTAAACCATCTCATTTTATATTCTTTAGGTATATCATAAATAACCTAACCATACAATTTTCATTACTTAAGAAATCGGATTATTGGTTATAATAGTTAAAGTGATGCATCTGGCACTTGACAAATGTATGATAAAATGCTATGATATTTCAAACAGACGTTCCGAACAAAAGTTTGAAACGATCTACAGGAGGTACTGCTTATGATATTTCAGGAAAATGCAACATTAAAACAAAAGCTTGAAATTCTTTCAGATGCTGCAAAGTACGATGTCGCCTGTACCTCCAGCGGCGTGGAGCGCAAAGGAAAGAAGGGGCAGATTGGCAACACTATGGCAAGCGGCATCTGCCATGCTTTCAGTTCAGACGGACGCTGCATCTCGCTTTTAAAGATATTATTTACAAATGAATGCATTTATAACTGCAAATACTGTATCAACCGCTGCACAAATGATGTGCCCAGAGCAACATTTACTCCGGAGGAAGTCTGTACATTAACAATTGAATTTTATCGGAGAAACTATATTGAAGGACTTTTCTTAAGCTCCGGGATTATTGAATCACCAGATTATACCATGGAATTAATCTGTAAGACACTTTATGATCTACGCAAGGCATATCGTTTTAATGGCTACATTCACTGCAAGGCGGTTCCGGGAGCTTCAAAGGAACTGATAGAAACAGCCGGCTGGTATGCTGACCGCATGAGTATTAATCTGGAACTGCCGACAGCCAGAGGATTACAGGAAATGGCACCAAACAAAAGCCGCAAAACCATTCTGACACCGATGCGGCAAATCCAAAATGGCATGGCCGAAAGCAGGGCGATGCTTGGCATGAAGGGCGGTAACCAGAGCGCTTACTGGTATACGCAGAAAAGAACAGGGCGTACATTACCAGGAGCAGAGATAACTGGCCTTGGAGCAAAAAATCTTTTTGCAGGCAGTATTCAGGATAAGGCGGCAGCTAATAAGACGGTTGATACAGCAATATCCCCGCCAGCAATGAGGGAGACCACAACTGCCCTAAGCCAATGGAACCATATGGATACCAGCAGGGGTTTTGTGCCAAGCGGCCAGAGCACCCAGATGATTATTGGGGCTACAGGGGAAAGCGATTACGAGATAATGGCAGTGACAGAGGCCCTTTATCAAAAGTTTGATTTAAAAAGGGTGTTTTATTCAGCTTTTATTAATGTCAATCAGGATGCATCCCTTCCAGCCGTAGATGGGCAGCCTCCCCTCCGTCGGGAGCACCGCCTCTATCAGGCAGACTTTTTATTGCGGTATTACGGTTTTCGCGCAGATGAATTGTTAACAGAGAAACGCCCATTTTTTAATACGTATCTCGACCCAAAATGCGATTGGGCACTGAGCCATCTTGAACATTTCCCGGTAGAGATTAACACGGCAGATTTTGATACACTGCTCCGTGTGCCGGGCATCGGGACAAAGTCCGCCAGCCGCATAGTCAAGGCAAGGCAGACAGGTTCCCTCGACTATCAAGCATTAAAAGCGATTGGTGTTGTTATGAAAAGGGCAATCTACTTTATCACCTGTAATGGACGCATGATGTACCAATTCCTAAAAATAGATGAAGATTATATTACAAGGAACCTTTTAGAAAATGATAAGGATGTTATGAAAGGTTTTGGGGAAAAAGTGACATATAAACAGTTGACATTGTTTGATGACTGTGGCATAGAGGGGTAAAGCAGGCTTTGCCTGCTTTACTATTTTGAGCCGCCATGGGCGGCATGGGAGGGCATTATGGATAAACCGATTCGTATATATCAATGTGAGGATTCAACAGATGGAATATTAAGTGCTGTTTATGATGCCGGGCTGTCCGGCTATGGCCATAAATTTATCCGCATCCGGCCGATGGTAAAAAACCAGATAGATAATTATGAACTTTTTACAGAATATGTACAGGTGGAAACTGACCCCGAAAAAGCTGCCAAAGTGGCCCAAACAGTAAAAGAAAAAATTTCTAGAGAAGCATATAGTTATATGATGAGTGCTGTCATTTCGGAATATCCAGATAGGGGGGATGCTATTTATCAGTTTGTCACCTACGGTTTTACAATGGGCGCAAAGATCTGCAGCGCATTACAGATACCCTGCGTAGAAAGAATTTTTGCTATTAAACGTGCCGTCCAAAATGAAACACATTTTTTTAGGGAATTTTTGCGTTTTCAGGAAGTACAGCGGGAACCTCCCCTTTTATTAGCTGTAATTGAACCTAAAAACCGAATCATCCCTCTTTTGACAGAACACTTTGCAGACCGATTTATGGAAGAATGGTTTGTAATTTATGACAAAACGCATACGGAAGCATCCTTCCACCAAAAAGATGGAAGCTGGGAAGTCAGGCTCCTAACAGAAGAGGAAGCTCAAAAACTGGAAAGATTGACAGAACAACAAGAAGATTATGTCGATTTGTGGAAAACTTTCTTCCGCCAGATTGCCATAACGGAAAGGACAAACAAAAAATTACAGAGAAATATGCTGCCGCTCCACTACCGCAAGCATATGACAGAATTTCAGGAATAACCCCTTTGCACGGGCACCCACGCCCATGCAAAATAGTTATTTAACAGTTTTCCCTACTATCTGAATCACCTCTTCCGGTTTATGCACCAGATATTCCGGTTTCAGATTCCGTAATAGCTGTTCATCTCGAAATCCCCATGTAACAGAAATGCAGTCTAATCCTGCATTGGCTGCTGTCTCCCTGTCCACCTCTGAATCCCCTATATATACCGTCTCTTCTTTCTTTACACCAAGAAGTCGCATTGCCTCAAAAACTGAATCCGGAGCCGGCTTCTTCTGAATACCCTCCCGTTCACCGATTGCCGTCTCAACATAGTCAATAAAATAATATTTTGCAAGTTCTTTCACTGCGGCATCATTCTTGTTTGATACAATTGCCATTAAAAATCCATGCTCCTTTAAGTACCTTAGAAGTTCTATCACCCCATCATAGGGGCGTGTCTTTATTCTGCAGTGCTCAGTATAGTAAGTACGGAACTGCTGAAGCAGGGCGGCACAAGTCTCCTTGTCCGTTCCCACCGGTACTGCGCGCTCTATCAGTTTTCCTATTCCATTCCCCACGAATTTCCGTATCTCTTCCAAACTCCTCTCAGGAAATCCATTTGCCAACAAAGCGTAATTGACCCCATCCCTTAGATCTTCTAACGTATTAAGTAATGTCCCATCCAAATCAAATATAACTGCACGATACATAAAATCAGCCCTCCATTCTTATTCCGTTCAGTCTCATGCGGATTGGAAAACCTATCAGAAAGCGGTTCCCCAACACACTCTGCAATCTACACCACCTACGCCGGTTCTCCACCACACAACAAGAACCTTCCTATAATAATAGAAATATTACCGCATTTTTGTCTTTTTTACAATAGTGCCACAAATACGCCACGAATAGCCATTATATTAACAGATACAACATTGCAGGAGACAACAAGCAGCGTATTTCATAAGCAGGCTTGTCTTACTATACTATTTTGAGCCGCCGACAGCGGAATGGAGGATTGTCATGAGAAAAAAATTTATTTCTATATTTTTATCTGCTATATTAACTGCCAGCTGCCTGTTTACGGGTGCACAGCCCGCAGAGGCCGGTACTCAGAAAAAAAACGCCCAGTCCACCAGCCCCTATACTGATATTACCTATACCCATGCTGATGTCTTTGACGGACTCAATATCTATAATGGCATTGATGTCTCCAAATATAATAAGACGGTAGACTGGGAAAAGGTAAAGGCCGCTGGTATTGAATTTGTATTTGTCAGGGTCGGCTACCGCGGCTATGGAATCTCTGGTACCCTTGCAGCAGACGTATGCTTTGAAAGCCATGTGACAGGCGCACTTGCGGCAGGTTTAAAAGTTGGCCTTTACTACTATACCGAAGCTATCAATACCGAGGAAGCCATTGAGGAAGCACAGTACTGCATTGAAAAAGCAAAAGATTACAATATCACACTGCCCATTGTCTATGATTATGAAACAACCACGGTAAACGGCACCAAAACAGGCCGTAAATACAATGCGAAATTGAGCAAAGCCGCCGCAACGAAAAATTGTCAGGCATTTTGTGATACCATTCAGAATGCCGGCTATACACCTATGATTTATGCCAATAAATATGATTTGTCCACGCTAATTGATGGTGCTGCCCTTGGACAATCATATAAAATCTGGCTGGCAAATTATACTTCTAAAACCACCTACACTGGCGCCTATGAGTTCTGGCAGTATTCCGAAAAAGGCAGCGTAGATGGGATTTCCGGCAACGTAGACTGTAATTACTGGTATACCGATGAAACCCTTTCTGAGAATCCGGATGCTGTCAGCATATCCACGGCTAAAGCTGCCTCTGTTCCTGCTGCTGTTTATACAGGTAAAAATATTACCCCTGCACCTAAATTAACTTTAAATGGCAAGGAACTTATTTCCGGTACAGATTATACTCTATCATACAGCAACAATCTGAATATCGGTACAGCTTCTATCAAAATCACAGGAAAAGGAAACTATAAAGGAAGCAAGAGTATCAGCTTTAAGATACTGCCTAAAAAAGTAACATCATTTAAGAAAAAATCAGCTTCAAAAAGTATTAAGCTTACATGGGCTGCCAACCCACAGGCAGACGGTTACCAAATCTGGCGCAAATCTACTTACAACGAAGAAACACATGCAAAGGTTAAAACAATAAAACCAGGTTCAAAAACCACTTGGACAAATACCAAATTGGAAAACGACCGGGAATACTATTATGCAATCCGCGCATACAAAAAAGTGGACAATAAGAATTATTTTAGCAGTTACACCTATCTGACAGCTTCTACCCTGCCGGGCAGCAAAAAAGCCATAATAGGAAAAAAGACAAAACTATATACTAATCCATCTGTAAAGGGAGAGTCCCTTGCCACTATACCAAAATCAACAAAAGTCACCTATCTGGGACGTACTTATGTTACGGATGAAAATATAGTACATCATATTAAATACACTGTGGATGGACATACCTATTCCGGCTATATCCCATCCACCATCAAACTGACATTTTAAAAAAGGGGTTGCCGCACTATATGTGAAAATGTATACACATATAATGTGACAGCCCCTTTAATTTAAAAAGGATTAAAAGATTTTCACTCTTTGTAATCAAAACGGTATACCGTCACGGACAGCGGCGGCAAATTCATTTTTACAGAATACTTCTTCTTTTCGCACTCTTTATCCTCCGCCTTAATAACCTTTGCATTCTTCACACCCGTTCCGCCAAAACGCTTCTCATCAGAAGACAAAAGCATTGTATAACTTCCGGCACAAGGCACCCCGGTACGATATTCGTCATACTGGACTGGTGTAAAATTGCAGATAAAGAGAAGCTGGTCTTTCTTTGATGAACCGCGCCTCACGAAACTAACCGTACTCATCTGGGAATTGTCACAACTCATCCATTCAAAGCCCATTGTGTCATAATCATTAACATAAAGCGCATCGTACTTTTGATATAAATGATTCAACTCTTTCACAAAATCCTGCATCTGCTTATTGCGGCTCTCCCCCAAAAGCTCCCAGTCAAGGCTGCGTTTTTCGCTCCACTCACGGTACTGCGCAAATTCCTGTCCCATAAACAAAAGCTTTTTGCCCGGATGCCCATACATAAATCCATATGCTGTACGCAGATTTGCGAACTGATTGTCCAATTCACCTGGCATCTTATTTATCATAGAACCCTTGCCATGGACAACTTCATCGTGGGATAACACCTGAATAAAGTTTTCACTGTAGGCATACTGCATACTAAATGTCAGCCTGTTATGGTTGCCGGAGCGGAAATATGGATCCATATGCATATATTCCAGAAAATCATTCATCCAACCCATATTCCATTTAAACAGGAAACCAAGCCCTTTCATGGAAACAGGAGAAGTCACCCCTGCCCACGCCGTAGATTCCTCTGCAATAATCATAGTTCCCGGTGCCTGTTCCTCAAACTGTTCATTCATATGATGGAATAATTCAATGGCATCATAGTTCTCCTTACCGCCATCTTTATTCGGTAGCCACTCACCATCATCCTTTCCATAATCCAGATAAAGCATGGATGCCACGGCATCTACACGAAGCCCATCTATATGGAACTTCTTCAACCAGAATAAACCATTTGCCAACAGGAAGTTCTCCACCTCACGCTTACTGTAGTTGAAAATATAAGTTCCCCAATGAGGATGCTCCCCCCGTCTGCTGTCAGGATGTTCATATAAAGGTTGTCCATCAAAATTTCCAAGGCCATGTGCATCCTTTGGAAAATGAGCCGGTACCCAGTCAAGGATAACGTGAATCCCCTTATTGTGCATATAATCAACAAAATACATAAAATCTGTCGGACTTCCATATCTCCTTGTAGGCGCATAATAACCGATAACCTGATAACCCCAAGAACCATCAAAAGGATGCTCCGCAATTCCCATCAGCTCAATATGAGTATATCCCATATCTAATACATATTCCGCCAGCATTGGTGCTAATTCACGGTAATTATAAAAACCATCCTCCGTCCCGTCATCCTTCTTTTTCCATGAGCCAAGGTGTACCTCATAAACTGCCATCGGTTTTTTACACAATGCTACACGTGATTCTTTTACACGTGCATCCATCCATTTTTTGTCCGTCCAGTTAAAATCTCTAAGGTCTGCAACAACTGATGCATTATTCGGCCGCATCTCCGCCCAATTTCCATATGGGTCAGCCTTCATCAAAACATCCCCTGTACGGGTTAATATCTGATATTTATAAATAGCCCCCGGCTCTACACCCGGAATAAATAACTCATAAACACCGGAAACCTCCAATGTACGCATTAGATGAAGCCTGCCATCCCACATATTAAAACTGCCTACTACACTAACCGCTCTGGCATGAGGTGCCCAGACAGCAAAATAGGTTCCCTTGATACCATTAATTGTCATCGGATGGGCACCCAGCTTTTCATAAATCTGATAATGTTTGCCCTCCGCAAATAAATACAAATCGTCACTGCTAATCTGCGGTTTAAATGCATATGGGTCTGCCGTTTCTACCACATCGTTTTCTCCATAATGAATATGCAAATGATAATCATATGTATATTCATTTCCCTCCACATAGAGACCAAAGAAACCGCTTCCCATATCCACTTCTTCCAGCTCAACAGGCTTATTTCCCTTACTGTCTGTTACAACTACCCTCTTGGCCTCCGGACGGTAAACTGTAAATACCTGTCCCTTGCCAAATGTGTGCAGTCCAAGCAAATTATGGGGTGCATTATGATGGCCTGCCAATAATTCATCATATTCAACCCAGTTAATCCACTGATCCAGTTTTTCCTGCATATAAATCCTCCATTCCTACTTAACCCGCAAACCTAAAAGACATCCTGTGGTCCATTAAGTATGCACATATTTCTATCAATTACTTCGCACTATGAATCTTTCTTCATAGTACAAAAGCCCCCTAAAACTAGTGTGCTGGCACATTTATAGCTAGTATAGAAGGCGGCTTGATTCATACTTCACGGTAAAAGTTCATACTTGTTTTATTATAAGGTAATTATGCTTAGAAGTCAATCAATTGATAAATTTTATCAGAACATAAAAAAGAAGGATTGCAGAATTTGGAAAAGCAGTAAATAATATGACAGAAAATAATACAAATGGTAGATAGTGTCCACCTACGCAAAACAGGAGCAAACCTATCTGATAGAAATAGATTTGCCCCTGTTCTAATTAAATAGCTTTAGTCTTTTGACTGCGAAACAAATTTCTCGACAGCAAAATGAATCACAATACATAATGTATTCGTATTCGCATTACATTGCATCTACCATTTTCTGCACGGCATCTGCCATCTCTTTTGACTTCTTATCTGCATCGTCAAGAGAATCACCTACTACACCATAGTAGAATTTAATCTTCGGCTCTGTACCGGAAGGCCTTACACACATCCATACACCGTCTGTCATATCAAAGTAAAGCACATTTGATTTTGGCAGCCCTGTAGGCTTTACATTACCTGTCTCAAGGTCAGTCACTTTATCCGCCTGATAGTCACGGAATGAAGTTACTTTATACCCACATATTTCCTTTGGCGGATTTGTGCGGAGTGTATTCATAATCTCCTGAATCTTAGCCAGACCCTCAATCCCTTTCATTGTTACAGACTGGACACCATCTTTGTAGTAACCGTATCTCTCATACATGGCAACCATAGCGTCCCAGAGCGTCATATTCTTTGTCTTATAATATGCCGCTGCCTCACAGAGAGCCATCGTCGCTACAATCGCATCCTTGTCACGGGCATGTGTACCAATCAGGCAGCCGTAACTCTCTTCAAATCCGAAAAGATACTCACCCTTTCCGCTGGTCTCAAAACCGAGAATCTGCTGGCCGATAAACTTAAATCCTGTCAATACTTCAATTAAGTCTACACCATAATATTTTGCGATTGCATCTGCGAGATTTGAGGTAACAATCGTCTTAATCAGCTTGCCGTCCGCTGGAAGCCCCTTTGTCTCCTTAATCTGTGAGATTTCATAATCTGCGAGCAGACAGCCGGACATATTTCCTGTTAATGTTATGTACTCACCAGACTTTGTATCTTTTACGTATACGCCAAGCCTGTCTGCATCCGGGTCTGTTGCCAGTACAAGGTCTGCATCCTTTTCCTTCGCAAGCTTTAATGCCAATTCAAAGGCCTCTGCTGCCTCCGGATTTGGATAACTCACAGTCGGGAACTCTCCATCAGGAAGCTCCTGCTCCGGTACCACATATACATTATCAAATCCAATCTCTTTTAACACACGTCTTGCAGGGATATTACCAGTTCCATGAAGCGGTGTATATACAATCTTGATATCCTTACCAACTTCTTTGATGCTGTCCCAATGAATAACCTGCTTTTTCAGTTCATCAATATACTTGTCATCAATCGCTGCGCCAATCTGCTCGTAAAGCCCCTTCGCAATGGCATCATCCTTGTCCATTGTCTTCACAGCCGCATAGTCCGTAACAGCCTTAACTTCGTCCATAATGCCAGTATCATGAGGCGGCGTAATCTGGGCGCCATCCTCCCAGTAAACCTTATAGCCATTATATTCCGGCGGGTTATGACTTGCAGTAATATTGATACCTGCCACACACTTTAACTCACGCACCGCATAAGATAATTCCGGTGTAGGACGGAGAGATTCGAAGACATACGCCTTAATCCCGTTTGCTGCCAGACAAAGTGCAGCCTCATCTGCAAATTCCGGTGACATTCTTCTGGAATCAAAAGCAATTGCTACACCCTGTGAAGCCTTTCCTGCCTTATTAATGTAATTAGCAAGTCCCTGTGTTGCCTTGCGGACAGTGTAAATGTTCATCCGGTTTGTACCAGCCCCGATAATGCCGCGGAGACCCGCAGTCCCAAACTCAAGATCCGTATAAAAACGCTCTTTAATCTCATTATCATCATCCGCGATTGACTGAAGTTCCTTTTTTGTGTCCTCATCAAAATAAGGATTTGCCAGCCATGATTCATAAGTCTCTTTGTAATCCATGAAATAATCCTCCTCCTTTGGCTCTTGCCATATACTTGCACGGCCTTATCCGTGCTTTATTGCTCCGGCAGTTAAATACCACAGATGATGCTTAATATTATTGAAGCCAGAAGATATCCTGCCTACAATTAATACTGCAGATTGTCAACTACTTTTATCCACATATAAAAAATCATTGTGATACTTAACTGCCGGAGTATAATCTGCCTGTCCTATTGGCAGACAAAATTACTTGCCCTATCCCTTCTGCATTCCCCACTGCCAAATGTTTTTGACAAATTTATTCTTCTTCCTCTTCCTTCACCAATTCTGCAAAGGAAAATTTCGCATTCTTATCATCGTCTAGAATGTCGACGGAATAACTCTTTGTAACATAACCCTCATCACTCAGTGTAATCGTCTGCGAGCCAATAACCTTAGTAAAGGTGCATGGCGCCAGCCCCTTATAAACATTATCAAGGTAAACCTCCACACCTTCCGGTGCAGATACTGTAATCGTGTGGTTGCTGTCAATCTTTTTGGTTACTTTATCAGTATTGCTTGATGAAGGGGAAGGTGTAGGCTTCTTTGCCGGGCTGCTGGTTGCAGTTTCCGCCTTCCTCTCAATCAGGTTGATAGTAATCGGATTGGCAACTGTCGGCTGTGCAACCTCCAGTACACCAGAATACGTCTCATATCCAGTCAGGGACACAACGATATTATATTTCCCATATCTGAGGGCAATAGGCTTTGAATAATTTACCGCCGTCCCATTGAGATACATCTCTGCCCCCTCCGGCTCAATATTAAAAGTTACTTCACCGATATTCTCCGCCTTGGCAACATAATCGCTAAAATCCACCACCGTCTCTTCATCACTCCGAACTGTCGCAGTTTTTGTTGCGGATGCCCTCCTCTTGCAAAGTGTAACACGGTATGTGCCCTCAGCTACAGTAATCAACATATTATCAGATATCGGCACCATCATGGCGCTGCTGATTTCCGCCATTCCACCTACAAAATCATCATAGTTTGTAAGACGGATATAACCATGCCCAGCCGTTCTCACTGCTGAATATACACGGAACCCAATACCGCGCACCGTAAGGACATCCTGATTATTAAATTCTATCGGCTCTACTGACTCCTTGCCGGAAGCAAAATATGTCATGCTGGAATACTGATATTTCTCCCCCGCTACCTGCATCATATTTTCGTCACTGGCAAAGGAAAACTTTTTTACATCCTGATATTCCCAGACATCATCCGGCACTCCTGCTGAAACAATCCATCCATCATCACTGCGGTAATCCGCCTTCAAAATCATGCCTTCCTCAATCTGGTCCCCTTCACGTTCCTCTTTATATTTATCTGTAATAACAGAAGAAGCCCCATATGCCAGAGTAGTCACGGTATCTGAATCCAGCTCCCGGATTTGAAGCTGCTTTTTCTCCCCGTCATTATGAACTACTATCCCCATAATGGTCTGTGTATTTACAGCAGGTGAATTCTGAACTGCATTAATCCCCTGCCTTGTTCTCTTCTGTTTTATTGAACATGATGTAAAAGTTGTCACGAACAATGCAATAATACAACAGTATAACACTATATAGTGTACTTTTTGCCCTCTTAACATTGTTTTATCCCCTCTGCTGCTTTAATATATATATAGTAAACGAAAAAAACGCTTGCGTTTTGCTTCGTTTGCAGCGCCGGGTACACGCTGCAAAGCAGCATACTTCCTATGTGTATCCGTGCGCATCCATTATAGTTAGCGCATGTATTTTATGCGTTAACTATAACTGCCGCCGCAGTATCTTTCTCTGTATTATCATGCTGGTACAGCCAAAGCTGCAAAACAGCCTGCATAATAATACGTCAGTGTTTATTCTATCATAAATCCCCCTAAAATAAAAGTCCTTTTGCCTCCCTCAGAAAATTTCTTCGAAGCTCCTCCTGACTCTCAATCTTTAACAGCTTATCGTAATTTTTAAGCGACATCCACGACTTCTTTCCATTATAATAGAAATTAATCTGTTTCCAAAATTTTTCTGGAAACAGAAGCAGCACATATAACAGCTTTGCCTCCTGCTTCCCCAGCGGACGAACTTTCTGGTAAGCATCCAGTATCTTTATCCCCTGCTTTGTGTTCCAGCCGTTCTTTTCCATAATTTTACGCAGGAAATCATACAAATCAACTATCTGGATGCCGATATCCGCCCTGTCGAAATTTGTTGTAATAATCTGCTGTTCACTAAAAATAATATTGTGATAATTATAACTTCCATGGTATACACGCCTCTGCAAAATGCACTGTTCTTTTAACTCATTATAATTTATTTCCGAGATATACATGTGCGCAAAGCCCGCCTGGTCGTAAAATTTCTGAAAAAGATTTAATATGCAGATTTCCATTTCATTCCGTTTCTTCTTGCCGCGGATATAATTATATACCCTTTTCATCTCCCTCATATGGCGTTCCAGCAGAAGGTCCAGATTGTCCCCCTGTACCCCCTCCGCAATATCCCCATCCTCCTCATTCGGATAATGCATCATATTGTGGAGGCTTGCCAGATGCTTTGTCGCATGATAAATATCTTTTTCATCCTTAAGGTTGCACTCCCTGCCTATATACCATCGTTTTAACAGCCAGCGGCTCCCCATGGAATCCTTGGTCAGCAATTCCCCATCCACACTGGGAATCCCCTCATCCACATAGGAATATCCCCCATTTATTAATATATGTTTCACCTGCTCCTGAAAGGCTAATCTTCTGGCGCTGTCCTTGTACTGCACCAATGTATACAGCCCCTCCTTTGCTTCTAAAAGGATTGCGCCGCGTATTCTCCTTTTCCCAATCAATTGAATTGGATACTGTTTTAAGATTTCTTCAATTTTCTCATCCATTCTAATCCCATACCTTTCAAGAAGTTTTTCCGATTATCGTTCTTTTCATCTTATGCGGGGCGAATGGAAAACATGCCAAAAACAGCACGTATAATGAGAAACCTAGTAAAAAGGAACTAACCGCAATAATTCTCATAGTTATCGTTTAATTTTCTCCCGATAACAGCTATCACGATAGCAGCCACGATAAAATAATTATAGCGTGTCAATAACTTTGATGGTTCCATCCCTGTATTACTTTCATAAAATGATATTTTCTTTAATGCATCATTTAAACCTGTAACCGATGCCAGCAGATAAATGAAAGAAGGGATCATTGCCAGAGAGATACTCTTCAACAAATAAGATAAGCAGTAAGCGGCGGAAACAAACAGGAAACAAATGATAACAATATGAATCCATTCATAAAAATATTTCTTTCCCATAGATATATACCAGCCAAAAGGAATGGTATTTGTAACAACATAAAGGAAAAGTAACCGCATGATTTCTGGCCATTTATTTTTGCGGACAATATAAAAACACTCATTTCCTTTCATGTCAATATACTTTTCTAAGTACATATAAGTCCAGAAGGCGGAAAGGAATGGTGTGAACATCTGGGATAAAATCATCACTCCCTGTGTCACATTTTCCTCCGTCCCATTTATTTTAATGAGAAGCACAAACAACGGAATTATGATATCGTTTATCAATATCGGAATCCAAAAATATACCCCTAACGATCTCATTATTATCTTGATACCCATAAATAACCATCCTCCACTGTTGAATCTACCTTTTTCCCTTCGAAAGCCTTATCCTTGAAATGTTCCTCTAAAATAACACGCCATTTATGTCCATCTGCACTCTGTACTTTTTTAACTGGCAGCACATATTCTTTGTATTTTTCATAATCCGCTTCGGCTATTTCATATACCCTGCCCGCAGCCGTTTCTGCAAGCTGTACCGGAGTATACATCCCCAGCACGTGCCCTTCCTTCATCACGATGATTTCATCGCACAGGCATTCAATATCGGATACGATATGGGTAGAAATAATTACCGTAACATCCGATGCCCTGTTTTCCTCTATAATATTCTGGAACCTCAGCCGTTCCTTTGGGTCAAGTCCTGTTGTCGGCTCATCATACATGATTAGCTCAGGATTCCCTAACAACGTCTGGGCAATCCCCAGCCTGCGGCGCATCCCGCCTGACAATTTCATCACCCGTTCTTTCCCTTTGTCAGTCAGGTTTACACTCTCCAATGCCCTGCTTATTTCTTCATCCGCTGATTTCTTATCAATTGCTTTCATATCGGCAAAGTATCTTAAAAACTCATTTACCCTCAGTTCTCCCAGACCGCCGAACTCCTGCGGGAGATATCCAATCTTATCATAATGCATGCCCGTCTGTTTACCTGCCTTATCTGCAAAGGAAACACTTCCGTTGTAGTCACTATACAGCCCGGCAATACAGCGCAGCAACGTAGTTTTTCCCGCTCCATTTTCTCCCAACAGGCCATATATTCCGCAGTCAAGCGTTAAATCCAACGGATGCAGCACTTCCTTCTTCCGGAATTTTTTACTTAAATCATTAATAATCAGCATATCTTGTCCTCTTTCCTGTCATTTTTGTACGCCACGAAGTTACAGAGTAGTTGCTATAGGAAACCGCCCTGCGGTGTTAGTGTTCTTCTATCCACATCACTGTACCTAAATCACGAAAATCTATCGTTTATCGAAACAGCCAAACACTCCCTGCCGGATAAAATCTATCAGCTATCTGAATAATAAAATACTCCCCCGGAGGTAACAAAAATCTGCTTTTCTCCATAGGCCTTTTTTATATTTCCTGTTAAGATTTTATTATCCGAAAAAATTATACTATTTTTAATGTTGTCTTTCTTTAGTGACTCTTCCACAAAGTCAAATGTTTCCTGCCAACACTCCTTCTCGCTCTTTTTCCTGTCGTGAATTACAAACTCATTTAAATACGGATACACCAGCTTATTCCCATTCTCAAATTTTTTTATCTTATAAAATCCGCTGACCAGAGTAAAGCCGTCGCACCTGCCCTGATAGATTCCATGTTTTTCGGGCAAATTTGATATATATTTTCCGGAATTTACCTTTACCCTAAAGTAAGTATTCTTGTCTACAAAATATGGTTTTATATAACCCAACTCTTTATCATATAAATCAATGTACCCCGCCCTTGGATAGTATGGATAATATCCCGGCAGGTAGCATCCCTGATAATTGGCATAACCACTACTTGAGCTGCCTTTATACTTTACTATGATATTCGTAATATGATATCCACCCTTATTCCAGACATCAAGATAGTCCTGATTCTGCATATACTCCAATTTATGCCCGTCCTGATCCACTGCCTCTGACACTTTATATTGTCTGTAAAGCGTCATCCGGTACTGTTCTAATGATTTAGATACTTTCATGTCTGCTGTTACCGAGAGGTTCGCCTTGATACTAAGATTTAAATCATACTCTAGTATCTTATAGTCCGCAGGCTTTTCTTTCGCTATAAAATCCCTGCTTTCTAAAACATAAATCTGATCTGGCACTCCATTCAAATATATATCCAACGTCTGCTCCATCCGGGAAACAGGATATGTGTATGCTGTGAATAATGCAAAGCATAGGATAATAGAAACCACTGCATATTTTTTATATCTGGTTCTTGTCAGGCAGATAAATGACAGAAACAAAAAAAGCCAGAACCCAATAATAAAAAAACGGTATGACAGTACCGATTCCCCTGCCTCTTCTCTCGGCATGGCTTTTGACATAATTCCGGGCATCAGATAAAAGTAAGAAAGAAACTTAAATGCCGCCCTGCCCGCACCAGTATGTCTAACATCACTGAGATCTATCATATATGCCATAGATGATGCATATGGGGAAATCGCAATGGAAAGGAAACACATAACTGCATAGGCACTCATTCTTTTCCTTATGGCTGCCAGCGCTATTCCCGCAACAATCCCTAACTCCATGATTAGGAAATCATTCAGAAAAATATTTTTTATGATATGTATCACATATTCACGGTTGGGGTCTGAAATTTTATAATATAAATACTCATTTATGACAAGCACCCCAACAAGCAGCGACATAACACTGGAATAGATGGACATCATGCAAAAAACCATTTTGTAATTCTTTCTTTTTCTTCCCGCAGTGGTGGCAAGCATTGCCTCCGATACGCCATTATGAAATAGTTTTCTGGCATACTCGTAGGACAAAAACATCATCATAATAAACAGATAGATTGACAATGTAAGTGCATTTCTTAATGGCATGGTAGCAGCAAACTTAGTTTTTCCATACAAACTTCCCACTTCCCAGACAACAAAACCAAACAGCAATATCATAAACGTCAAAAGGATTTTTGAACGTATCAGCAATATGGCTGAATCCCTAAATATTCTCATTGATAACTCCTAATTTACAAAATTTATATATCTGCTATTCCTCCCAACCCGATTTTTAAAGAAATTCGAATTGGGGAAATAGCCATAATTTTTCTAAAACAGCACAGGGCAATAACCATTTATATTGCCCTTATTTTTTATTGTACCACGTATAAATAACCTGTTGCAATACCGCCTTTTCCATCATCTCCAGCTCCGTAAGGATTTAACTGAAGCCTTTGGTCACATTTTCCATAAATATCCCCTGTTAACGATGGTACCGTTGTTCCTGGAGAAAATCTAAGCCATTCATTTGAGTTTTTTTGGTAGTGCCATAGTCCATCACTTCCCCTATATTCCATGACCCACGCTACTGTCTTAAGGCTATTAGAACTAACCTTTCCATCTGCAGATATTTGCCTGCAAGTTACCTTATCACTATTTACCCATGGCATGCTTTTAGTAAGTTCAACCCTCACTTTAGCGCTGACATTTGTTGAAACACCAATACCAAGCAATGCAACAACACTGCACAATACTGCAGCCTTACCAATAAAATTTTTTAAATCTTTTTTCATACTGTTTTCCTCCAATAGTTCCTTTAAATTTCAGGATTTCAAAGTTTCTCTTACTATATTTTATGAGAACTTCTGGTATCTCTGGTTTATGCAGAAAATCTGTATATTCACTTTTTATGATTTTCTGCAATTACAATAGTTACTTTCGCCGCAATATTAACGCCTTTCCTCATATGTAGCATAAAATCACCTCCCACAATTGTATTTCTTGGAAACTTTACACCTTTTTTAACATTCTGTAGTTTCCTAAATTATTATGGCGAATATTAATAATATTCGCCGTTTGCAGTTGAAATATATCATATCCTGTTATATATTGTCAATATATATTTTTAACTCCAGAATATTGAATTTGCAAATTTAATATGTTAACTTATACACAGGAGGTAGGAATGGCATATAAAAACAGTATTATAACAGGGATTACCGATTTACTGGTTCTTCTTATCCTAAAGGAAAAAGGAGACAGCTACGTATACGAGATATGCAAGTACATCACAGAGAATTCAAATGAATTGCTATCAATCCCCCACAACACAGTTTATACTGTTATGTATAAACTAGAGATGGAAAATATGATCAGTGAATATTCCAAACTTGTGGGAAGAAAAAGAACCAGAGTATACTATCATTTGGAGCCTGCTGGTGAAACATATCTAGATGAGCTGATGACAGATTACCAAAATATGTCTGCCGGGTTCGGTTTAATTCAGGAGCATTTACGAAGGAGGGATTAGATTTGAAGAACATTTGCGGGCAGTATATTTCAATCGCCAAATCCTTTTTCCCAATCATGGGAAAGGCAGAAAGGCAGTACATGAAATCTTTAAAAACGGACATTGAAGAATGTTGTGCGGAAGAAAATATCAGCTCGCTGGAACAGTTGTATGACAAGTATGGTATGCCCCATGATGTGGCAAATAACTACTTTACCATGTTAGACGTGGATGCCATAGCAAGGAAAACGAGATATGGAAAGCGGGTGAAAATCACAGCCCTTGCAATGCTGTTCATAATATTTTGCGGTGTTTTTGTCTGGGGAACCACATATTATAATATATACCGGATTCTGACAAAGCAGAACAGTTCTTTTTGAAGCAAGGGATTTATTGACAATTTTTAAGCAGGCCAATATTTCATATCTTAAAAGCTAAAAACCGCTGCAATCGAACTTGGTATGCCCTTTGCAGCGGTTTCTGATTTTGAATCTTTCAAATATCTATGAGTATGCGAGAATACTTAATATACTTCATTATTGATAAATTAACTGCAATGTAACAATCTCATACTCGCCTTTCCAGCCTAAAGCTTTTCTCAGTTCTTTTCCACCAAAAAGAAACTCCTTTGATTTGTCAGCTAAGTGATAACGGTACATGCCGCTTTTACTGCCTTTCGGCTCTAAAGAAACAAAAATATCTTTTTTATCTTTAGAAACGTAGCATGGTTCGTCTAATTTTTTCCCATCTATTTTAAAATCAGACACTGTTTTGCTCGTGGTGTCCAAAAGCTTTAAGGACAAATCACCAAAAACATCCTTTGCCCCAAGAAATAAAATCTGATGGTCGTTTAAGCGGCTAAATTCTGATATCAGCATTTGGTTTGCCGTTGCTTTCCGCTTTTTATTGAGAGTTTTGTTATCCTCTGTATAATTATCAAATAAAGAAGTATATGGAGCATCCGAAAAAGTATATATCACCTTTGATGCCTGTAAATCTGGTGAGATGCTGTGCAGGAAAAATGGCCATGGAATATATTTATCCTTCTTTACGTTTTTATCATATCGGCGGGAGGCATAGTTAGAGTAACTGGATGCCAGAATCTCCCCTGTCTGGTAATCTATGGAAATATCCTTATACCAGACATCCGTGTTATCTGGTTCGATTGGCGTGATTTTCCCTGTCTCTGTATTGATTTTGGATAGCTGCGGGTTTCCATTGCTTTCTCTGCCGGCAATGTTGCCATATAACTCCCCATTATAAATAGTGAGATAATCAAAGAGGTGATGGATTTCTGTAACCTGCCATTGCTTTTTGGTTTTCATATCATAACACATCAGGCAATCTCCGGCTCTGGTTCCTTTCTTTTCAAAATCACCCCAGAGGGAATAGTATACTTTATCATTTTTTACATCCACTACCCCCATAGGAAATTCGCAAAGCCCTGTTACATCAAGTGCCTGCACCAATGTTTTACTTTCAATATCATAAACTAGGAACGCGGTCTCCCCTGAATTTTTCCCGTTTTTATGGCATACAATGCAGAAATAAGGAGCGTCCTCCTTATCCGTCATTTTTGTTGAATCTGCTTTTTTTGTTGAGTTTTGTTTTTCTGTTTGTTCGCAGCCAACTGAAAAAAGCAATATAATTGATAATAGTGTAATGTATAGGATAGATTGCCTTTTCATATTTATACCTCGCCTTTCTAGTCTAAAGTTTTTTAGAAGTTTAATCTGGAAACATTTCTGACCTCTCCTGCGAACAGGTTAATACCGATATGGACATTTTCATATTTCTTCCACTTTTTATCCTTGAACAGATATATATTATCTGTTCCCGTCACTACCAGCCATGGGTCTGCCTTATACTCTGGATGCTCTGGATGGAAACCGACAATATAACAGCATTCCGCTGAATGTGGCTTAAACAATGTATAAATAGAGTCTGCTACGGAAGAGTTTATCTGTCCGGATTCCTTTTCCTTGTAGTTATTTATAAGCTCCATGATTTCCTATATGGTTTTTAATTCTTCTTCAACTGTAAGAGCCCAATGGTATATCTGGAGGCTCCTGATTCGATACTATATACATGATTAAGCAGATATTTCCACAGATAATAAGTAGAATTTTCTGTAAATTCATAATGTAATTTCACCTATCACTCGTCTGATGCCACCGTATTGCCAAAATACAGCAAGTCAGGCATCTCCGGTGAATATCCGAGTGCCTGACCGCTGCCGACTGAGATTACTGAATAAAATGACACTATATACCCAATCGTCATAGCATATTTTGCTTTTATAGATGTTTTTCTTCTAAACTTAAACTTGATTCCCAATCTTACAAGCTATACTGAGGAACTGCTATAAAATGTCGTTAGATTTTTCAGACTTAGTTTAGAGGCTTGATAATACTAATTTTTAACAACCCTTTACTTCTTTTTTAGATAGTTTATTCCTAGTGCCCCATAGAAAACAAGCATTATGACGGGAACACAATCTAATCCTACACTTGATTTAAATATTGAAGAAATTAGTAATGCTAAAATATACCAAATTACCATAAACGATAAGGTAACATATAGAGCAAATTTCATAACAATCTCCTATTTATTATAATAAAACTTAATATATGTATTAGGTGTCATTTCATTCATTTTATCTGCGACACTTCCGTTAAATGTTATAGAGCCACCATTGCCTATGGTAATAGATGGATGTACCTCTATTATAGATTCCTGATGAAAATATTCGCCATATACCACCACATAATTGATATTCTTATTATCAATTGTAGCGGAACCGCTTATAGACAAAATATAATCCGTATATGAACAATCCGTTCCGATTGGATTATTTTTTAAATCTGTTTTACAAGCAATGCCATTATCAGTATATTTTATATTGTTAGATTGATTTGAAGATTCTGTAATGGTTTTTCTATTTGAACCTGATGTATAATTATAATGCCACTTATATGAAGCATCAACGGTTTTTTTTGTAAAAGAGGCATTTTTTTAATGTATTCCATAACAATCAATTTTTCTATTAAGAGGATTTTTCAACCATGTTGCCGTATATGAAACATTAACAACATTTGATTTTCCAGTTTGTGTTATGACTAACAGTTGCTTTAAATATCCATCAGAACTTGTTTCTATATCATTAGTTGCTCTATTTGGTGCTGCTTGTACTTCTTTATATCCTATATTTAAGGCATTAGATATCTGTGATAAAATGTTAACTTTTTTATTATCCTCTATATCCAAAGTATTTTTTCTAATATCTTCTCCGTACAATCCGTCAATTCCCTGCCCTATTTGATATACATTTAATTCTTCAATGATACCATGGTTGTGTTTAATCCTATCAAAAATTCTATGTGACTATGTAGCAAAAAATTCATCTCCACATACAGTGTTTCATCCTGAGTATATTATCTTCCCATTCCGCTCTCTTTTGTGTTATAATCCAAACTGTAATCTCTATATGGCGTTCTTTTCCGGCATCTCACTGCCACAGGAAAAGAACGCTTTTACTTTCAATTTCCTCTGTATTTTCAGACAAATCCCTATACATTCTTTCACCTCTTTTCTTTCGTTTTTTATACCAACATCCCACCTAAGGAACTGTTAATACCTTAAACACTATGTATGCTGTCCCCAGTAATCTTTTGGCTTAACATGTAAAGCAAAAAGCAATTTTTTCTTATATCATTATATAAAGCCTCATATATCTAGTATTTATAGTCAAAATATACCACAGACAAATATATATTGTCAACATATATTCTGAACTAGATGATATTTGATTTTTCTATAATTTCCTAATTATGTGCGCTACGCTATACACAGGAGATAAAAATGGCATATAAAAACAGTATTTTTACAGGAATTACCATTTGGCTGGTTCTTTTTATTCCTAAAGGAAAAGGGAGACAACTATGATACGATATATATAAATACACCACAGAGAATTCATAAGATAAATGAGCTGCCGCGCAAACGCGGCAGCCCACCAAATCCAATATCGCTGCAATAATTTATTTTGCCTTACCCGGACGGTACAATGCAAAAGTATATGTGCCATCCTTTTCACAAGTTAATGTTTCAATCAAAGCATCTTCCCCGCTTCCTGTAGAACCGAGTATCGTAGTTGCCTCTGGTGTTCCATATTTCCCTTCTTTTATAACATCTGCGAATACACCATCTTTTGTCTCAACCAACATCTCTGTGCTTCCGGAGCCGCCCTGATATTTCCAATTAAGAGATACATAACCGTCTTTGTCTGCTTTTACTTTCTGTACGCTCTCTTTAATCAGGCTGCACTCCTTCATTACCTTTTCTGGCGTCCATTCCTCTTCATCTGCCTGCTTCTGATCCCCAGTACCTTCCTGCTCCGCATCATCGCCTTCTGCGTCACCTCTCCACTGGGCAAGCTGCTTGTTAGCTGCCTCTTCGTCTGCCTTTGACTTATCTAAAGGAAGGTTGAAAAGAATATTCATGCCATCATAATCTTTCTTTGGTGTGATTTCCCCTGTCTCCTTGTCAATGGCGTAGGAAGTATTGTCTACAAACTGGTCATCCAAAACGCCGAGATAAACTCCCCTCCCCGCAAATGCTTCCAGATTATCACAATCTATAATCTGGTACATAACGCCATTCTTTACTGTAGTACTTGCACCGACATTCATATAAAAAATATTCATCTGCCATGGGGCTTCCCCTTTGATAAACGGAGTTACCAGAATCGGCACTTTACCGTAATCATCATCACTTGTATCCGGCATTGCTGAACCATCTTTTTTCTCAATAGATACTACCGCATATGTCCTGTCATCCCTGATTGTCCCGTCATCCTCTGTCACCATAAAGTCGCTTAGGTTTTTACCTGACGCAATCTCTTTAAGTGTCACCTTATAATTCCCGGAAATCTGGCTCTCGTTAACGCTGATTGTCCCATTCTTGTCACGGAATGTATCGGCAAGCTTTTCATCACCCACATCTTCTGCCACCTGCTCCACACTGAGGTATTTCCAAGCTGCATACGTTGTAAGGCTTCCTGCAGCCAGAATTCCAATCGCTAATGCTGCCGCTACCGGCATTGTCTTAAAAAATGGTTTCTTCATAATATTGTCCCCCTTTGCCTTTCTTACAATACTTTGATTTAACCAGACACTTGGTTCCTCAGACGGAGTAAGGGCATCCTTTAATAATTCATCTAATTTATCACTCATATTACTCCACCTCCAGCCTCTCTCTTAATAATTTTCTCGCCTGATACAGCCTGCTCTTGACAGTTCCCTTTGGTATCTTGAGTACCCCCGCTATATCCGGTATCGACAACTCCTCCATATAATAAAGGTACACCGGCATCCTGTATTTATCCGCCAATTCCCTGACAGCATCCCTCACCTCTCTTGCCCTCTCCCTTGCAACTACCTCATCTTCCAAAGAATAAGCATCCTCCCCAATGCCCTGCTCTTCCTCCGTTAAACTCTCCATATCAGCAATCTGCCTGCGTCTGGCATATTTCCGCTTAGAATTTTTCCAGAGGCGTAAAGCGATTGACAAAATATAGCTCTTGGGATTGTCTTCCATCTTTATTTTATAGAGCAGTTCCATTACTTTCAAAAAGGTATCCTGATACAGTTCATCCGCCTCCTGCCTGCTGTAAGTCAACTGCCTGCAAAATGCATAAATGTCTTTTCCATACAATTCAATACATTTTTCCAATTCTGTCACTTTCATTATTAATCTCCAAATGCACATTTGTTTTGTTACGACGTCGTTTTGCAGCAAGGCATTCCTCCTGTGCGTCCTGCCTTGCCATGTAAATTACCCTTACATCTATAACATTGTCGCATCCCCGCAAATGGTTC
>RAYF01000005.1 GCA_003611745.1 bacterium D16-36 | reverse complement strand
GGCACAGACTTCGCTTGTGCCCTAGCAAAAATGCTAAAGAACTAAAGTTCTTTGCATTTATTGTTGGTGCACCACCAAACACCGAGAACTTTCCTAATATACCAAAAAAGGCAATGGAAAATTCCATTGCCTTTTTAATATTATTATAGGAAGCTTCTTTTAATTATGCTAAAGCATCTACAAGCCTCTTAAGTGCTGCAAGTGCCTCGTCCGGAAGCTTATCATAACCATCCTTCTTCGTAGCAAAACCTTCTACAGCATCTACACGGTTCTGCATAGCATCCTTCAATGCATTCTTGTAGTCAGCATCATTTAAATCAGGAGTAAAGCCTTCCCAATCCATAATCTCAATATCATCGAAATTGCCCCACTTCTTAAATTCTGCCTTGCCCTCTACGATTGACTCAAGGATTCCAAGTGTATCCTTAGGCTGAACCTTCTTGCCCATGAAATCACCTGTATTTACAATATAGCAGTCTACATTCTTCTCTTCTACTAATTTCTTGAATTTCTCGTAATCATTTACTAATGGATACGTCCTGAATGGGTTTGCATAAGGCACAATACGAAGTGCATTCATGTCTGTACCTGCTGCAACACGCTCTGCAGTAGATGTCTTTGTTGCAAGTGTAGCACCCATAACAGAAGCAAGGGCAGCACCTTTCAGCTTAACTACTGGAGGAATCGTAGGATCCTTCATAATCCAGATAATAGAATTTACAGGGCTCTCAATCTTGTCCACACGGTTTGGAGACCAGAGCTTAGACTTGATAGCACGTCCATTACCATTACGAATATCCTCAGTAACTAACTGAATCTTTCCATCCTCGTCCATTGTAGCGGAACAGTTCTGGGCAGATAACAGATATTTGTTGTCCGGGCAGCCTGTCGGATAATCTGCTGTCTTATCAAAATAAGTAGGCTCAAGTGCGATAGAAGCACATGTATCAGAGTTAATGATAAATGCATCGTCATGAAGAACAGTGATAGCCTTGTCACCGTATTTATTATTGTGCTTAGCATGTGTAAGCGTTGACTTTCCTGATCCGGAAAGGCCGAATACAGATGCAACATATTTTCTTCCGTCTGGAAGTGTATATTCTTTCTGTCCGCCGTGGCAGGAAGCATATCCGTTACGGTTAGCAATAGCCCATGCCATTGTAAGGGTACCCTTCTTGTGCTCACCGAAATACTTCATACCGAGAATTGCAGCACAATTCTGGTCTGTATCAAAGTAGCAGAGTGTCCTGTCATCGCTCAGGCAGCTATAATCAACATCAGGGCTTGGTGTCGGCTCCCACTGAGGATTTGAGAAGATATAGATATCAGCCTCTTTACCGTCACCGACAGCTTTGGAGTTCTTGTACATCTTCACATATTCATCTGACATATACTGGAAATTAATCATCCAGTTGTACATTAAGTTCTCTTCCCCTTCTGGGATCAGAAGATGGGCTTTAACCATAAACTCAGGATCAAGGCCAACAAATACCTGTGCATGATATAATTTCTTGAAACGTGTCTTATAAACAGCATCCATCACTACCTTATCAAGCTTTCCAGTATCTACGCCCGGCTCACCCTTGATACGGCGTGCCGCTGCATAACGTCCGGTTACTGCGCCATCGTTGAAAAGCAAAACCTTTGCATCAGCATCGAGGCCAAATTCCTCACCTCTGTAAACAGGCATGTCTGTTACGATAGTTCCCGGTGAATTTTTTGCCAGATTATAAGCTTCTTTCAGAGTATTAACCTTTACTACATTGTTGCCATAAAAAGCAGCTTCAATGATAGCGCGGGTATTTGTGACTGCATCGCCGGTCTTTGGAAAACCAACCTTGCCAGCGCCAATTTCTTCCAATTTGTAATTTGCCTTTGTTGCCATGTGAAAAACCTCCTACTATAAATGTATTTGTCTCTGCCAGCCCGAAAATGCCTGTGACAGAATATTGTTGACCGCAAGCCAGAAAATATACTCACGGAACATAGAAAACAAATTCCAGTATATCCCATATCAGATGGGCATTCTGAATATAAGTATAGGTTTTTTTCCAGAAAAAGTCAACGATAAACTGAAAGAAAAAGCAAAAACATGGCAAAATCAGAAACTTTGTTTTGCACTTTATTCCAGAATGTGGTATAATCTCCCTTATATATCTAATGTACATCATTGTATAAAGTGAACAGGTAATTTATTAACAGTTCCTAAGGGCATTGGGATAAAAGGGGTTTTAGAAAATGAGAAAAAAAGCAATTATATTAGGTACATGCATTATTCTTTTTGTAGGGGCACTCTCAACTCAGATGGGGCATTTCCGTGCGGGTACTGATGCGGAAGTATCAGATGGCACAGACAGCGCATATAATTATTACAACACAGAAGGCCCGGAGGGTGAAAATGTGAAGAATTCCAGTGAGAATTCTACGAAGAAGCTCGAGGCAAAGCAATATATTGAAGTCGATACGAAACCTGACAGCTATACCGTTCTGGTTAACCGCGATTATCTAATTTCGAAAGATTACGTGCCAGATGATCTGGTGGTACCGGAAGTACCCTTTAGCTTTTATGGGACGTATGAGAAAAGTTATGTGCGGAAGCGTGCTGCACGGGCTTTAGAGCATCTGTTTGGTGGTGCAAAGGCAGACGGTTACACCTTGAAAGTAGTCTCTGCGTACCGTTCTTATGAGCGGCAGATGCAGATTTACCGTAATAATGTCAAAACCAGAGGGGAAGATAAGACAAATAAGGTATCAGCAATGCCTGGCAGCAGCGAGCACCAGACAGGTCTTGCCATTGATGTTTCGGCTGATTCTGTCGGATGCACAATTGAGGAATCCTTTGCAAGGTCGCCGGAAGGTAAATGGCTGAAAAAGAACTGTTATAAATACGGTTTTATTATCCGGTACCCTAAAAATAAAACGAAGATTACCGGATATTCTTATGAACCATGGCATATAAGATATGTAGGTAAAAACCTTGCCAAATACTTAAACAAAAACAAGATGACCCTTGAAGAATATTATAAGCTTACAACGATTGAAAACAAAGTAAAGGAAGATGCAATCCGCGATACGGATACAGATATTGCCAATGAGCCACAGATGACATCTGCGCCAAAACCTAAGGCAACTATCGTCCCTACTCCGGCGCCGACCTATGCACCTGCAGTGCAGCCGCCTGCAGCAACAAAAAAACCGGCAAGAAAACCGAAAGTGACTGCGGCACCGACAAGAAAACCACAAGCCACAAAGCGTCCAAAGCCAACAGAAGTTCCGGATGATGTGGATATCCCTGATGTTTCACAGGAGCCGGAGCCGACAAAGAAGCCTGCGGCAACAAAGAAACCGGCACCAACCAAAAAGCCAACACCAACTAAGAAACCTGCGGTGACACAGGAGCCGGAACCGACAGAAGCACCGATACCTAATGAGGAAGCGCCTTCTGACGGATTTGATGACGAAGAATAATTTTTAAATGCACAACAGGAACTTTCCTATAATGATATCTATGAGGGACAAATACTGGCTTTCCATTGACAGGGGCGGATGAAAAATCCGCTTCTGTTAAGTTATTGTTTTGGATACAAAGGGTACGGGGTAAACAGATAGAATGGAGGACTTTATGACATGAGGTTACTAGCCGTAGCAATTTATCTAGTTTTATATACGATTATCAGTATTCCACTTTTTCTGATTTTATTTGTGGTAGGGAAGATAAACAGCCGCAAGAAAGCCATCATTTCCCAGAAAATAGTAATTTATCTTGGATTCCGGCCAATCCTTTTCCTATCTGGCGTTAAGTTAACCGTTAAGGGAGAAGAAAATATCTTAAAAGACCAGCCGGCATTATATGTATTTAACCACAGAGGTTTTTTTGATATCCTTGCCTGTTATACCACAGCGCCTTATCCGACAGCATTTGTATCTAAAATAGAAATCGAAAAGATTCCCATGGTTTCTTTATGGATGAAATATATGAACTGCCTGTTCCTTGACAGGGAAGATATCCGAAAAGGAATGCAGACAATACTGCAGGGGATTGAACTGCTTAAAAGTGGGACTTCTATTTATATTGCACCTGAGGGAAAGCGCAATACAGGGGAAGAACTGCTGGAATTTCATGAGGCAAGCTTTAAACTGGCAGAAAAGTCAAAATGTGCTGTTGTTCCTGTGGCACTGAATAATACGGACAGCGTTTTTGAAAAACATCTTCCATGGATCCGCAAAGCCCATGTTATCATAGAATACTGCACCCCGCTTTATATGGATCAGATGGAACGCTCAGAAAAAAAGATGATTGGGCAGACTGTACGCGGCATTTTGTCTGAAAAAGTAAAGACAAACCAGGCAGAAATCTAAAAGCACATTTGCAGGGATATTTATTCTGCCAAATGGACAAGCAGAAATGGAAATTCATATAGAAATTTCCACACACAGGATTTGTGCCTGCGCACACCCGGCACAAGCTTGCGATACAAAATAAATGTGTGCAGAAATGAGGATTTATTATATGGAGAAAAGTTTTAACTTAATACCTGTGTATGGTATCAGTACATGGGTGATTGTAATGATTGTAGTTGCAGTAATATTAATCGGTGCATTAATTGCGCTAAGCATTTATGGCAAAAAGCTTCAGGCGCGTCAGGAAGCTTCCCAGAAAGAACTGGAAAATGCATCCCAGAGCGTATCGCTTCTGGTAATAGATAAAAAACGGATGAAACTGAACGAATCGGGGCTTCCGCAGTTAGTTCTTGACCAGACCCCTAAGTATATGCGCGGGCGCAAAGTACCGATTGTAAAGGCGAAAATCGGACCAAGAATCATGTCTTTGATGTGTGATGAGCGCATTTTTGAATTAATTCCTGTCAAAAAGGAAATAAGGGCTGTCATCAGCGGAATCTATATTATGGATGTCAAAGGGCTCCGCAGCAATCTGGAAGCCAGAAAGACAAAAGTTAAATTCTCAGAAAAGCTGCGCCGCAAAGTAGATGAACTGCGGCAGGAAGAAAAGGCAGCCGAGAAAGAAAAAGCAGATAAGAAGCAAAAGAAAAAAAAATAACAGATTATGAGACAAGCATCAGCAGGATGAACTTGTCTCATTTTTAATTTCCATCTGGATAATACACTGGGAAACCGCAGAACCATTGAGGCTGAGATGATATACAATCTCTACCCTTACAGCCTGAGATGTCTCCTTGACCGCCAACCGCTCTGTGTCTATTTGCATATGAAAGTTACCAAAGGGAGTCTGGTAGCTGCCGATATGTCTCCTGCCCGCCTCGAAACACATTTTTGTGGTAACTGCTCCTTTTTTAGTAATCTGTACAGAGCTTTTTTCTATTTTCATAAGGTTTGTGTTTTTAACGGGATTTGCCCCCTCCTCCCCAAAATACTCCTCGTAAGTGATAAGATGTTTCCCGGCAAGCTGGCGGTAACTGCCAAGATATGCAGCTTCCATAGGTTCATCTGAGATATCGGTTTGTGTGTTCTTTACTGTAATTTGTACCTTACCATCCGTCATACTAATCCCCCATGCCGCCTTCGGCGGCTGAAATAGCAGCTAAGGAACTGTAACTTCTACAGTTCCTAAACATAGTAGCATATCTGCCATTATATCAGATTTCTATTTAAGAATCTATCCTTTACAGAATAGGAACTGTCGAAATTTTTAAGAAAATATATAATACAGTTCACGGTACGCCGTAAAGATTATCCAAGCCCTTCCAGCCAATCCAGAATCCCAAAATGAAGTTCCGGGCGGGGCTCCTTTTCCTCCCCTTCCTCTGAGATGGTCTCATATTCCTCTTCGGACAGACGCTCCCTTAGCTTCTCCTTAGAAGTTTCCGGCACTGTGGCGGTAGTCTCATTAACAAAACAAAGGCTTGGGAATAGGACGCACCACCAGTTCCTGCCCTCCGCCTCTCCTATTTCGACACAAAGTGCATCATATACCCCGGCCGGAAAACATAAGTCTCCATACTGTTTTACCGGGAAATAACGCGGTTGGAGCGATACTTTGACATCATATGGGCTTCCCCCGCATACAACTGTCCTGCGGGCAATATTTTCTATCTGCCCCTGTCTCGCCTGAATAACCTCCCTTGCCTGTTCAATGGAGCTGATGCCGTCCAAAGCCTCCTGCAGCGAAACGATAATGGCATCCCGTACTTTGATCTTTAGCTGTTGATCATACTCTGCATCGCTATTGGCAATTACATGCAGCCTTATAATATTTTTGGCAAGATTTTCCTGAATCTGCGCAGGGCTTTCCTTTACACCCTTTGTGACTGAGGATTCCTGCTGCCTGCAGAATATATGTATCCCCGACAGTAACAGAGAAAAAGCGGCAACAAAAGATGCGATAGAAAGAATCATTTCAGGTGATAATAATTCTAATGATTTTCTTATTTTTTTCATATTTTTCTTTGTCCTTTCTTAAATTATATTGACAGTATTGCCAGTTTTAGGAAAAATATGCTATGATGAAGCGGAGTGGTTTTCGATAATAGAAAACAGAGGGTTATGGAGGTATTGGTATGAGTGATAATAAAAGAGGGTTTGACCCAATGTTAAATATCCCCAGCATGGAGGAATTAGACAGGCAATGGAGGGAAAGCCAGACTGCCCAGAATACGGGAAGCACTTCCAGAACGAGAACACAGTCAGGAAACAGCAAGAGACAGAGCAGTACGGCCTCCCAGAGAAGAAACAGTTCAGGAAATCCATCCAGATCTGGGGCGGCACGCCAGCAGGGCAGACAGGCAGGCAGGCCAAATAACAGGCAGGCTGCACCAGAAAAGCCAAAAATTACTTCTGATGGATCAGCTGCAGCAAAACGCCCAGACAAACAGGCCACTAAAAAGAAAAAGGAGAAAAAGCCCAAAAAGTTTAAAAAATTCCGCCTTTTCCTTAAAATATTCCTGTTGATACTCTTGATGGGGGTACTCGGAACACTTGTTTTCTTTTATTTTAAATATGGTGACAGCTTGCTTAAATGGAAGAGCGAGGCAAAGCAGCTTATCAGGGAATCAACGAAAGATACATTCCGCGCCTCAGAAACCAGCATGATTTACGCTTCAAATAAAAAGCCGATAGCCAAACTCAGAGGGGACAAAGATTCCTATTATCTGGACTTTGAAGATATCCCGCAGTCTGCAGTCGATTGTCTGGTTGCAACAGAGGATAGGGATTTTTATGAGCACTCCGGCATTAATTTCCTCTCAACGGCAAAAGCGGCAACATTATATATAGTTGGGAAACTGACAGGCGATGACAAGATTACGCGTGGTGGCAGTACCATTACGCAGCAGTTGGCAAAGAATGTTTTCCTTACAAATGAGCAGACGGAGGAACGCAAAATACGGGAAATGTTTATTGCTATTGAACTGGAACAAAAATATTCAAAAGATGAGATTATGGAATTTTATATTAATAATATCTGCTTTGCAAATGGACACTTTGGTCTAGAGGCAGCAAGCAGGGCTTATTTTAGCAGGTCAGCAAAGGAATTGAGTCTGGCGGAGGTGGCATTTTTGTGTGCGATTCCTAATATTCCGACTTATTATGACCCCCTGCAGCATTATGACCATACCCAGAGCAGGAAGAAACGTATCTTAGAGCAGCTTTTGGAGGAAAATAAGATTTCAGCGGCGGAATACAGCGACGCCAATTATGAAACAATTATATTAAAACCGGCAGAAGCAATTAAGACACAGGATTACATGACTACGTATGCGATTGCCTGCGCAACGAAAGAACTGATGCGGAAACAGGGATTTGAGTTCCGGACAGAGTTTGATTCAGACGAGGACGAGAAAACCTACGAGAAAGATTACAAGGAGATGTATGAGGCATGCCATAGTTCCCTGTATACTGGAGGCTACCAGATATTTACATCACTCAGCGCAAGCAAGCAGAAAAAGCTGCAGAAAGCGGTAAACCAGACACTTTCAGGATTTACAGAGAAGACAAAAGACGGCATTTATACACTGCAGGGCGCAGCAACCTGTATTGACAACGAGACTGGGTTTGTGGTGGCTATCGTAGGGGGCAGAAAACAGAAAGACACAATAGGATATACACTGAACCGGGCATACCAGAGTTACCGCCAGCCGGGAAGTTCTTTTAAGCCGCTTGTTGTATATACACCGCAGCTGGAGCGCTCCTATACGCCAAATACTATAGTGGATGATACTTATTTTGAGGGCGGCCCTAGAAACTCGGGCGGAGTGTACCTCGGAAAAATCCCGCTGCGCACAGCAGTCGAAAAATCAAAGAACGTAGTAGCATGGAAATTGTTTGAAGAACTGACGCCGGAAGTTGGCCTTTCCTATGTAAAGAAGATGAATTTTGCCGAGATTGTAGATACAGACTATTACCCGGCGGCTTCGCTCGGCGGCCTGACGAACGGCGCCAGCACGGTAGAAATGGCTTCTGCATATGCGACATTGGAAAATGACGGCGTATACCGCGACCCTACATGTATCCGCAGAATTCTGGATTCTGATGACAGGGTTATTGTTAATAATACGAAGAGCCAGCAGAAAAAACAGATTTACGAAGAGAGCGCTGCACGGACTATGACGGACATCCTCACAGGTGTCCTTATCCGCGGTACAGCAGCCGGAAAGGGACTTTCCAATATGTCCTGTGCCGGAAAAACCGGAACGACCAGCGACCAGAAGGATGGATGGTTTTGCGGATTCACACCTTATTATACTACAACGGTATGGATTGGATATGATTCTCCTAGGACAATGAGTGATTTGTATGGCAACACATATCCATTAACGGTATGGCGCACCTTTATGGAAGAGATTCATGCCGGACTGGAAAATAAGCCATTTCCAGAGTACCACAGTTCCTCAAAACCTAATAATTCAGATAACGACGATTATAACCACTATGCACCAGAACCTACATTGGATCCTGACGCCATAGACCCAACGGAGGAACCAAAAGCAACTAAAAAACCAAAAGTTACCGAAGAACCTGTAGAAACACCGGAGCCAACACAGGAACCTGTTGCGGAGCCAACGGAAGCGCCGGATGACAACCCGGTTGACGTGCCGGATGATAATCTGGACGACGTCAATCAGGTAGATGACGTGCCGGATACACAGGAAGAGTAGAGGAGGCCTGAATGGTAAGCATTAGTTTATGTATGATTGTAAAAAATGAAGAGAGGGTGCTTGCCCGCTGCCTTGACAGCCTGATGCCGGCCATGGATGAGATTATCATTGTGGATACTGGTTCAACAGATGCCACAAAAGAGATTGCAGGCCGCTATACAGAACAGGTATATGATTTTAAGTGGACAGGTAGCTTTGCGGATGCCAGAAATTTTGCGGCATCCAAGGCTACCAAAGAGTATATTTACACTGCAGATGCGGACGAATACCTTGATGAAGAGAATCAGGCAAAATTAAAACAGCTGAAAATGATTCTTCTGCCGGAGGTGGAGATGGTTCAGATGCTCTACTGTACCAGCGCTGAAAATAATACTGTCTACAATTTTGAGAAGGAATACAGGCCCAAGCTTTACCGCAGGCTCCGCCCTTTTGTGTGGATTGACCCGATACATGAAACCCTGCGCATCGACCCCGTTGTGTATGACAGCCAGATTGAAATCATGCACTGCCCGGAAGGGAACCATGCGTCAAGGGACCTGCAGGCGCTTTTGCAGGCTGGAAAAAGAAAGGAACGGTTTTCCGGCAAGCTCCATCATATGTATGCGATGGAGCTGTACCATTCCGGGACGGATAAAGATTTTACAGATGCCATCCCTGTATTTGAAAAAACGCTCTCAGAGGATAACCGCACTATGGATGAAGTGAAGGAAGCTATGTGTGTATTGGCAAGGGCATACCGCATTGCGGGAAACCTGCCAAAGTTTTTCGGCTTTGCACTAAAGGACGCCGTCACCTCATCCTGTGCAGAAATCTGCTGCGAGCTTGGAAAGTTTTATGAGGGCAGTGGGGATACGGAAGAAGCAATCCTCTGGTATCAAAATGCAGCAACTGAGACAGAAAGCATACTGGACATCCGCACCTCGCAGGACATTCCAAGAGAAGGGCTGAAAAGATGCGGCGTGGAGGAGACAGATGGATAAGCCAAACGAATTTATGACAATAGACGCGGAAACCGCCAAAGACATTGAAGAAAAAATGCCCATAGAAAGTGAATTGTATGAGTTGGCTGATTTATTTAAGGTATTTGGCGATTCAACGCGCATAAAGATTTTATATGCGCTGTATGAAAACGAGATGTGCGTCTATGATATAGCGAGCCTTCTAAATATGACACAAAGCGCTATCTCGCATCAGCTGCGCGTATTAAAGCAAAACCGGCTCGTGAAGTATCGGAAAGACGGGAAAACAGTTTTGTATACATTGGCTGACGAACATGTTTTTACTATATTGAGTCAGGGAATAGAGCATGTGGAAGAATGAAATGTAATAGGAGGGGTTTCCAATGCAGGATGCTTTCATGCATTTATATTGCGGGGACGGCAAGGGAAAAACGACAGCCGCGGTTGGCCTCGCCGTGCGTGCTGCCGGGACAGGAAAACAGGTTCTTTTTGCGCAATTTATGAAAAGCGGAAAAACAGGCGAGATAGAAAGCCTGAAAAACCTAAAAAATATAACCGTCCTGCGAAGCAGTAAAAAGTTCCCATTTTATAAAAATATGACGCCTGCGCAAAAAAAGGAGCAGGCATCTATCCACAACCAGATATTGGACAGCATCATAGAATCTGCCCAAAACGAAAAATATGGCTTGATTGTTTTAGACGAAATCACCTATCCATGCCAATGGGAACTGGTAGACAAGGAACGGCTTTTCCATTTTCTGTTATCGGAACGTGAAAGAACAGAGATTGTATGCACTGGGAGGAATCCTGACACATTTTTTCTGGAACACGCAGATTATATTACAGAAATGAAATGCATCAGGCACCCTTACGACAGAGGTGTCCCGGCAAGAGAAGGGATAGAATACTAAAAATAGATTTTCGTGCTATTTCTCTATGTTATTTTTTGCTGGCGCAGCCAGAATTCCATCATAACTCTCTGAGGGAGAAACTTTGCCGCCAGATGCGCGCATCTAACAAACACTCCATACACCGAAATATCCTTGCCCTTTCTGGCATCGGCCAGTGCCCTGGCAGCAACTTTATCCGGTGTTGTCATTCCCACAAACTTTTTCACTGACTTAGCAGCGCCTATCTCTGCCCTGTCAAAAAAGGCAGTCCGCATCCAGCCCGGACAGACAGCAGTAACCGTAATTCCCTGCTCCCTCAGTTCTACATGGAGCGCTCTGGAATAATTTCTGACAAATGCTTTTGTTGCGCTATAGATATTGAGGTACGGCAGCGGCTGGAAAGACGCCTGTGACGCCACATTTATAATATGGCTGCCCTTTTTCATATAGGGAATACATACAAGCCCCATCTGAACCACGGCACTGATATTTAGATCAATCATATTAACAGATTCGTCAATTGACAAATTCTTATAGGAACCAAATTTCCCATAGCCAGCGTTATTTACCAGATAGCGTATGGTTACATCGGCATCCTGAATCAGCGCTGCAAAGTGCTCTAACTCCTGCCTGTCAGATAAATCCACCGAAAATGTTTTCAGCCTTTTCTTATATTCTGAGCTAAGCCTCTGCAGTTTCTTCTTATCCCTTGCCACAGCCCATATTTCATCAATCGTGTGCTCCTTTGCCAAAAGCCTTACAAATTCTTTTCCAAAACCACTGCTGGCCCCAGTAATAATTGCTATACTTTTCTTTCTCATGACACACTCCTAACTAAACTTCACTCCTTTTTTCGGTATTTCTTTTCAATCACTGTCACATAAACCACCATAGCCGCAATTGCCTCAAACATAACGCCCACAACAGAAATCAAAACAAGCGGCGAATTTTGCCCTCCCAGAAGCGGGATGCCAAGCATAATAAAAATGATCCCGAACACACAGAAGAGCTTCCCAAGCGCTTTATTGTAGGCTCTCACATCATTTACCTCAAATGTCTCTGCATTTGCCCAAAACCCAAATGCTTTTTCTTTTTTAGAGAGGCTGTCATAAATCCCTAGGATAATAAATGCCGCCCCGCACACAGCCCACGCCAAAAATGCAAATACCATAATCCACGTCCCCTTTCATTTATTATTCTCCAAAAAACATAGCTTAAACATCTGCTGATATGGCTTCGGTAATTAAAATAGAAAAAAAGACTGTACTTCCACATATTACCCTTCAATTAGTATATTAACGTGAAAGTACAGCCAGCCAATATTTCTAAATATCCTACAGCCTCTTCATCAGCTCTTCCCTCTGAGCCTCAAATCCCGGCTTTCCAAGGAGTGCAAACATATTCTTCTTGTAGCTCTCCACACCAGGCTGGTTAAATGGATTTACCCCAAGAATATAACCGCTCACACCGCAGGCAAATTCAAAGAAGTAGAAGAGCTGCCCAAGATAGAACTCATTCTGCTCCGGTATTTTGACGGTAAGGTTCGGCACATTTCCATCCGTATGGGCAAGCTGGGTACCCTTCATAGCGCTTTTATTGATGAAATCGAGCGTCTTGCCTGTCAGATAATTCAGGCCATCTAAATCTACCGGCTCTTCTTCAATCGTTATATCAAGGGACGGGCTTTCTAACTCCATAACCGTCTCAAACATAACACGGCTTCCATCCTGAATAAACTGCCCCATAGAGTGCAGGTCTGTTGTTAAATCGACAGATGCCGGGAAAAGGCCCTTCTGGTCCTTGCCCTCGCTCTCACCGTAAAGCTGCTTCCACCACTCAGATACATAGTGGAGTGCCGGCTCATAGTTACATAAAATTTCGACAGACTTGCCTTTTCTGAGAAGAATATTGCGGATTGCCGCATATTTCAGGGATTCATTGTCCGCAAAATCTTTATTCAGGCAAACCTCGCGCATAGAAGCAGCGCCCTCCATCAGTTTGGCAATATCTGCCCCGCTGACTGCTATTGGAAGAAGCCCTACTGCTGTCAGTACGGAGAAACGCCCTCCAACATCATCCGGCACGACAAATGCCTCATAGCCCTCTTCTGTAGCAAGATTCTTCAATGCCCCTTTTGCCTTATCTGTTGTGGCATAAATTCTCTTTGCTGCCCCCTCTTTGCCGTACTTCTTTTCCAACATTCCCTTGAAAATACGGAATGCCACGGCAGGCTCTGTTGTTGTGCCTGACTTGCTGATAATATTTACAGAGAAATCTCTATCCCCGATTACTTCAACTAACTGTTTGAGATAAGTTCCGCTTAAATTATTCCCGCAATAGTAAATCTCAGGTGTCTTGCGGATTTCCTTTGATACACTATTGTAGAAACCATGGCGCAGAAATTCAATCGCTGCCCTTGCACCAAGATAAGAACCGCCGATACCGATAACCAGCAGCACTTCTGAATCAGACTGGATTCTCTTTGCAGCTTCCTGAATACGTGCAAACTCCTCCTTATCATAATCTACCGGAAGGTCAATCCAGCCTAAGAAATCATTTCCAGCCCCATTCTTTGAAACCAGAACTTCCTTTGCATCCTCTGCAATCTTCTGCATGGATTTTACCTCATCCTCAGAGATTACATTACCCGCCAATGCGTAATCAAATTTTACCTGACTAGCCATACATCCTCCATTCCGCCGCTCCCTGCGGCAAGTATTATATTATTTAAGCCGTCTGGATATATATCATTCATCCTGACGAACTTTTGTACGCTATTCTGCAGCCTGCGCCTGCTTCTAAATCTATATAAGGTCTTCCTATTTTTTCCAAAAATGTTTCTCGCACTTATTCCATTCTAAACAATTCCAGCGTCCAAGTCAAGAATTCCTTAGACTTATCTTAAAAAACATCACAGCCTATATTTATTTTGCACCAAATGTGGTAAACTATTATTAATCTCTGCCGCAGCACAGTGATTTAACAGAAATATACAGATAAGGAAATGAGGAATATTATGTCTGTCAGCCCATTTGATGAGGATTTATTTCAAAAGGCATGCGATGAAATCATCCATATTGACCGCGAAAAAAACGGCATCGGCACTCTGCAGGAAAAAACAGTCCATGCGGTACTGAAACGTTTTTATGAGCCAGACACCGCCCATCAGGAATTCCGCATCGGCAGATATGTTGCTGATATATTCCGGGGCGATGAAATCATAGAAATCCAGACACGAAATTTCAATGCGATGCGGAAAAAACTGGATTTGTTTCTGGAACAGTATCCAGTCACTATCGTCTATCCCATCATACATACAAAATGGCTGTGCTGGATTAATGAGGCAACCGGGGAGGTGTCACAAAAAAGGAAATCACCCAAAAGGGGGACTACTTACGACGCCTACTACGAATTATACAAGATAAAACAATATCTGGCACACCCGAACCTGCATCTGTGCCTTGTGCTGATTGACGCAGAGGAATACCGCCTGCTCAATGGGTGGAGCCGTGACAAAAAACGCGGTTCTACAAGGTTCGACAGGATTCCAACTAAGCTTGTAGACGAATTCTATATCGGCAGCCCCAAAGAATATGGATGCATGATTCCGCGGGATCTGCCAAATCCATTCAACTCGAAGGATTTCGCCAAAAAAGCCGGAATTTCCCAGAGCAATGCACAGCTTGCACTGAATATACTAACTTATATAGAGGCCGTTGCCAGAATCGGCAAAAAAGGCAATTCTTATTTGTATGAACTAAAACTATAGACCATCTAGTGTGAACGAAGTTCACCTTGCAGAAATGGAGGATTATTATGGGAAAACGTACTTTATCTGCCAGAAAGGCAGCACATTTTGAAACACATCCAGAGGACATTATCTTATCTCACCGCGCTTACAATCTGTTAATCGGCGGCATCACCGCATACGGCCTTATCATGAACTTTATTATCTGCAGGTTCTTCCGCGATGTTTTTGTGTACATGAATCCTGCACTTTTATATGGGGGATATTTTGTCTTAGGTATTTCCGGCATACTTCTTGTATGCTTTTGCCACAAGCCAGCTATCACTTTCCTCGGCTACAATATGATCGTGCTCCCCCTTGGCGCAGTGCTAAGCACCATCGTCGCCGGCATCCACCCGCTTATTATATTCCAGACCTGCGGGCTGACCGGTTCCATTACTGTTATTATGCTCTGCCTTTCTGTGCTTTTTCCGCAGTTTTTCCTGCGTATCGGCAGAGTGCTTTTCGTAAGCCTTTTTGCAATGATTTTAGTTGGGCTCTTCTGCATGGTCTTCCGGATGAACCTGAGCATATACAGCTACATCAGCGCAGGCATTTTCAGCCTCTACATCGGTTATGACTGGGCGCGTGCCAACAGTTATCCGCACACCCTGAAAAATGCAGTGGAGGCTGCCTGTGAGCTATACATTGACATTGCAAACCTCTTTATTGATATTTTAGCAATCGTCACAGATAATTAAAGCTTATTAATTCAAGGCATAGTACAGCCCTTTTTTCTGCATTAATTCTTCGTGCGTCCCCTCTTCAGCAATGCCCTTGTCGGCAATGTAGAGTATCCTGTCTGCCCCCCTTATGGTAGACAGGCGATGCGCAACCATAAATGCAGTCTTATCTTTCAGCAAAATATCAAGTGCCTGCTTAATCAGATTCTCCGTCTCTGTATCAATTGAGCTGGTAGCCTCATCTAATATGACAACAGATGGGTTTTTAAGAACTATCCTTGCAAAAGATAGAAGCTGTTTCTCTCCTGCGGATAATCCAGCCCCGCGCTCTTCCAGAACATGGCCATAACCTCCCGGAAGCTTTTTGATAAACCGATCCGCAAAAATCGTCTCTGCAGCGGCAATACACTCCTCGTCAGAGGCATCCACCCTTCCATAGCGGATATTCTCCATCACCGTACCCTTAAAAATAAACGGCTCCTGCATCAGAACGCCTACCTCGCGCCTCAGGGATTCCAGCGACGCATCCCTCACGTCAATGCCGTCAATGGTTACATTCCCCTCTGTCACATCATAAAACCTTGTCAGCATATTGATAACAGTTGTCTTTCCGGCACCAGTCGGGCCTACCAGGGCAATCGTCTCCCCCGGCTTTACATGCAGTTCAAAATGCTCAAGGATGTTAATACCGTCATCATAAGCAAATGTCACATTATTAAAATCAACTTTTCCGGCGATATCCTTTAATTCCGTGCTGTCTTTCTTATTATCAATTTCCACCGGATAATCAATCGTATCAAATACCTGTTCCAAATTAGAGCTTACCTGTGCAAGCTGCTGTATAATAATTGCGATTTGTGTCAGGGGGCCGCTAAACTGCGTCATATAACTGGTAAATGCTACAACCATCCCGGCATTTATATTACTGCTGCCGCCAAGAATCAGATAAAGGGACAGGCCATATAAACACAATGTCCCAAGATTCCAGAATGTTTCCACAATCGGCGTATTTAACTCATTCCTGTACACAATGCGCATCCACTGCTTTACACTTGCATCATGCACCTTGGCATAGATTTTCTCACTATTCTCCGCCCTGTTATAACTCTTTACAATCTTCTCACCCATAATGGACTCAATTATAAAGGCAGAACGGTTCGACAGTTTCGCCCTATGCCCGCTAAACAGCCTCCGGATGGAAAAACGGAGCGTAAAAACGCATGCCATCATCGGGACAACAGCCAGAAAAACGATTCCAGTTAGCTTTACGCTCAGACCCAGCATAAAAAATGTTACGATAATTAATTTAACTACATACGACAAAAGCAGCACAACGTAATTTGTAAAAAAGTTTGCCAGATCATTTATATAGTCTGTCACCCTCACGACAATCTTGCCATCCGGCTTAGAATCAAAATAGTCAAACGGCAGTTCCTGCAGCTTATAAAATGTCTCCCTGCGGATATCTGAAATGACTTCCTGCCCCATAGTCCCCATCAGCCTCTGATGTATGTAGCTCATTATGATTTCCAGTGCGGAAAGCACCGCCATCCCGGAAATTACGAACGCTAACATCCTATAATTTTCTGTCAGGGCAGCATTATCCTTTACAACCACTACCTCATTAATAATATTTTTCAGCAGCAGCGGCGATACCATGGAAACCCCCGCTGATATTATCATCAGACAGCCGACCAGAGCCAGAGTCTTTTTATAGGGAAGCATGTAGCGCAAAACCCTGCCAAACTGCTTTATATCTATCTTTCGGACAATTTCTTCATCCTGAAAATATGTATTTCTTTTTGCCATGTGATAAAACCCCCTTCTTATAGCCAGATTTATGCATTCCCTGCCAGAGCATCAAAATCAACTACTGCCTTATTCTGGGCTTCCTGAATGCGGTAAACCGAAGCAAAATGGCCATTTAATTTCATTAATTCATCAAATGTGCCCCGCTCCACAATCATGCCGTCCTTCATATATATAATCTCATCACAATCCACCACGGAAGAGAGTCTGTGCGCCGAAATCAGCAAAGTCTTATCCGGGTAATTTTCTTTAATATCACGCAGCAGACGCTTTTCCGTATTGACATCCAATGCGGAAGTAGAATCATCCATCACCAGTACAGGCGCATCCTTCAGAAGCGCCCTCGCAATTGATACCCTCTGCTTCTGACCGCCGGATATTCCAAGCCCCCTCTCACCTACAATCGTCTCATATCCTTCATCCAGCCTCTGGATAAAGCCATGAGCCTGCGCATGCTTTGCCGCCTCAATTACCTGCTCCTTCTCAATATCCGGTTCCGCATAGGCAATATTAGAGTCTATTGTATTGGAAAATAGAAATACATCCTGAAATACATAGGCAAATTTGTCACGCAGGGATTCCAGTTCAATATTCTTTACATCCTCGCCGTTAATGCTGATTTGGCCGTCTGTCAAATCATGGACGCGGATAAATGCTTCCAGCAAAACGCTTTTCCCGCTTCCCGTACCGCCTACGATGCCTAATTTCTTCCCGTACGGTATATCCAGATTGATATCCCTGAGTATCTGCTGCTCCTCCACAACCATGGAGCCATGCTCCACTTTCAGGTACACCTCCTCCGGCTCTTTCACTGGCTTATCCCCATCCGGAATCTGGCTTTCACAGGCCATAAACTCCATCATTTTATGCCCGGACACTAACTGCTGCTGCATCTGGAACATCATATTGTTTATCTGTGATACATAATTCATTATTTTTAAAACATAATCAGCGCACGCCACCAGATATCCCACCATCATCCGGCCATTGAGCACAAGAACAGCACTCACTGCAATGCTCCCTATATAGGCTGTCTGCTTGATTGCATTAAAGACAGCATCAAATGTACAGGATAATTTCACCTGTTTAATATGGGAATCCTTCAGCTTCACATTGGAGGCATCAAACTTTTCCTTCTCCACCGCCTCATTTGTGAAGGAACGGACAAGGCGGACTGCCTCAATGTTTTCCTGCACAGTCAGGCTCATTTCGCTGATATTGGAACGTATATTGCGGTAATTCACCCTCGCCCTCTTCTTAAACCGGATCAATGCCGTCAGGAAAAACGGCGTCAAAATTACCGGTATGATCAACAGATATGGATTGATTGCCGCCAGAAGAACTACTGAGACAACCAGCACAAATACACTGTCAAAAATACTAGGAATAATACGGCAGAACATTTCTTTAAACATAATTGTATCGGAATTAATAGTTGTTAAAAGCTCTCCCGTGTTATACCCTGAAATTGTCGCACTATCCAACTCCATAAGTTTGTGGAACGTCACCACACGCAGATCTGTCTCCAGACGGAGCCCCAGCTTCTGGTTCAGAATATTGCGTGCATAAATCAACACTAATTTCAGAAACAGCAGCCCTGCAAACAGGGCAGCCAGATTCCAAAACAGCTCCATGGAATGAACCTCCCCATATTTACCGCTTAACATAAAGGAGAAAATATTGTTATCCTCCACGGCATTATCCTGTACCACATAATTAATAAACATTGCGGTAAGCATCGGCAGCATCAGATCTGCACTGAGGGCAATGCAGCCCATCAGCTTGCCGAGCAGCGACAATCCAAGATTGCGCTTCCAGTATTTATATCCAAATTTGAACACGTCCATCGAAATATACACCCCTTTCCCAAAATTAAAGGTAAACCAAATTATACTATGCGATTGGTCTTACGGCAATAGCATTTTCACACAAAA
>RAYF01000004.1 GCA_003611745.1 bacterium D16-36 | reverse complement strand
AGGGCACAGACTTCGCTTGTGCCCTAGCAAAAATGCTAAAGAACTAAAGTTCTTTGCATTTATTGTTGGTACACCACACACCGAGAACTTTCCTAATATATAAAATGCGAATACCTTTTATCGTCCTCTAGAGCGTGTTTGAAAATTCATTCTCAAACACGCTCTAGAGACAAATATTACCACTTCAAGTGCACTTGAAGTCAAGGGATAGGTTTAAATATACACCGAAATAATTTTTCCTTTCATCTTGCGTCAGCACCTTTATATATCTAAGATAACAGATTCAATCCCAGCAATCCGGAATGATACAATATCAACAGACTTCTATATGTTACATCACAAAGTTTTCTGGTCTTACTCCGCCAGTCCACTTCCAACTGTCCACCACTATAAGCCCCCATCCCCTTAAGTGCTTTTTCGGCATAATTCGCACGGCATATTCCCTGCCCGTCTATTGAATCATAAATAATATCAACCTCTTTTTTCAACATCGGCACAAGACTGTATAATCCACACCGGCACATATACTCCACCAGATTCAGAAATACATAGTGCTCTCCGCAGTCCTCCTTTCCAAGCTTCATACCCTCTTTAAATGCGCCGCAGCAGCCAACTAAATGCCCAACATCTACGCAATACGCAGGTGAATATGTTAATCCCGTGTCCTTCAGCAGTTTATTGAAAGCATCCGCCAGCATAGCTGTATTCTCACGGCTCCGCCAACTATCCGTATGGGCCAGAATGTCCAAATGATACCAGCAAGGCCATTTCTCATAGTTTTTAAAAACGTATGCAATCCCTTGGGGATTGATTTTCTCAGGAGGTCTTTTCCTTATTTTTACAATATCCGTTACCGATTCTATTTCTGTAACCCTGCGGAATGATTCCAATGACGCGGTAATTTCTTTTGTAATATCAAAGCTATCTTCATACCCAGCCCTTGCAACACAAGCAGCTTTAATTATATCTGAACCAGAAGCCGCATATCTGTTGCAATCCGTATCTTCTTCGCCGAACAGTTTCGGGGAGGCAGTTTTAAATGCCTCTATTGCATTCTTCAGCACAGGAGTATCTTTATACACCAACTTTTCGCCGAGATATTTCACGCCGACCTCTTGATTTTCATACGGCCCTGCATTTTTATTAGGACCATGAAAACCATTTCCTAGCCAGCCATTTTCCTTCTGGCATGCGATTATATCCTGAATTATTTTCTCCTGCAGAACCCTGTCTTGCAAATCCCTTTTTTCTTCGTCCGTGATAATTTTTAAAATATCGTTTTTTACATGATAGACGATGGAGGGATTCGCATTTTCCAATAAAAAGCTTGATATCCTGTCAAGCAAGCCATCTTGATTTTCATTGGAAACCTGCCTTGCAAAATGCTTCTCCTGCGTACAGGAACGTTCCTTTACATAGCTTTCCATGCCCATATCGGTGCCCTCCTTTATGGCCGCATTTGCAAAATGCTCCCCTTCTAGCCTTTTCCATTTTTCATTATTTTTTCGTCGCTTTTTTCGTCGCTTTTTTAGCGACGAATTATTTTAATTTATACATTTTGCCTTTCGTTTTACCGTTATCAACAAGCTTTTCAAGTCCAACCAATTCTTTTAATAATTCTTTTGTTCTAGTATCCTTTAGTCCTAACTTGTCAGCAATTTCCGCAGTTTTATGCCAGTCGCTGTCATCCATCAACTTTAGGATTTTATCATACTGTTCCATCTTTTTCTTTGACAATTTATTCGTCGCTTTTTCATAACTATCCGATATTGCAAATTCATCATTTTTTTCTAAAAATGCTGGATGAATCGGAATTCTTATTCTCATAGCCCGTCTATCTTCATCCGTAAAGAACTCCGCTCTGGGGGAACCATTCTTTGCAAGTTCTTCCTGTATCGTCGGAATACCGGACGAATGGCCTTCTGATAAATTAAGTTCCTTTAAAAATTCCCCCAATCTTCTATTACGATAATATCGAGAAACAAACCTTTTTCCTTCTGCTATCGCCTTTTCAGAAATTGATCTGTCAATACCGGGAAAATTCATGATATTTATGCAGTCCGGCTCTATCTCTATCGTAACCGGCTCATACGACATATAATCTCTATGATAAAAAGCATTTACCACTGCCTCCTCGATTGCCTGATAAGGATAATTAAAAATTCTCAGAGCCTCCATCTGATTCGGAACTTTAATAACCTTTTCCCGAATAAACAAATTACGAAAACGTTCCATTGTTGCCTGAATCATTTTTGGGACTGAGCCTGTAATATTGGGGAAATCCTCACTGACACCTGGATTCTCTATGCTTCCCTTTGGAAATGATGTCATTTGAACATAAGTATATCCAAAAAATTTCTCTGGATGCTCACAAAACATCATAAGCGCCACATTCTGAATATATCTGAGTTCCGGTGAGCCTACTAAAAGCTGCATATCATTGAGAATTTCCTCAACGCCACGCTCTCTTACCTGTTTTGCAAGTTTACTGCCAGTCTTACGCAGGTGATCTTCCAACAACACAGGTGAAATATCTTCAAATGCTGCCTTATGATTTGCCCTGCAGTCAAACGGTGTTTGGTCTGACATATTAATCAATTCACGTTCCTGTTCCGGATTTGCCTTAACAGAGCTTGTCAGATAGCGAATATAATAATGATATTTTTTATCTTTCTTGCCAGTTACATATTCCGGTGACTTGTATGGGCGCTGCTGTCCCGTTCTTGCAACAATAACATAAATCCATTTTCCATCTGCTTCTATTGGTATCCCTTGTGGAAAATATGGCGGGGATATCATATTATTATATCCTACCATCTCTTTCTGTATTGTATCCAGCATATAATCCGGCAATCCTTTTACCGGACGCTTTGCAATACCATTTTCTTCTTCAACGCCTACAACAATATAACCGCCACCATCATTGTTGTAATCATTTGCAAATGCACAGACACTATGATAGATATCATCCGGATTCCATCCCGTTTTAAACTCTATACGGTCCGATTCTATTTTCCTTTTGTTTAATAAGTCTTCAATGCCTATTTCAAGTTCCATAGTGTCCACTCCATTCTCTGTCACATCACCTTTTCTATCCTGCCTATCATAAAGGCATCTTCTTTTGACGGACTGTACGCAATTTTGATAATCCGTGCCTCTGCCTGTCCATCAAATTTTCTTCATGCATTATCAGAATTAATATTACGGTTCAGGGAAACAATGTCTTCGATTCCTTTTTTTCAGAGTATAACTTTACCGTATTTGTAACGGTGGCCATACATACACAGTTTGTTTTAGTATACCATGAAACGGCATAGCAGACCAGAATATTTAGCTATAATAATACAGTGCACTAGTAAAAAGCCGGATTAAAATAATCCGGCTTTTTACTGATGCTCCTAACACCTTTTATTGAACCTTCTCCCAAGAAAACTATCCTCTACTCCCACAGTATTACCTATAGAAACCAAACTACTACTTCCACAAAATAATTTGGATACCAACTTTTTGATTTCCCACCCACGGTTATAATATACCACTTTTTCATTCCATTTTCAACCATAAATCAACATTTTTCGGCATTTTATTTAAATTTTTTGCAAAAAAGGTGGATTAAGACTATGAAACAAGTTCTTTCCTTTATACAGAAGCAGCCCTGCAGCAAGCTGCAGGGCATGACAGAATGTATCTATCGTACTGCTAAGGAACTATTTGAAAGTTATTATTGAATAGTTCCTTAAGATCTAATTTTCGATAACCGCTTTCATCTGGGTTAAGTCTTTAATGACTTCGCCGGCAATAATCAACCCGACGGCAGATGGCACAAAGGCATTACTTCCGGGAACCTGCCGGCGGCTCCGACCCTCTGTTGTTTGATTTCGGGCATCATTTTCACCGGGCAGCGGCTCCCGGCAGATAGGCTTCTCTCGGGAGTATACGACTTTCAGCCTCTTGATGCCCCGTTTTTTTAACTCCCTGCGCATCACTTTTGCAAGAGGGCAGACAGATGTCTGATAAATATCCGCCACCTCAAAAGCCGCAGGATCTATTTTATTACCAGCACCCATAGAACTAATAATAGGGACACTGGCCCTTTCTGACTGCATAACCAGTTCAATCTTGCCTGTCACGGTATCAATAGCGTCTACTACATAGTCATACGCCGTAAAATCAAACTGCCCTGCCGTCTCCGGAAGATAGAACACCGGATAGATATTAACAGCTGCCTCCGGATTGATATCCATAATACGTTCCTTTGCCACATCTACCTTATATCTTCCTATTGTCCTGTGGGTAGCAAAAATCTGCCGGTTCAGGTTACTGAAAGCAACTTTGTCGTTGTCTATCAAATCAAGCGTCCCTATGCCGCTTCTTGCGAGCGCTTCTACAACATAACCACCGACTCCCCCAATACCGAATACAGCGACTCTAGCCCCCCTCAGGCGTTCCATGCCCTCCGCCCCAAAAATTAACTCCGTCCTCTCAAATTGATTCTGCATCATGAATCTTTCCCATCTCTATAAACAGCGGCAGAAAACCATCCTAATTACAAATAATACTTATTTAAATGTCTGTATGGACTTTGTATGTTTTCTGTCCACCTACATTTGCTTTTCTATAATAATTCTGTTTATCTATAAACATATTATTTTCTGCCTCATTCAACAATTCCTCAAAAGTCGCAGGCGCACCTGACCATACAAAACCCACTGCTGCCATTGGCACCTTCTGCTTCTTCAACACGTCCTGAAAAATCTTAAATTGTGACTTAACCGCCCTCTCATTTTCCCTCTCTAACAGGACAAGAAATTCATCACCATTCATCCGATAGCACGAATTTTTCCCGAACTCCCCTGCCAGCAGTTCTGCAAAGGAGCGGATGTACCTGTCGCCCTCCGCAAGCCCCTGTGCTTTGTTGCGTTCCCGCATTCCATTTATATTCGTGTACATAATGGCGGCTGGGTATTTGTCCGCGCTCTCGCTGTATTCCTTACACCGTTTATAGAAATATTCGTGGTTCCATACTCCTGTCATTGTATCAAAATTGGCATAATATGCCAGCTTGCGGTGATGGTTTGTCTCAATAATATATTCGTCATGGACATCTTTTATATAAAGCATAATGACTTGATTTTCTTCCGTATATTCCACACTTGGCATAAACTCCATAGAAAACCAGTGGAATACCTCACCGACTTTCTGGCGGTAACGCAGATGAATACTGCCGCTGTCCTCCTGAAAGTTCTCTTTCAGTATTTCAATATCTGTAAAGGCAAGGAACTCCTTCACGTCCCCCCTGTGAATCCCGCCTGACCTTGCAAGTTTCCGGAAAAGCTTGGAAATCTTTGCCGGTCTAGGCGGTTTAGAAGACTTCCGCTCAGAGCCATCCTTTGCCAGCTCCATATAGCTGTCAGTTGTGAGGTTGATTTTTAATACCCTGTCATAGATGCCGGAAATTTTCTTCATACCGTCTTCCATAATGCAGGCATCCTCATCAGATTCCCTCCAGCAGTATACGACCCACGGATTCTCTTCTGATATATCCTCGGGTGTAACCACCTCTAACGTCACCCAGATGTATTCATCATCCATCTTATAACGGAAGCTATTTGCCACCTTGTCCTTCTTGGCAAAAACCCTTTCCCTGAGAAATCCCAAATCCATATGGTAACGGTAGCTCGCCACATCATCAGGGTATATCTGCCCCCTGTCAATCAGATTCTGAAAATATCCATCAATTGTATCCGCAGCCATGCTTTCTTCCTCTGCCTGCGTCTGCAGCATCTTGACAAATGCATATTCACCAGTACACAAATTTACCCTAGCTGTCTTAACCATCTTATCTAAAAAAGTGTTTAGTACAAAATCTCGGTCTATCATTTCACTTCTCCTTTAAACGCTGCACGCCTTTGTTCCAATCCTCTCATACCTCTACTCCCCCTACATAGTTCTCTATTATATGACAAATAGGGCAGAGATACAACAAAATAGAAGAAAGACTCACAGCGATAAATTTACACTTTTCGTCCTCATTCGACATAATGCACTTTATAAGTATAATACAAGACAGAGAGATGGTCAATATTTAATAATATTTTTAATATTCGCAAATGTCTGCTTTCAGCATCTGCCTGCATCTTGTGACAACCAGAGGTATCAGCACCGTAATATTGCAGACAGCTAGGCCTGTGAGTGCCAGAGGGTTAAAATACCGAAGATATTTCCCTTCAGGATAAAGCACCATATTGTTAAAAAGATACAGCCCAAAGAAAAAAATTATGCCCCCGCCAAAAAGGGACGCCAAATCCATCCACAGCAGTTCAGAAGATATCTTTCCGACAATTCTGCGCTTTGATACACCGATAGCCCGGTAAACTGCAAATTCAAAATTCCTGCGCTGGTACATTCCCACGAAAGCTGCGCAGATTGTCACTGCCAGAATTAATGCCAGAAACATAATGATAAATATATAGATAGAATACAGAAAACTAAGCTCCTCATCAATCTTTTCTTCCAGATTCTCATCATCATAGCTCCCATATTTTTCCACCGCATAATCCTGCAGCCTGTCTTTGCCTAATTCATCACTTAACAGCATAGCAGTATAATCCTCTGACATTTTTTTATCAATAAAGTAGATAGTGTACCCATCCTCTTCCGTAAGGGCATCTAATGTGTAACTCCCGAATATTGTATCTGCATCATCTTTCTCTATTTTATCACCTATTTTTATCCCCCTGTTTTTAGACATTTTCGGGCTCATAACCATGCTTCCGTCTTTTAAGTTTTTAAAATCACATACGACACCCATGTATTTGCAATACGTCTCAAAATCCCTGACAGAAGCAAATGTATAGGCATATTGTCCGATTTCAAACCCCATGATTGTTTTCCAGTTTAAATGATTCCGGCGGGACACCGGAATCATTTTTATCCTGCTGTCAGCTGCAGTCTCCCGCTGAAATTGCTTATACCTCTCAATCTGCTCCTCCGTTTCACCATAGACCAGCACCATTTTGTCAGTATATCCAAACGGCACTTCCCAAGAATCCCTGATATTTGTGACATACAGGCCACCAAGATATGCTGCATATCCCAGAAAAAGCATAATAGCTAAAAGTGCACAGCGCACCCTGTTTTCCTTTATAAAGTATAATGCAGAGAATGGCTTCATATTCCGTCTCCTTTCTTCGCTTGCTGCAGCGCATTTTACAATCTGCTGTCCGCTGCAGTCAGGCATCCATCCCACATTTCAATTATCCTGTCTGCCCCCTTTAAAATAGAGCGGTCATGGGTAATGACAAGAACCAGATTTTCTACTGCATATTCTTTTAGTATTTCCATGACCGTAAACGCATTTTCATGGTCAAGTGCAGCAGTCGGCTCGTCTGCAAACAACACTTTAGGGGTATTAATCATCGCCCGGGCAATCGCCGTCCTCTGACGTTGCCCGCCGGAAAGCTTGGACGGGCGTTTTCCAAACTCCCTGTCCCCCAAACCAAAAGATGACAAAAGCTCCCTTGCCCTCCCTGCTGCAGCGGCATCACATTTTGCAGCCGCAACTAATACATTATCCACTGCTGACATATACGGCACAAGAAAATGCCTCTGGAACACAAAACCAAATTCGTTCCTGCGGAGATTTTCACGTTCGTTGTCTTTTAATGCAGTTAGTTCCCTGCCATTGTACAAAATTTCCCCATCTGTCGGCCTTTTTAGCGTAGAAAGGCAGTACATCAGCGTGGACTTCCCTGACCCGGATGGCCCGATAATCCCTATCAGCCCCTTATCCGGAAGTGTGAGGTCAAAACCACCTAGGGCATATATCTTTTCTGTCTTTTCCATGTCATATATCATTGTAATATTCTTTATCTGAAACACTTTTACCTTCCTTTCTAAAATAGCTCGTCATCAATCGCATCAATTGTCCTGATTCTGTATAATGCGTATCTCACCGGAATCTGGAGGACTCCCAACAGCAGTATATACGTACACAAAATCTGTTTCAGGGTTTCCGGCTGGAAATATCGGCACCTTATCCCTTTCGGCTGTATCATCGCATAATCCAGAAGGACAACAGAACCCGAAATCAAGATTGTTCCGATAAGCAGCGCCACTGCAAATGTAAAGAGCAGCTCTCTTAAAATCGAAAAAAAGATTGATTTTCTAGAGTAGCCTATGGAGCAGTACAGGCACCACTCATTATGCCGGTCGCGCAGATATGTCGTGTATACAAGAAAAAGCGAGACAGTAAGTATCAGGATAATCCCTGTATAAACCAGATTCCCAGAGTTTCCAAGGACATCAGAAATCTCATTCTTGACAAACCATTTCCCCCATTTATAATCGAGAACTTTGTCATAGGCATCCCTCACATGAATGCCCTCCTTCTGAAGAACTTTTGACATATCTTTGATGCTCCCATCCGAGAGCACTGCAAGCTGCCTCTGCAAACTGTATGTCTGTGATGGGATCCCGCAGCCAAAATAACTATCGCAGTCAAGCACCCCGACAATCCGGAATGATTTCCCATACCCCTCCTCATTAAATATATCATTTAATGAATACCCATTATTTTTCATGGACGCCTCATCTAACACCACCTCGCCTTCCTTCTCCGGCAGCCTGCCTTCCAGAATCTCCGCATCAAAATGTTTCAGCAGGACAGGTATTTCCTGTTTGGATACACAGGGCATCTCAACAGTCATATTCCCCACAGTAGCAGCTATCCCGACATAAAGAATCTGTGCATAATATACTTCTGAGATTTCCTTATGCTTTTTCAGCCTTTCGGCGAGTTCAAGATTTTTCTCCTGATACTGCCTGTTAAACTCCTCTTCGTCCAGATTTTCTATATCCAGGCCGAACGAACTGCCTGCAATTGATACATACTGTATCTTTTTCGTATTTTCCATAACAATCGGAATAACCGTCTCCTCCAGAGATGACAGCAGAAACTGTGTAAGATACGTAAGCACAAAGCAAAGGCAGAGGCTTACGATAAGCACGGAAACACGCCGCTTGTTATTTCTTATGTATTTCATGGCAGATAATTTCTGCGGCATAATTTTTCCTCCTTTCATTTGATACTTTATATTTTACTATAAAACGAATAGATAACAATATGACCGCAGTCACCTTCTGGCAAAACCAGCTATGACTGCGGTCATAAACTTTCTTTTATGTTTATAATGTAATCATCTTCCAAACAGCCTACCCATTCATCAGGGCAACCAGCTTCGCCCTGTCATGAACCCCTGTTTTTTCGTAGATGGAAGAGATATAGTTTTTTACTGTCCCCTCTGAAATATACAATAGCCCGGCAATCTGTTTATTTGTATTTCCCTGAGCCAGCAGCGTACAGATCTCCTTCTCGCGTTCTGTCATCCCCTCAAGCAATCCAGCATCCCGGCTTGTACCACCCATCAGCATGGCGAGCCGTTTCATTACTTTGCCGTCAATCACATTCCTGCCCCCCATAATCTGTCCAACAGCACCAAGAATCGCGTCCTTTCCGCTGTCTTTCAAAAGATAGCCGTCTGCGCCGCCTGCAATTGCCTGCGTAATATGTTTGTCATCATAAAATGTAGTCAGCACCAATATTTTTACCTGCGGATACTCTGCTTTCATCCTGCTGATTAATTCGATGCCGCCCATTCCCTTCATATTCAAATCCACCATGGCAATATCGCACATCTCTTCTTTAAGCAGGGACAGGGCCTCTTGGCCGTCATGTGCCTTGCCTGTAACCGTTATCTGATGAAACGCCAGTATTATTTCTAGGCTCTCAAGCAGAAGCGGTTCATCGTCTACTAACATCACCCGTAAATTTTTCATCCTATTCCTGATCCTCCTCCGGCAGCGGCAGCGTTATGGTTGACCGAAAGCCATTTCCATTTTCAAAAGAAGCAAAACCGCCGCATCGTTCTGCATAAGACAATAGTTTCTTCAACCCAAACCCATTCTCTATCTTTTCCTTTGCATTCTGTGGGGAAAAACTGCCTCTCCCATTGTCCAAAACACTCAGCCTGATATGCCTGCTGTCAGCAGCCACACTAATAGTAAAGATATCTGCCCCGCCGTGGCGGACACCATTTGCCAAAATCTCCTGAACCGCGCCGGTTAAGAACTCCGAGTGTTCATGCGGAATGGAAAGGCTGCTGTCAGCATCTGGAAAATCTGTCCGGATTTTAACTGTAGTATCCATGGCAAAATGCTCCGTTACAGTATTCAGGGCGCTAAAAAAATCACTTATGCCTACCATGCCGCCCTCATGGTCAAGGAGGCGGACGGCATGGCGGATTGATTCCAGGCTGGCATGGATACGCTCATTGGCAGCATTCATTTTCTCACGCGCTTTTTCCGGCATCGTATCAAACAGCATATCAGCGGCATCCAGTGTCATAATCGCCGCAGTTATAGAGTGCCCCACACTATTATGGATATTCCGGCTGATATTCTCCCTCTCCTCAAGACGGGCGTTTTTTTCTGCAAGATAGCTCTTCAATATAAGCTCCTGATTTAATTTTCTCTCATACATTTCGTTGACAGCCGCAGTTTTCACGGCATAGGTTATCTGCGCTCTGGCAAATATATAGCCCATTATCATTTTTTCTACAATACTGAGCAACAAAGATACTGCCGCCAGAAAAATCATCCCGCATAAAACCTGCGGCAGTGGCTGTCCCCGCAACATCTGGACAATACCATATACGGATGCAGGAAGAAAAATCTGTGCCACACTCCACCTAAACACCCGAACCTCATAGAGAATCAGGTACGCAGGGCAGGTCCCTGACAATAAAAAAAACATTGCCGCCGCCACAGCCTCGGCTGCACAGAACAAACCGCCCCTCTTTTCTCCGTCTGAGAGGCTCCTTACCGCAAATAAAATCAGAAGAATTCCAGCAAATGACAGGCACAAATACGGCGCCTGTGATAAAAAAACGGAAACTATTGATAAAAATATTAGCAAAAAAGAAGACTGTAAAAACTGCTCCATTGCCTGCATAAACATCACCTTTACTTTATTTGTATGCTTAAACTCTTTCCCAATGATTCAGCGACTTTTACAAGAAAATCCAGACTAGGATTATAATTTCCACTTTCAAGCCGTGAAATATTGCTTTTCTGTGTGCCAACCCTTTTAGCAAGTTCAGACTGTGTTATGTTTTGTTCTTTCCTTGCCTTTATGATTTGTTCAATAGCTTCATACCTAGGTTTTAATTTCTCATATTCCGCTTTGAACTCTTCATCTTTCAGCATATCGGCTTTCATTTCCTCAAAAGATATACCTGCTTTAGTCATAATCCAGCCCTCCTTCTATAATCTTCCATATATTTTCTTGCTTTCTTTATCTCACTTTCTGGAATCTTCATAGTCTTTTTGATAAACCCATGAAGCAACACAAACTTATTGTTATAATATGTAAAGTAAAATATTCTTGCTATATTGCTAGAAAACTTTATCCGCAATTCATATAATCCTTTATTCTTTTTGCCTTTTATTGGCTTTACATATGATTCTTTTAATTCAGTCCCTAACCTTTTTAATAATTCAATATCACTGAATGCTTTTGCTCTTAGTTTTGGATTGAGTGCATATAAAAAGTCCTGCACTGGAACTTTGCCATTTTCTTTCATATAAAAATCTAATTCAAAAATTTTAATCACTTCCTTTATATATCATTAAGTTATCATATATGATAACAAATGTCAATTAAATCCTTTATTGCTTAATAGTACAATCAAAAAAGCAATCTCTGCCTTTACAGATATCCGCTACTAACATTAACTACTTTATGACTATAAGGCAAGTATCTATCTCACATCTGTTTCAGATAATCTTCGCCAATCCGTGTTATTCACGGTTAAAGTTTGCAACACGGAAATCAATTTTCAGTATATATATTCATTACTGCCCCAAATCAATATGTCGCCATTTACAGACGATGTTTAGTTAACGATAATTCCCTGTTATCCGTCAATTTTTGTTTGTGCCTGCATCCGGTTATGTTTCTGTTTTTTGCTTCACAGACAAGCAAAACGCCTAAAAAGAAGGATAGGATATGCCTTGCAACATTTCGCCTTTCCGAGGAACTATCTGTCTTGTGGCTTTGATGCTTGGTTTATGCGCCCTTCCGCGAACTTACATCATGCGGCGGATTTCATGGCTTTCCGCAGAGGCACTCTCGAATCGCCGGTATTTGCAGGGCGTATTTTGTCCTGCTAGGTACCGCTGCGTTATGAGAGGTAGCGGGATCGTGCCCCCTAGGAAAACCTGAAACCGCGCATGCTGCTTAGACAGCGCTGCAAGGCGCATATCCATCAAAGCCCTGCAAGACAGAGTTCCTCTGGAAAGCCGTTGTTGTCTGGCGGCATATCTTGTCCTTCTTTTTAGGCGTATCATACTCTGTGAGGACAAAAACAGAAACACAGCCGGAGCAGGCACATTGGAAATTGACGGATAACAGGGAGTTATCATTTAGAAAACAATCGTCTGTAAATGACACCAAATTAATAAGGGCAGTAATAAATATATATTGAAAATTGATTTCCATGAGTTTGCAAAATAACTTTTGACCCATTCACCATATAATGATATAATTAGGTATAGCTTTCTGGCCAGTGATATCCCGGCATATTGCTACGGCAGCCAGCAGACTGCTGCCAGAATAATTGAGTATTATCCAAAATTAGAAAGGCGTTGTTAAACATGATATTTATTATAATAATATATATTATCCAAGGAGTTATTTTTGGCTTTGCTGTAGATTCTGTTATAACAAATAAAGGCTATAATGATAACTGGTTCTGGCTGGGCTTCTTTTTTGGCTTTTTCGCCCTGATAGTTGCACTATCCAAACCAGAAGTAACCCATGTCCATTATTCCGAGAGCCTCCTCCTGCAAAAGGCACAGAAGGAACATATCTTGGACACTGGCGGATGGAAATGCTGCTTCTGCCATTCTATTAATGCCTTCAATGTGACATCCTGCTCCTGTGGAATGAGCAAAGATGAATCGGAACGCAGAATGAGGGAAAAACAGCAGGCAGCGGCATCTTCGGACGCCTTTGCCCAGAGCGAGGCAGAAACAATTGAATTGATAGGGCAATATAAAAAATTATTAGATTCAGGGGCACTCACCCAGCAGGAATTTGACGCAAAAAAGCAGGCGTTATTATCCTCCGCAACACATCGTTCATAGTAGATATGCCGTGAAAACTATATTTTTTTAATTGACACGGCTGCTCCATAATGGTATAATATTAAAGTTATTATTGCTAAATTTGACCTGCACTTTACCTTTGTGCAAGCCAAATAACCCACAGTGAGTTCATGCTTGGTTCATTGTTTTGTGGGATGAATAGTAAGCGGATATGGCGGAATTGGCAGACGCGCTAGATTTAGGTTCTAGTGGGAATACCCGTGCAGGTTCAACTCCTGTTATCCGCACCAGAAAGTTCTTACTCCAACCCTTACCAAAAAAATTTGCTAAGCGGCTGGGTATTGAGGATAAGAAGTCCATGAGCAGATGCTCATGGACTTCTTCGTTGTCTATGGCAAATTTTAACGTTACCAATTCGCTTTTGCCTGATAATCAATCGCGGCAAGTTGCTTGGCAACTTTCTGTTGTTCACTTTTTAGTGGAGCGAGAAGAATAGGGCTGCAATTTTGCCACGGAAATCAATTTTTCAAAAAAACAGTTTATACTCTACACGTAAAATGTTATAATAAAACCAGATATGATGATTAAACCATTCAATAATACGAGAGGAGGATGGTTATGAGTACCCTTGAGAATACAATTTCTATATTGGAATTATTGCCCGAAGCGGATTTACTCAAAATTCAAGATTTTGCAAAGAAGCTCTCCGAGCGTCACAAACTAGAAGCAACTGATGACGCGCTTGGTCAGCTCCTCAAGCCTATGTCGGCAGAAGACTTTATTCAAGATATTGAAGCAGCCGAAATACAGTATGCCACAGGAAAATACAGCAGTGCAGAAGAGGTGTTTAATGGGCTGGAACAAAGATACGGATTTTAAGGTTATATTTACGGATGATGCCAAAGAACAGATGCAGAACATCCTTGACTATCTTTTCTTTGAACTAAATAATGCGCAAGCAGCATACAGCGTCGAGCAAGATATGAAAGATACTACCCAAAGACTTTCTCATATAGCAGACAACCTCAAATTTTGTGATAATTCTAAACTGCACGCTTTAGGCTACCGGACAATTCACCTGAAATGCCATCGGTATTTTATGTTGTAATAAGATTATAGACGATATAGTACGCATAGACGGCATCTACCACGATTTGCAAGATTATGAGAATATACTAAAATGACAGTGCTATGCGTCATGGTAGAATAAAAGGGTGGATCTTTATCCGCTTAGCCCGTTGTTTCACGGGAATAAAAACCACCTTGTAAGTATTGCATTTACAAGGTGGTTTTGCTATGTATAAAAAGGGCACAGACTTCGCTTGTGCCCTAGCAAGAATTTTCTGCGAAAATTCTTGTTGGCGACCACCACACACCGAGAACTTTCCTAATATATAAAAAATCCAATACATCATAAGAACAAAAGTAATGCCATTATGGTATATACTTATAGCTCACATTCTAATTTTTAACCGGAATTCTCTGGTCCATTTTCATTATATGGTTAATCAGCCAGTTTGCCAGAAAATCAATCAACACATCAATATATGCCTGCTGGTTCTCATCTACATCACTTAAATCAATATTATCCATTTTATCAATAAAGGACTGGTGCAGATTCCGCTGGACTGCAAGCCCCTCATACTGTATGCTCTCCATATAACGCTCTTCGTCCTGAAAATGCTTCACTGTATAGTCTTTTAGCTCTTCCACCACATCTACGATTGCATCATATTTGTCAGAAAGGAATTCCTCCCTGTTCAGCTCATTTAAATCAGCGAGAATCTCAAACAAGCGCATATGTTCTTTGTCAATCAAGTCTATCCCTGTACAATATTTATCTGAAAATGCAAGCATTACCGGATTATCATGTACCGCTTTCATCTTTCCAATCAGCGTATCGCTAGACAATATATGGCGGTACAGCCAGAGTGACAGGTACTCCATCATATCCTGCAAAACCCTGATTCCCTGACTCACATCCATTCTCTCCCAATCCTCGCTGTTTACCTTTTCGGTAAACACAGCATGTTCCCTCTGCTGGCGCAGAAGCTCCGGATCATGAATCTCCCTCATATAATTTTCTTCATGCGTAAAATGGTTTACAGCATACTCTTTTAGAGTAAGCATAAGGTCTTTGGCCGACTGCAGAACCTCGTCTGCACTCTTCGTCTCGTCTGTCAAAATCCCAGATATCTCATTAATGGTTTTAAATAACTGACGATGCTCATTATCAATCGTCTCAATTCCAGTCAGGCAGTCATCCGTAAACTGATACATTTTACCCTTCCTTTCCTCTGTCAAAGATATTTATATTAAACGCATAAAATACATGCATTTACTATATATACGTGTCTATTTTAAACCATTTTCATAAAATAATCTATACATTCTTTTAACAATCTATAAATTAAATCTTAATGCCTCCAGAAGCCGCTTCCTATATTAAGAATCCCTGCCTCCCCCTGTAAACTTCTTTAATGCCTTTACTTCCCTGCCGGAAAGCCTTGCACTGATAAGCTTATTCATCAGGAAGGCAACTACTGCGACAACCGGCACTCCGATAAACATCCCAAGCACGCCAAAATATGCCCCGCCTAATGTAATCGCAAAAATAACCCAGATAGGGCTTAGCCCTGTAGACTGCCCCAGAAGGCGCGGGCCTAAAATCAAGCCGTCAAACTGCTGGATAGCCAGAATCATTATAGCAAAAATAAGCGCCGCCTCCCAGTCTGTGCAGAGATAAATCAATACCCCCGGCACCGCCCCAATAAACGGTCCAAAATAAGGTATCATATTTGTAATACCTACAATAACACTTAAGAGCACGGAATACGGCAACCCGATAATATTCATTACCACACAACAGATACAGCCGATAATCAGCGAATCTATTGCCTTACTAATCAAAAAAGCGCCGAATATGTCGTTACATTCACGGACAGTCGTGCAGAACACATCACCCTTCTCCTCTGAAAGAAAGGCATACACTACACGTTTCGCCTGAAAAAGAAATTCATCCTTACTATATATGATATAAATCGAAATAAAAATCCCCAGAATAATGTTAATTGCCAGCTTTACGATTGAAACTGATACCGAGTAAACCATTGGAACAATATTGCCGACCAGATTCGTCCCATAATTCATCAGGCTGGGCAGCATTTTAGTGAGCTGCTCATTGGCAATTTCCAAATCAATATCAGGATATTTTTTTTCAATCTGAGCTAGCTCCGCCATAATCTGCTTGTACATTGACGGAATTTTTTCTGTCAATTCCTGTATACTCTGCCCCATCTGTGGAATAACAAAGACAAAGGCAACCGCAATGAAACCTAACACTACCACATAGGCAATTGCAATAGAAATAACCTTCACTAACTTCTCCATCTTCCCTTTGCTGATAAATTTCACTATGAAGCCCTGAATCCGCTCCACAAGCGGTATCAGAAAATATGCAGCCAACGCGCCAATCAAAAATGGAGATAAAATGCCAAATAAATTAGAAATAAACGCTTTGGTCTCTCCCCAATGGGAAACCAGAATATAAATCAAAATAGAAGCCACAATGACAAACAATGCATACCGGCAGATGGACATATATTTTGAATTTATCTGCAGCCAGTGTACAGGCTTATGTTCCTTCTTCTGCCCCTCCTTATGAGCCTGTGGTTTTTTATGATTTGATACTTTTTCTTCTACTTTCATATTCTCAGCCTGATTATGTACCGCCTGAGATGTCCTGCTGTCTTCTGCCATACTCCTCAATCCCCTCGCTTTCCCTGAAAATGTAATGCAGTATATTCCATTTTTTTAGAGTATAGCCTATTTTTCCCCTCTTGAAAACATATCCTGAGATTTTTAAGTATTTTTTAAGATTCCACGGACTTCTTTCTATCAGCGGCAGCACCCTCTAGCGCTCCTGCTGCTGATACCTTACGATTGCCATCCCTGCACTGGCCAGCGCAAAGACAAACAGCACCTGTATCCCTAGGCCAACAAGCACCTGCTTCCCGATTGCGCCGGAAACATCTTCATACTTCATCAGAAGATTATTCACCGACTCATACCAGTAAATCGGCAGAAACTTTGCCACGGCTTTCGTCTGTGCCCCCATAACATTCAGCGGCACAAAAACACCGCATAAAAAGCAGATTCCAAGGGAAACCGGCGTGGAAACGGTATTTATCTGCATCTCGCTTTTCACCATGACACCTATAATAAAAGCAACTTCCAATGATGACAGCATACAAAGAAAGCCATTAACGAAATACCATATCAGATTGCCCGCTGACCGTACAGAATCACCGTAAAGCAACATCATGGAGACAATGCAGACAGTGTACATCATCATACCTATTACAAAAAAAGCCAGAATCGTCTCCGCATTTTGCCTTATCAAAGGCACTGCTGATGCCATCAGCCTGTTTTTTACCTCCCTCCTTCGGAAAGTAAACAAAATCTTTCCCAGAACTGCCCCAAAGACAGCCAAAAACAAATATGGGAGATATTGGAAGAAACTTCCGTGCGCAGGCAGCTTACCGCCGTTTCCATTAAGATCCTCCAGCGTAACGTTGCTCTCCTTCTGCTGCATCGCCTTCTGGCATCCCTCTTCTGTACTATATCCTGCCGCCCGGTACATAAAAATATTCCTCATAAAGTTGTTAATCTGCTGCTCCAGATAAATCCCATTATAACTTCCCGGGGAGTTTGTAAGATTTATTCCTATTTCTCCTTTTTCCGCCTTTTCTTCAAACCCCTCCAGAATCCGAAGAACGACATTATGTTTCTGATAATACAGCTCTTCCGCAAGTTTTGCCTTGTCATCCTTTTGCAGCGTAACTTGATGCTTTTGTTTAAGGTACGATACCAATTGCTTTGACATCTCACTCTCATCTAAATCCACAACAGCGACATCTAGTTTTTGTGCAGCAAATCCTTCTTTATTCTCTTTTTGAAAGGTAGCATTAATCGCAATTGCTATGCCAAGAAAAATTCCAAAATACATCAGTACAATACCGATATTTTTCTTAGTCATTTTTATATATCCCTTAAATACTGTCATAACGGACCCTCCTTACCATCAAAAAGCTGCCAATTAAAAATACGGCTGCCCAGACTGCTATTGATACAATATCCCTCGTATACCTTGATGCATCCTCGTATATTGTAATGCAGTAAAATGCGTCACTAAACGGTTAATAATTGGGCAATATGCTTCTATCAGCCCTTTTATCCCACCAAGCATCAGGCCTGACAAAAAACTGCTCCCAAGGCTGATTGCAAGCATAATCGCGATTTTAGTCCCTTCTCTCCATTTTCCAACGCTTCCCACCAGCATTCCCATAGAAACCCCGATAATGCATCCCATAAATGAAATCGTTAGAATTTTACCGATATCGCCGCCTAAATCTATCTTCAAAATGCCTGACATATATCCAAGCAAGACTAAAATGTCTACAAAATTAATTGCACAAATCAAGACAAAATCTGAAAAAATCAGCTTTAATTTACTGGTTGCACCAAGGCAGCGCCTTGCCCCTACCGCATAGATATTTGCCTGAATCTTCATGGAAGCTTCAACCCCTAGAAAACAGCCGAACATACAGGTCATCGCAATCAATGAGAAGAAATACTGAATCATACCATCTGTCTCTCTGCCCCCGAGGGATGCCTCCTTAACATACACTGCCTGCATAGCAGAACTGCTCATATGTTTGACAAGCTCCGGCATTTTTTCCGGCCTTTCTTTTGACACTTCCTGTACGATTTCTTGTCCTCCCTGATAAGATTCCAGAAGCGACTGCAGGACGCTCTCCTCCACACCAGTCCCCGCCACCAGAAGCTCTGGTTCATCATCCACATAATAGATTCCATACACTTTTCCATCTTCCAGAAGATCCTTCGCCTTTTGCCCGGTCATCTCCTTTGTCTTAATTAAATCATCAGCGCTCTCTTCAATCATAGATAGAAATGACTGAAATGCTTCTGCTTCCTGCGACTCGCTGCGCACAACCACCGCTGTATCAATGCATTCCAGATTATTATCAATATTTCCAAATGTAACATAAAAAAGCGTACATAGAATTAATGGAAATACAAGCGACCAGAACATTGTCGTCTTATCACGCAGCATACTTAAAAAGCGATATTTTATAAGCTGTAACATATTTTCCCTCCATTTCTGTTTAGCTGGCAGCACTATCACTTAATCCCTCAGCTCTTTGCCAGTAATCTCCAAAAACACATCGTTCAAGGTCGGCATCTCAGAGAATATTTTTCCAAAAGAGATTTCGTTCTCCTGAAGATAATGAAGCACCCGCATCAGATTCTGTTTTGCACTGCTGCAGCAGATTACTATCTTCTGATTCTTATAATCTATCTGGAAAACATGGGGCAATTCCCTAATCTGCTGCAGATGCTCCCTGTCCAGTGCAACCCCCTCTATGGTAATCCGCTCGCCTGTTTTAATCATGCGCTTTAACTCTTCCTTTGTCCCCGACGCAATATTCCTCCCATGGTCAAGAATGGCAATCCTAGTGCAAATCTGCTCTACCTCCTCCATATAATGGGAAGTATATATAATAGTCGCCCCCTCTTTATTCAGCCTCTGGATTCCCTCCAGAATATGGTTGCGGCTCTGTGGGTCTACTGCTACTGTCGGTTCATCCAAGATAATAAGTTCCGGCTTATGGGCAATCCCGCACGCAATATTCAGGCGGCGCAGCAATCCGCCGGATAACTGTTTGGGACGCATCTTCCGATGGTTCTCAAGACCGACGAAATCAATTGCCTGCTCAACGCATTCTTTGCGCTGTGCCTTATCCTTAACATAGAGCCCGCAGAAGTAATCAATATTTTCCGCCACAGTCAGTTCCTCAAAAACAGCAACTTCCTGCGGTACAATCCCGATTTTCCGTTTCATATCATAACTGTCCGGATGCATCTCCTTCCCAAAGATGGTAATCTCACCTTTATCATATTTGAGCAGTGCCAGCAGGCAGCTAATCGCCGTGGTCTTACCGCAGCCATTCGGGCCCAGAAGCCCAAAAACCTCCCCCTCCGAAACTTCCAGATTCAAGTGGTCAAGTGCTACCAAATCCCCATAACGTTTTACAAGATTTTTTATTTCTATCATTTTTTTCCTCCAATCCATCTCTTAACCTACTGTGATAAATTCCTACATCTCCTAATATGTCAATTATAACCGCTGGGAATATATATCACAGTGTTAAGTGTCAGAAAAAAATGTGACAAATGTCATTACCACCCATATTCCTGCTAAAATACAGAATGCCGTTATACAATAACCCAAACCCTATCACTGGCTTTACGCAGCGGGCTCTTTCTTTTAAATCAAAAACGGGAATGCAGGCGCATTCCCGTTTTTGATTGCATCTATCGCTCTATTCAACTATCTCTAACAGCCTTCCAGCTACCTCTGCCATATTGGATGACACCTGCTTGGTATTGCCGGAAATCTGCACATTCTCTTCCACAACGTTGGAAATCCTTTCAATCTGACTGACAGCATCGTCTACTGTATTTACATTCTTCTTTACCATATTTGTAATATCATGTATTGCATGGATTGCATTCTCAATATTTCCCACAACGACATCGAATGCCGCCGCAGTCTGTTCTGTAATCTCTTTTCCGCTCTCCACAGCCCTCATAGAATTAGTAATCAGCTCGTTTGTCTCCTTCGCGGCCTGCGTGCTTCTGGCTGCCAGCTCACCCACCTGCGTAGCGACAACCGCAAAGCCTTTGCCCATTTCCCCTGCCCTTGCCGCTTCAATTGAGGCATTCAGGGAAAGCATATTTGTCTGCTGCGCAATGGAATTAATTTCATCAATTATTTTTTCAATCTCCAATGACATCACGCTGATCTCCTGCATAGATTCCTTTAACTGCTCCATCCGCGACTTTGTCTGCTGAATTTTATCTACTGTACTTTCTGTTTTTTCTGTAACATCTGCAGAAGCACTCACGCTGCTATTCAATTCATCAATCAGCTGATTCATAATCTGTTTCAAATCTGATACAGCCTTCTCCTGCTCCCCAGTCCCCTGATAGATACTGTCCGCATTTTCCAATGTTTCACCAGAAGCATGGTTTAATCCCTGACATGCCTCTTTAATATTCTCAATCAGAGTCTGGTTCTGATTCATGTCTTCCTTCTGCTGCTCCAGCAGTTCTTCATTTTGCCGTATGCTCCTGCCGATATTTTCCACCATCTTATTAATGCTGTTTGACAGAAGTTCAAACTCAGGATTCCCCTGCTCATTAACAATTATGTCAAAATTCCCATCAGAAATCGCTTTCATAGAGTTGGTGATATTGTTAATTCCCTGCACCATTTTGCTGTCAACCATCCGGCTGATCATAACCAGAAGGATGCCAAAAATAATCAGCATACTAAGGGATACTACAATTGTCTGATTGCGCCGCTCCGCATTATACTCCCCAGAAGGCATAAATGTCCCGATAATCCTTCCTTCGTACTCCTCTGCCTGATAGTACCCTTTTTCCCCATTGATAACGGCTTTGCCCTTTCCAGTAAAATCCTTTGGAAATCCAGCCTCAGCTGCAGGCTTCCCAATCAGGGAATCATCCTTGTGTGCCAGAATAGTACCCTCTTTGGCATCAATCGCATAGACATACCCCTTCTTCCCAAAATCAATCCCCTTCAACACTACATCAATCTGGGTACTTGCCAGCATATTTTCCAGAACTTCCGGCCTGACGCCTACCTGCACCAGCCCATCAGCATCTTTTCTCGTCACGCCAATATACTGCATTACCGTTCCTTCTGCAACATTAGTCTGAGGCTCCTGCACGATTTCCAGAGACGGATCCTCAACAATCGCCATAAACGCATTCGACTGTTCGCCGCTTTTCATATCAAATCCTATATAACTATCTATCGTACTCCCTGTAATAATCCCTTCTTTGTCAATAATATGTAATTCATTTACCATGAGCCTGTCTTTAATATCATTTAACTTCCCTGCGTCATTCGCAATAGAAGGATCCTTTGCAAGCATATCTGCAAAAGCCCTTGTCTTGGCAAGATTGTTCTCACCCAAATTTTCTGTAAGGCTTTCTACATTTTTCTTATTGCTCACCAGCTTCTCCTTTACATCTTCCAATTTTGCCTGGCTGGATGATGTATTATTCCTCTGGGTAATTACTGTCTGTAACACAAAAACTGTAGAAATTGTAAGCAAAAGTGCTATCAACATGTAAATAAAAAGACTTTTTGTAAAGATTTTTTTCATATCTGCATTCTCCTTTAAGCAAATTATTAATTGGTAATCCCCAGAAGAAAGTCATCCCCCCAAAGCAAGCTGACGAAGCATAACTTCTTAGCCGGCCCACCCTAAAGGGCAAGGATATCATTCACGACCGTTCCTTGCGCGAGAATAACTCTACCATACCATAAAAAGCATCCAAATACAACAAAATTCTACAACGCCTGCTACAAAACGAAAGTCACAAAACTTATTTAGCACAGAAATCAATTTTCAGTTCCTAATTGTATCTCCAGGCGAAAGGAAGTATAATCAATATGAGAGTGCACAGGCTTCACTTGTACCCCTGCGTAGCGCTACTCAACGAGTAATTTCTTATTTGTTATAAAAAATATATAAAATTCCGGAAAGGAGATGCCCCATGAAGACTTTGTTTTCCCAGTTACTTTTGATGTCCTACTGTTTTCTGGGATTAGCCGGCCGACCGGTTTCCACAGATATCATCGCAGGTTTTTTGCTGGCAATTATCTGCGTAACCCTGATTTTCTCTTTCCATGCAAGGAAAATAGCAGACATCCTTCTGGCTGCCTACGCCGCGGCATCGTTCTTCCATCCGGCATTTTATCTCTTTCTGCCCATGCTCTTTTTTGAAATCGGGCAGGAAAAGCTGTTTCTCTGCATCATTCCTTTTGCTGCGGGCCTTTTTTACCACTACCAGAACACCGATTTCCTTTTTTTCCTGTTCTTGTGCCTTGGCTGCATTCTGGCACTCTTTCTCCAGTATTTAATTAATGATTACAGAGCACTGGATGAAAAGCACCGGAAGACAAGGGATGACAGCAAGGAGCTTACCCTTCTGCTGCAGGAACGGAACCAGTCCCTTTTAGAAAAGCAGGATTATGAAATCCACAATGCTACCCTGCAGGAGCGGAACCGGATTGCAAGGGAAATCCATGATAATGTGGGACACCTGCTTTCCCGCTGTATCCTCCTAAACGGAGCAGTCCAGACTGTCAACCAAGATGAAAACTGCGCCGGATCCCTGCAGGTGATGCAGGATACCCTCTCCCAAGCTATGGATAATATCAGAAGCAGCGTACACAACCTCCATGATGATTCCATCAACCTGCAAAAGACCATCGACAGCCTGCTACGTGATTTTGCCTTCTGCCCTGTCCATATGGATTATGACATGCCGGAAGATATTCCGGGCAAAATACGCTATGCCTTTATCTCTATTATCAAAGAGGCATTGACAAATACAGCACGCCACAGCAGCGCTTCCTTAGTCAACATTACCCTGAGGGAGCATCCGGCAATGTACCAGCTGATTTTTTATGACAATGGCCAATCCGGCACCAAAAAATCATTTTCATTGCCGGACAGGAATCAAGAGAACGCAGGTATCGGCCTGATCAATATACATGACAGGGTTAAAATGCTCGGAGGTATCCTGCAGATTAAACAAGGCGATGGATTTGAAATCTTTATTTCAATCCCCAAAAAAATGAAGTGAGGCAGATAAAATGAACATAGTTATTGCAGATGATGATTTTCTGGTGACAACAGCACTGAAAACTATACTGGAAGCCAGCGGACAGGTAACAGTTCTTGGCACCGGCACTGACGGGACTGACGCGGTAAGGCTGTACCGTAAATATAAGCCGGACATCCTGCTGACCGATATCCAGATGAAGACAAAGAGCGGGCTGGAGGCGACAGAGGAAATCTTAAAAGACTTCCCGGATGCCAGAATACTCCTCCTGACAACATTTTCTGATGATGAATATATTGTCAAAGCTTTGAAGCTCGGCGCAAAGGGCTATCTTCTGAAGCAGGATTACGAAAGCATCCTGCCTGCACTTAAGGCCGTTGCAAGTGGCCAGACTGTCTTTGGCACGGAAATAATCTCCAAAATACCAGAGCTGATAATGAATACAGATACATTTGATTACGCCGTCTACGGCATCAGCAAAAAAGAGTTCAGCATTATCAGGCTGGTAGCAGATGGGTACAGCAATAAAGAAATTGCGTCCGAGCTTTTCCTTAGCGAAGGCACCGTACGCAATTATCTGAGCACTATATTAGAGAAACTGAACCTGCGCGACCGCACACAGCTCGCCGTTTTTTATTATCAACATAAATAGGGGCATTACTGCCCCTATCATTTTAATTTATTTATCTCCAAATGCCCCGCCTGATTCTGATATGATAGTACATGTCATTTTCCATTGCAAGCACTTTTTCCATCGGCACGCTCTTAAAGACCGGCATTTTCATCTTTCTTTTAATCCAGATTACTGAATAAAGGAACAGCAGAAGAAATACCACACCCGTTATCGCCCAAATTATCAGCCTCTCTTTTGGATCCGTGGAGATATTGACAACCATATAGGAAGTACCTAAGATACCAATAATTGGAAACACAGGGCCAAATGGCACCTTAAAACTTCGGGGTGCTTTCGGCAGGCGTCTGCGCAGGACAAGGACGTCAATATGTACAAAAATATAAGAAAACATCCAGAACACAGACCCCACCAAAATAAGAAAGCTTATCATATCAGATGAATTATCACTGATATATGCAAATACTAAGAGCAGCCCGCTAATCAGGCTTACACCGATATACGGTACATTGTTTTTGTTCACTTTGGCAAAAAACTGCGGCATCATATTCATCTTTGCCATGCCTTGGCAAATTACAGGCAATGCCTGTACTGCAGAATTTTGGGAACTGATAACCGCCAAGGCTGCTACAAATGTCATCCATATCTTTCCCGGCCTCCCAAGAAGGTTCATCCCATACAGCATGTGCGGAGCCGCTGAATTTGCTAACTCCCCCCAATCCGTATAATGATAAAACCCAAACACAAGAATTGACTGCACAAGACAGATTAACCCAAGGCCAATAAACATGCCGAGCGGTACATTGCGCTTTGCATTTTTCACATCCTTTGAGATAGGAATGGCATACTCTGCACCGATAAACAGCCAGAATGCAACTGCCGTCATTGAAACAATGGTGGAAAAATCACTCTCTAACACCATCGGCTGGTCAACCTTCACTCCAGTTCCAAGGCCAAACATTCCAATCAGCCCCATAACAACCATGGAACCCAGCAGCAGAAATGCTACCACATCCTGAAGCTTTGCAAACATATCCACGCCTTTTAGGTTTGCAATCCATAAAACCACCGTGACAATGACAGTGTAAGCAAACGACGGTATGGGAAGCGGTATGGTTTCCTTCATTGCAAATGCAAAGATAGATGCTTCCACGCCGCATGAGAGCACATTACTGATCAGATATCCGCCTACCATCGTCACGATTGTCGGAACCGGTCCCACACTTGCAAGGGTATATTGCGCAAGCCCGCCCGTTGTGTCAGGCATAAGCGCATTTAATTCCGAAACAGAAGCCATCGTAATCATATTCATAATACACGCTATTACCATTGCAGCAATAAATGTTATACCGATGGTTCCTGCCCCTTCGCCAAGGGAAACTAAACAACTCGTTGCAATTACTAATCCGACTGACACGGAAATTACATTGCGCAGCCCTAATTTTTTTTCTTCCATATAAATCCCCCTTGCCGCCCTCTGGCGGTTCCATTATAAACCCTACAGTGCATCGGTTCCCTCGTCACCAGTACGCACACGGATTGCATTATCAATTTTATACAGGAAAATCTTCCCGTCACCAATATGCCCAGTATAAAGTTCCTGTTTAATCAGTTCAACAATATCATCCACTTTTTCATCTTCTACAACAATATTAATCTGCTGCTTTGGAAGCAGTTCCATCTCATACTGCTCATCTACTTCGTATTCTCTGGTTCCCTTTTCCACACCGCATCCAAGCACCTGCATAAATGTCATTCCCCCGACACCCGCTTTGCTGAGAGCATGCTTTAAACTCGTAAACTTTGACATCCCTGTAATTACTTCGATTTTAGTTAATCCCATAATAATCCTCCATTCTGTCTTCCTAAAATTTATATCCCCTCACCAGCCGCATATATGCTTCCGGTGTAGTCCCCGTGTAATGTTTAAACTCATGAATCATATGTGGTTGGTCGCTGTAACCGTACTCCATTGCAATCCCTCCCATATCATTGCAAACCATCCCTGATTGCCTGTTTCCATAGGTCAAATACTCCAGCACATTCTGAAAACGAACAAATTTTCCAAATACCTTCGGCGGGACCCCATGCACCCTTGAGAAAACACGCCTGATATAACATGCGGAATATCCGGTATCTTCTGCCAGCTGTTTCATACTGACCGTCCCCCTCGTCTCATAAATCCTATTTCTGATATACGGCTCCAGCATAACTGCTGCATCTTCCTTCAATGAATAATGCCTGCAATACCATTCCCGGAAAAGGGCGGAGCGCTCCTTAGCAGTCTCTTTCTCCAACAGCTGTCTGGAAAATTCTTTTATAAAATGATCATCACTGATTTCAATATCCGCATCAATAATCTCCTCTATTTTCAGGTCTGCCGGAATCCTGCACTGCCCCGGGAAAAAACGTATCCCAAAATACAATTCTTCCTCTGGAAGCTCCCATGCTTTAGCCTGAAAAACCGTCCCGCCGATAAAAGCACGGACCTGATTTTCACTGATGCCAAACAGCAGATCTACACTGCCATCGGGCACTGCCTGCAGAGCACCCTCCTCCCCGCTCCCTGCCCGAAATTCATAAAAATGGGAGATTCCATTTCTATTTTCTATTATTCTTTGATAATCATCTGTGCAGAGCACTAAATAAGGCTGCAACAATTGTATTGGGTTCGTATTTTGTCCTTTCATGGCAACCAATCCTCATTTCTTACTGCTATGCCAGCTCCGGTTTCTCCCAAAGCGGTAATTCCACGCCAATTCCCATCTTCAATGCATTATGGTAAACCGTGCTTCCCCATGCAATGTCTTCCACCGGCATTCCACCGACTGAATACACGATAATGTCATCCTCGCTCTCTCTGGCAGGTACCCTGCCCTGAACAACATCTGCAATCTCGATAATATCTTCCCGGTTTATTTTCCCCTCGTGCATCAAATCAGTAAATTTAGCACCGATAATTTGTACCAATTCGTAGCTTGGATACGGAAATTCCTCCGCCCACGCTTCATAAAGTTTATAGTTGTCCACTACCTTACGGCACCGGTTTATCAAAAAATCTTCATCAAATCTGGCGGCTGACGGCAGGGAAATCAATGCCCCCTTCTTAATCCAGCTTTCATCTATATATGTAAAATCTTTTTCCTTAACCGGCGCTGTAGAAGTAACACTGACAATATCGCTGTCCCTCACTGCTTCCTCTTCCCCATCACATACAACAACCTCTTTAACCTGTGGGAACTCCTTTTTCACATATGCTGTAAAGGAATCCAGCGACTTTTGCCCCCTTCCCTTAACTTTTACCGTATCAATCCCCGGGCAAACACTCATAAATGCTGCCAGAGATGTTTTTCCCATAACACCAGGCCCAAGTATGGCAACTGTCTTAGCGTCTTTCTTCGCAAAATATTTTGCCCCTACTCCCGGAATTGCACCCGTACGGTATGCGCTTAATAAATTAGCAGACATTAATGCCAGAGGCGCCCCAGTATCCTTATCATTTAGCATCATCATCAAAATAGACCGCGGCAGCCCTATCCGTTTATTGTCACAGTTAGAGCCATACCATTTCATCCCTGCCATCTGATACCTCCCCCCCAGATACGCAGGCATCGCCATAAAACGGCGGTCATCCGCATTTTTCGGCATCCCCGGAAACATCGGATGGTCTGGGAAACTCACCTGTGCCCCGTGTGAATTATGGTTCTTCCCAGCCATCACATAATCACCTTTGCTTAATGTAACCAGCATGTCCTCCATCACCTTCACACATTCTGCCATATCCTTAACACCAGCTTGTATCATATCCGGCTCACTCAGATACAAAAAATTTATTTTCTCACTCATAGAAATCCTCCTCGCTGCCTGCAGTGTCCCAAATATGTAAAAGGGGCACTGACTTCATAAATAGAAAATTTAAATACCATTGACATTATGCTGCTATGCACTAATCCTCAGGCTATGCTCCACACGGTATAAATCTGTCATAACGGAATTCCCTTAAATCCAGAAATGTTTCCTGCTCCACCGCCAGTTCCGACAACAGTTTTCCGACAACAGGCGCAATGCCGAATCCATGCCCGGTAAAGGCACATGCCAGTATCAGCCCCGGAACCTCCCCTACCGGGCTGATAACAGGTATACCGTCTGCGCACACATCTTCATATCCTGCCCATGTGCGCACAATTTTTGTATGGGCCAGTTTTGGGATATATTTCATAATTCCCCGGCATATTTCCGGCGCTGTAATGCTCATTGTCATATTCCTGCCGCCGTCCTCGTTTGTATCCTCAAACCCTGATGCACCGCCGAACACAAAAGACCCGTGTTCTGTCTGGTGCCCATAAAAATCTGCATCTGCAGTTCCAAGCATTTGCGGGAACATCTGCGGTTCTGCCTCTGTCACTAATGCCTCAATCAACTCTTTTCGCATCGGCACATCGATTCCCACTGTCCTTGCCAGAGCCCTGCTCTCATAACCGCATGCCACGATAATTTTCCCACCCTCATAGACATTTCCTGCTGTTACTACTTTCCTCGCCTTTCCCTTAACCTTCTCAATCCTAAGAACTTCTTCTCCTGTAATAAACCTTGCCCCGCTGCTTCTTGCCCTCATATAAAATCCCAGCGTAGCTGCAAGCGGATTTGCATGGCCGTCTGTCGGGCACCAGCTCGCGCAAATTACTTCTCCGGAGAGATAGGGATTTATCTCCCTGACCTCCTCCCCGCCTATCATGTTTACATCCAAACCACATGCCACAGCCCGGTCTGTCAACCCCTGCAGGATTTCCCTATGCCTGTCCGTCTTTCCTAATCTTAGGTTCCCCTCTTTGTGGTATTCCACATTTACCCCAAGTTCTTCAGAAAGCATCGGCCACATATGCTCCACTCCGTAAAGCGCTAATGGCAATTCCCTTGGGTCGCGCCCTGACTGCCTTACCCCTCCGCCATTCCTTGAAGAACCGCCATCCCCAATATTGCTGCTTTTTTCCAGAACGATTACCGAAACCCCACCCCTCGCTAGGTAATACGCAGCAGCACATCCAATAATCCCGCCCCCGATAATAATAACTTCTGCTGTATCTGCCATAATTTCCTCCATTCTGAAATATCTTACCCTATTCTTTCATTTCCAAATACTTCCATCTCTATCGGGCGCATAGGCGCCCTTGAACTGGCAGGCTCCAATTCAGCAGGTACACTGCCTAATTCTGCCGCCACAATCCCTTTGACCAGCCTTGCACATGTCTGCCCTTGGCACAGCCCCATCCCAGCCCTCAGATATCGCCTGATTTCTGTAATGGTAAACAAACCTGCATGTACTGCCCTGCGGATTTCTCCTTTTGTCACCTCTTCGCAGCGGCAGATAACCATATCATCATCCGGGGCTGGAATATATTCCCCAATGTCCCTTGATCTGTCATTTATACTACACATTGTCTATCCTCCATTCTGTTCCCTAAGAGAAAAAGCAGGTTAAAACGTAAAAAACCTTGCCTTCATTGCCATGTCCTCAGGAACTTTGATTGTCAGCAGATGTGTCTGGTCAAATGCCTTCGCTGTCTGCACCTTTATAACCTCTGCGTCGCATACCGGACTGCCATCCCGTCCAAGCCCTTTGCCTTTCGTGCCTGTTTCGGGAAGCGGAAGAAATTCATATGGCATGGTGACGCTTGCGTATCCCTCTTCTATCTGCTCATCTACCAGAAAAATTGCCTGCCCGGAGCAGGATGCCACGCACATTCCACATCCGACACACTCCGTACCCTCCACCGCTATCGGCAGCGATGTTATATTCTGCCCAATGCTGATGCATCCCTTTGGGCACGCATCTTGGCAGGGATTGCACGGTATATTCTGTGTACACTCCATAACAGGATGTATCCCCACTGTATGCCTTACGCCCGGATACCGTTCTATTTCATCATCACCTATGTAACCTTTCTTTAATAAGCTCTCAGATATCTGTATCCCCTCATCTGTCGTTTCTATATGTTTCCCGCGGTTTTGAGGGGCGAACATCCCTTGCCGCAGTCCCTCCAATGCTTCTTCCTGTTCCTTAATGGCCTGCTCCGATTCCCCACTGTCCATGTAACCGAGATATTCTGCTGCCGCAATCCCGGCAATCCTTCCCTCAATCATCGCAGAACTTGCTTCCTCGATTCCAGATACATCCCCGGCCGCAAAAATCCCGGCAACTGATGTCCTGCCTTTTTCATCACAGACTGGCACCTGACCGCCCCGCCTTGGATTATCTTCCATTTCGCAGCCTGCCATCTTAAGGAGCTGTGACATCGGCGAAAGCCCCACCGCCAGACAGATTGTATCCACTTCAAAGTGCTTTTCCGTCCCGGGAATAAACTGGAACTTATCGTCAACCTCTGCAATCGTAACCCCTGTTACATGATCTTCCCCCTCAGCTTTGACAATGGTATGTGATAAATAGAATGGCACTCCCGTCCGCGCAACTTTGGCGGCATGGACACCGTATCCCCCCACGCGCGGGGCGGCATCTACCAGCGCTGCCACTTCACATCCGCACTGCATTAACTGGAAGCTGACTACCAGACCTACATTTCCAGAACCTAACATCAATATTTTTCTGCCGGGCTTCACGCCATGTATATTCATCATAGTCTGTGCAGCCCCTGCACCAATCACGCCCGGCAGCGTCCAGCCATCAAATGTCACCATATTTTCGGATGCGCCAGATGCAGCAATAATAGCATCGCCCTTATAATGCTCAACCACACCCTCAATCCGGACAGTAACTTCCTTTTGCGGATAAATCCCAATAACTGTGGCATTCAGCACAACTTTCACGCCAAATTCCGCCGCCTCTTTTAATAAATCCTCCCCAATGCGAAATCCCCTGATTTTTGCCCTATGCTCCTTTGAGCCAAAAAACTTATGAATCTGCTTAAAAAGCTGGCCGCCCGGTTTATCATTTTCATCAAAAACTATTACTCTCATTCCTCTTTTAGCTGCCTCTACCGCCGCAGACAGCCCGGATGGCCCTGCACCCACAATGATTAAATCATATCTCTTCATAAATTGTCCTCATTTCTGTTTTTCTCTTGCCGCTTTACTCAGCCTGCTTCATAGCTTCTACACCATCCTGTGTCTGAACCCTCATCCCCTTTTTCAATGGAGTGACACATGTCCTCACATTCGGTATTCCATCTACAACCATTACACAGTCTGTACAGCGCCCGATTGCACAAAAAATCCCACGAGGCCTATGCTCTTTTTTAGTATATCTGTGAACCATAACTCCCGCTGCTTTTAACGCTGCCGCAATCGGCTCCCCCTCGTACCCCTTTATTTCCTGCCCATTGAAAAAAAATATAACTTCTTTTCCTTTTTCCTGAACACCCAGAATCGGATGCTCCTCAATTCTCATTTCCATAATCATCCCCCATTCTGCTGCCATAGTGCTGCGTCCGGACTGACATCCGCTTTATAGCAAAAAGCAGGGCAACGGCCATACCCTCTGGCGCCGTTGCCCTGCTTTTTTATAGGTGCTATATTAACATTGTACAATTAACTTTGTATTGTAAAAAACGATACTACATAGAAATATAACATATTCCTTTCAATACGTCCATAGCTTCACTGCCCCTTCTTCCCTTCGGACTTCTTCAATCTTTTGTCAGTTATAATCTTCACAAAATCGTCTGGTGTTACAACTGATGTCTTTGCATATTGAAAATCTTTAATATTACACGTCACAACATATTCTGCGTTTGCATAAACAGCACATTCATCCTGAAGGCAATCTTCAAAATCCCTGAAATCGGAATTATTTATGGCTTCTTTTACTTGTTCCTGTGCTGCTCCCGTTACCGTTAAAATATCACATATACTATTAAGCCATGCCCTTGCCTTTTCTTCTGTTTCCTGCTTTTTAATCACATACCAAATAATTGACAGAGAATGAAACGCAATATACCCTTCAAAAGCATTTTCTGCACATAATTTCATCACCTCAAAGCACGCATCCTTATATGGATCTTCTCTCTTTGTAATGAAATTTATAATCACATTCGCATCAATTAGTGAAATTATATTTTTCATGCACAGCTTCCTCCCTCGCCTTCTTATAATCAAAATCTTCAGGAAATGTTGACTGTTCCCTCATTTCTAAAAGATTTTGAAATGCTTTTTTCTTTTTTAATAGTAAAGAACTTTTCTCCTTGTCTGTATCCGTTTCAATCAAAATTCCATGTTGTCTGGCTATTTCATCTGCCACAACAAGGATTAATTTAATACCATCTTCTGGCAATCTCATTATCTTTTCATATACTTCCTGCTGTATTGTCATATTTGCCACTCCCCTCTTCGTTAATACTTGTATTCATACTCCATTCGGCTAGAAATCAAAATGCTAGTTATTTAACTCATTTATATACTTTTTATCAATTGTAATCAAAATATTGTCACCCTTCTGCAGCAGCATCTTCGGGTCAATATCTGTATCCAGCTCCCCATTCCTCCTGAATGCAATTACATTTACCTTATGCCTCTGGCGCAGCGAAAGCTCCACCAGATTTTTCCCAACCCATTCCTCTTTAACCGGCATCTCGACCATCCGGATACGTCTGGACAGCTCGATAAAATCAACAAAATTGCCGGCCATCAAATTTCTTGCAACCCGTACGCCCCCGTCATGCTCCGGTATCACAATCTTATCAGCACCAATTCTCTCAAAAATAGCCGTTTGGGTGCTGTTTTGTGATTTTGCCAGTACAAATGGCACACCTGCCTCTTTCGCAGCCAATATTGCCATCAGGCATGCGTCAAGGCATCCCGTCATTGCAACCACGACGGCGTCCATATTGGACAGCCCCAGCTTCTCAAAAGAATGCATCTCTGTGGCATCAATTTCCATGGCAAGCGTTACCTGATCTGCTATATCCATAATACGGTCTTCGTCTTTATCTAACACCATTACATCCGCGCCTGCTGCCATAAGCTCCAACGCAACACTCCGTCCAAACTCCCCAAGGCCAAATACCGCATATGATTTCTTTCCCTCCGATTTTTTCATATTCTCCTCCCTTCTTACATTATCCAACTGTGATAGATTCCTCCGGCAAATGAACAGCAGACTGTTTATCCCTCATGGTAAAGGCAATTACCATGGAAATCGGGCCAATCCTTCCAAGAAACATGCAGACAGTAATAATAACTTTTCCAGACATGCCCATCAAAGGCGTGTAATCCCTAGTGAGCCCCGCCGTGCCAAGGGCACTGTACACCTCAAATATAATGTCCGCCGGGTTGCCGCGCTCCAGTAAAAACATGGCAGTTAAGGCAATGATGCTTGCCATAAAACTAATTAACACAATGGCAACTGCCTTTCTAACTGTCTTTGCCGACACCCGTCTGTGAAAGCATGTAATGTCTGCCTGTCCCCTGACAGTTGCCATCACTGTCATCAAAATAACAGCAATGGTACTTGTCTTTACACCTCCTGCCGTTCCGACAGAAGACCCTCCGATAAACATCAGAATGACAGACAAAATAACAGAAGGCGCCGTAAGGCCCGCCTGAGAGATCGTAGCAAAGCCCGCTGTCCTTGTCGTCACTGACTGGAACAATGCTGCTAGGACTTTTTCCCCTGCTGTATAATTCCCTATCGTTTTAGGATTATGGAATTCAAATACCAGATACATAACGCTTCCAGCCACGATTAAAAAAAATGTCATAGAAAGTACTATTTTGCTGTGAAGCGAGATATTGTGCATGCCTGTTGCCCTTCTGGTATCTTCAGATGATTTCAGCCGGATAAAACGAATAATATCCCACCAGACAATAAATCCAATACCTCCAAGCACTATGAGGCACATAGTAACTATATTAACCCATGTATTATGCACATACGGCATAAAACTGCTGTCCCCGAGAACATCTATTCCAGCATTGCAAAATGCTGAGACGGCATGGAACACGGAGTACCATATCCCCTTCACTATACCATATTCCGGCACAAACACCGGAAGATAACACACCGCACCAATCCCCTCTACGATAAACGTTCCAAAAAATACCCTTCTCAGAAAATTAACAAGACCCTTTAGGGTGTCCATATTAAAGGAATCACCTAAAAGCATACGGTTTCTCATGGTAATTCTCTTCCCCAGCGCTAACATTACCGTCATAGTCATGGTAACGACACCAAGCCCGCCCGTCTGAATCAATACTAAAATTACAATGTGCCCGAACAGGCTCCAATGTGATGCTGTTGTCACAGTCACAAGGCCAGTCACACATATGCTGGTAGTCGAAGTAAAAAGGGCATCGATAAATGGCGTTGCCCGCCCGTCTGCAGCAGATATGGGCAGCGCCAGTAAAAGCGCGCCTGCAATGTCAGCCAGAAAAAAACTCAATATAATTATTTGTGTTGTGGACAAATGCTTTTCTATAAAATCCATTCTCCCCTCCAAACCGGAAACGATATGCTAGTATAACCCACTTTTGGACAGTTCCTTAGCATATTATTTCCTTATGACAAACAAAACACAAATAGTATATCACAATTCATATCATTCAGACAAGTAACAGAAACTTTCTAAATAATGTGCATATTTCCATTACAGTTGTTTATGCTACTAATATTAATTAAGAGGAGAACTTTCGTTATGAGCAACCGCCTAAAAAACCAAAGCAGCCCATATCTTTTACAGCATTCTGAGAATCCGGTCGACTGGCACCCATGGTGCGAGGAAGCCTTTGAACTGGCACGCAGGGAAGACAAACCTGTCTTTTTAAGTATCGGTTACAGCACCTGCCACTGGTGCCATGTTATGGCACACGAGAGCTTTGAACAGCAGGAGACAGCGGACATCCTAAACCAGTACTTTATATCAGTGAAGGTAGACCGGGAGGAACGCCCTGATATTGACAGCATATATATGGAAGTATGCCAAGCCTTTACAGGGAGGGGCGGCTGGCCGATGAGTATTTTTATGACTGCCTCCCAAAAGCCTTTTTTTGCCGGCACATATTTCCCGCCGGAATCAAACCGCGGCATAATAGGCTTTAAAGATTTACTTCTCACGGTAGCGGATAAATGGAAAAACAACAGGCAGGCACTGCTTCAAACTGCAAACGATGTTGCGGGGCAGATCTGCCGCAGAGAAAATACTACAGGCAGCGCCATCCAAGAAAATCTGCCAAAAAAGGCAGCAGCCCTCTTTTCACAGAGCTATGATTTAAAGTATGGTGGTTTTGGTTCCGCACCCAAATTCCCAATGCCGCACAATTTAATCTTTCTTACGCTCTATTCGCAGATATATCAGGATAGGGATGCATTTTCACAGGTAGAGGGCACATTATCCGGTATGAGGAGGGGCGGGCTGTTTGACCAGATTGGTTACGGATTCTCAAGATATTCCACAGACAACTGCTTTCTTGTCCCTCATTTTGAAAAGATGCTGTATGATAATGCCCTTCTGATAATGGCATATCTCGCTGCGTATAAAAAATCCCAACAGAAAAATTATCTGGATACCGCAGAACAGACTGCCAGATACATCCTGCGGGAGATGACAGACCCAGATGGTGGTTTTTATTCCGCACAGGACGCCGACAGTGACGGGGAGGAAGGAAAATACTATATCTGGAGCCTTGAAGAAATCTGCAGCATACTGGGAAAAGAACGTGGAGAGGAATTTTGCAGGTATTTTAATATTACGGAGCAGGGAAACTTTGAGGGGAAAAATATTCCCAACCTTTTAAATGGAAATGATTTTACGGAGGATTTTGCTGAAGAAACAGAAACTTTATACCAGTACCGCAAAAAGCGGGCCAGACTTCATCTGGATGACAAGATATTGACATCATGGAATTCCCTTATGATCTGTGCCATGTCTATGCTGTACCGTGTTACAGGAAAACAGTGTTACCTTGACGCCGCCAGTTCCGCCGCAAATTATATTGAAGAAAATCTGGCGGACGGGAATACACTTTTTGTCAGTTGCCGCAAAAAAATACGCTCCGTCAATGGGTTTCTGGATGAATATGCATATTATACGACGGCATTAATTTCTCTTTATGAGGCAACCTCAGAAAATCATTACCTGGAACGCGCAAGACAGATATGCAGCGAGGCCATAGGACAGTTTGCTGATGAAAATGGATTGGGATATTTTCTGTGCGGACACAAAAACGGCAGCCTGATTGCAAGGCCGAAAGAAACTTACGACGGGGCACTCCCGAGCGGAAATTCTGCCATGGCATATTGTCTGGTAAAACTTTCACATCTAACAGATAAAGATAATTATAGGCAATTAGCAGAACAGCAGCTTGCCTTCCTGTCAGGCGAGGCAGAACACTATCCAGCCGGATACAGCTTATTTTTAACAGCGCTGCTTATCTATCTGCATCCTGCCAAAAAAATTACAGTTGTGCCGGCGGACGGCGAGAGCAGGGAAAACATAATCCGCAGGCTTCCGCTCTATTGCGAAATAAAAATATTGCCCGGAGAGACGGACGAATACAGGATGCTCAATGGAAAAACTACCTACTATGTCTGTGAAAACTACACATGCCTCCCTCCCGTTAATTCACTGCCATAAACAGAAATTGATTTCCGTGGCCTGATTCGTTTTGCTATTGAATCTGCATTTTTTGTATGTTACAATATGCGGAACTGGCTACAGCAAAATTGCTGCCCAAAGGGAAAGTCAGGAGTGACCGATAATCTATAACCAAAGGAGCGGAGAAGGCATGTCAACTAGTAAGGAGCGAATGAATAAAAATATGATTGCCTGGTATCCATTTGATGATGCCAGCGATGCCGGAAGGGATGCATCCGGCCATAACAATACTGCTGTGGCAAAGGGAACGCAAAAGCCGGTTATTAAAAAAGTATGCGGACGAAACGCCGCTGTATTTCAGGGCGGGACACATGGAGCCTCCTATTTTGAACTTCCGGAAAATATTTTGAAGGATGTCAGCGATGAGGGCGGTTTCACGATATCGACATGGATTTGCTGCAAACGGGCAGTTGATGTGTGGGAAAGAATCATAGATTTTGGCAATGGCAACATGGGGCCTTATCTTTTTTTAACCAGATTTTTAAGAGGTGTCTGCTTTGCAGGTTCTGATATTTATGCGGACGCCGGACACGACTGCCCACTGAATGAGTGGATGCATGTAGCAATGACAGTGACAGGTACAAAGGGCGGTTCTCTCAGCAGTGCCGGACCTAGAATCTATTTAAACGGCGAGCTTATGGTAGATGGCTTTATCAGCCAGACTTCCAGCGGTACCTATAAAATGCTGCGAGAATGGTTTAAGACCTTGGACAACCCGGCAAACTACGGCCATAACTATATCGGGCATTCCCAGTTTCCTGCTGACGCAGATTTCTGTGGCGCAATGTCAGATTTCCGCCTTTTCAAAGATGCACTCTCAGAAGTTGATATTATCGGCCTGATGTGTGAATCCTTATCTGAAGAAGATATCCTGAAGCTGGCAAAAGACAAGTTCCTGCTGCCGCCGAGGAATATTATTACAAGGGATATTAAGTTTCAGCACAGTTTAATGGAAGACCGTGTCCAAGTGAGCTGGAGCTGCGACCACCCGGATATTATCTCTAACACCGGGGAAGTCAGCCATGTGGAAACTCCGTCAGGGGTCTGCATTACGGCAGAGCTTAAGTGCGGCAGCAGTTCCCTGCAAAAAGATTTTGTCGTTACAGTAATGCCGAAAAAGACCGCAGCGTATGAGATAACTATCCACGGCAATAATGAAGTGCTGGACATCAGCAAAACACTGTATGGGTTATTTTATGAAGACATTAATAATGCAGCAGACGGCGGTATCTACGCGGAGATGGTCCAAAACCGTTCCTTTGAGGAATTTTCCTATAAAGTATATGATGCGGCGAGCGGAGAGAACGGAAAGTCTTCTGGCAGGCTGCACAACCCTGTGCGCTTCTGGTTCGGTGATTTAGAGAAAGCAACTGTCAGAAAAGAAGGCGGTTTAAATGAACATTTCCACTTAACTGACCCGGATGTAAATGCATATTACATAGAAGTTGAAAGCGGTGCAAAACTATATAATAGAGGTTTCTGCGACAATAACCTTGCGCTGTCCATGAATCTTTTGGAAGGAAACAGCTACCAGCTAACTATCTGGGCCAAATCGGAGAAAGGCGCCAAAATAAATGTATCCCTGCAGGATGCGAAGCATCAGGAGGTCAGCAACCAGATTACGATTGATGTAAATGATAATGGATGGAAAAAATATACTGCTGACAAACTGACAGCATCGCAGACAGTAATGGGACAGCTTGCCCTAGAATTTGAAGGGGATGCTGCCATCGATATGGTTTCCCTGATGCCGGACAATGTCTGGGGGGCCAATGAGGAAGATTCCTCAAAAACTGCCCATACAAATTTCCTCTGCAACAGCAACTACCGTCTGCGCAGGGATTTAATGCAGGTTCTGACGGAGATGCACCCAACATTTCTGCGTTTTCCGGGCGGCTGTATTTCGGAAGGCTCTTATATCTGGGAAAATGTATATGACTGGAAAGAATCTGTCGGTGATGTAGAAGTCCGCAAGGAAAACTACAATGTCTGGGGCTATATGATGACACTCGGCCTTGGCTACATGGAATATTTTCAGATGGCAGAGGACTTAAATGCTGAGCCTCTCCCTGTAATGGCATGCGGCGTTTTATGCCAGGCCCGCTCAGATTATGCCAATCCAGCCGGCGGCAGCCTGCAGGAAAAATATATCAATAACTTTACAGATTTGATAGATTTCGCAATCAGCACAGATTTTGAAAAGAATGAGTGGGCAGCGCTCCGTAAAAGCATGGGGCATGAGGCACCATTCGGCCTGCACTATCTGGGCGTCGGAAATGAAAACTGGGGAGAAGAATTCTTTGCCAGCTTTGAGGCATTTAAACATGCAATAGACCTGCATATGGAGAAGAATTACCCTGATTATGAGCTTCATATTATCTCAACTGCAGGGGCGCAGGCGGATGATGATGCATACAAAGAGGGATGGAAATTCCTTGCAGGATATATGAAGGGCGGCGCGTCAGTGCGCTTTACGGATGGTGAAAAGAGTTTTGAAAAAGATGTTACATGGTATCCTTATGAAAAGAATTATCTGGGCACGATTGTAGATGAACATTACTACCGTGCAAATGATTACCTTCTGGAAAATGCAGACCGCTATAACTACTACTATCGCGCATACGAGAACGGTAAGCTGGTAGAAGACCAGGTATCTAAGGTATTTGTAGGCGAGTATGCCTCCAGTGATAAAAACACATTAGCCGGTGCTGTAGCAGAAGCGGCTGTTATGACTGGCTTCGAGAGAAATTCAGATGTAGTAAGGCTTGCAGCAACTGCACCTCTGTTTAATAAAGTAGTGTCTGATGCAACTTACCGCTGGACGCCGGACGCAATCTGGTTCGATAATGACTCAGTTTGGCGCACGCCGAATTTTTATGTACAGCAGATGTTTGCAGAAAATATCGGTGAAAAACTGCTGGAAACGAGTTATTATACCTATGAGGCTGGCAGGAAGAAACTTTTGGAACCATGCGGCGGCGTCAGCATTGCAGTTGCCGAAGGCGAGGCAGTATTTAAAAAATTAACCGTTGTTTCTAATGAGACAAATGAGACTTTATTTGAGCAGGATTTTTCAAAAGAATTAAATAAAGCGCTGCTTCCGATTAGCATTGATGAAGACCACATCTCCATTGTAGATGGAGGCCTGAAGGTTATCGGGGATTCAACCAGAAGACGCGGATATTATCTAAATCAGGCTGATTGGAAAAACTACACAGTAACCGTATCTATTGAAAAACTGACAGAGAACACCCAAATCTTTGTTGGTACGGGGCTTCAAGGTGTTTCCGACAAGTCATTTAGCACCGAAAAGTTAAATCTTTTGGAATACTGTGTTGGCTATGGCAATGATGGTACCGGATTAAAAGTATTTAAAGACGGGAAGGAAGGCTATACGATGGGAGATTATTCTTCCAGTGTATTTGCCGGAAATCTAAGAGCCTGCTATGATGAACCAGTACCTGCAGGGCAGGAATATCAGGTAACTTTCAATTACGGCGGCGAAAATGGAAAGTCTATCCACTGCTTCTACACAGGAAAAGATGGCGTGAAGAAAGCACCGCTTGACTGTAAGTTAGAGAGCTACAATAGGGATATCTACCATTCTGTTACAAAAGACTCAGATAAGGTTTACATTAAACTGGTCAATGCAGATTACTTCGATAAGATTCTAAAGGTGAGCCTGCAGGATTTAGCTGTCGAGGCACAGGCGGAGGCGATAACGCTTACCGGGGATGTCGAGCTGCTTCATCTGCCGAATATTAATATCAAGGAGGCAGAAAATATCGCACCTGTCTCCAGAGAGATAGAAGTGCCAGAAGATGGCTTCGAGATAATGGTTCCGGCAAGCTCCGTAAATGTAGTGGTTTTAAAGCTTAAATAATCAGCAAAAATACACCGCCCCCTTCCAAACAAGGAAAGGGACGGTGTATTTTTGCTAGCGCACCAGCGCAGACGGTGCGCTTTTTTAATCCATAGAAAAGTTTTCAATATGTGGTAGTATACCAACAAGAATTACGAAGTAATTCTTGCTAGGGCACAAGCGAAGTCTGTGCCCTTTTTTATTGAATAACTATATTTGCACAACTGATATCATCTGTCAAATCATAAACTGTTCCACTGGTCAGCCCCACGACGGTAGGGCGCAGGACAGCATTAGCATGGTTTTTCACGACACGTGCCATCTCCCCATTGCTGAGCTGTACGGTACTGTCAACAGGATAAAGGATAACGCTGCTGAGAAAGGTTTTCATCGCTGTAATATCTAATTCCTCTGTCATAGACATAATCATTTCCACCGCAGTCCGCTGGGAAAGGGATTTTTTGTATGGGCGTTCTGTAACCAGAGCATCATACACATCCACCACAGAAAGGATTTTTGCATATGGGGTAATTTTTTCAGAGGTAACGCCCATAGGATATCCCCTGCCATTCATTTTTTCGTGGTGCTGCAATACCGCAAGCGAAATCGCCGGCGTAAATTCATTTTTTTCCTTTAAGATTTCATATCCAAGAACAGAATGGCTCTTCATAATTTTAAACTCTTCATCATTCAGCTTCGCAGGCTTATTTAAAATTTCCAGAGGAATTTTAGATTTTCCCATATCATGGAGCAGCCCGGCAATCCCAATATTATAAATATCCTCCTGTTTAAGCCCCTGCTTTTTTGCAATAACCATTGACATAGTTGCCACATCAACACTATGCTTAAAAGTGTACTCATCACTAGTCTTAAGCGCATTGATATCAACCGCAATTGCAGCATTATCATTGATTGCCTTCATTAAGTTATTGGTTATGCTATTTGTTGTACTGGTAAAATTCGCCGACTCGGAATTGTTATACAAATACTGAATCCCTTCCGACACACGTTTTTTAACACTCTCCGTTAATTTTACCTTGGCAGGGTCCGCTTCCCTGTATTTGGAAATATTATTTTTCGCTATAGCAGAAACAGGAACCTGATCTAAGGCATTTTCCTGTACAACGTCCTCCTCGCCTTCCGAAATATATACCCCGCCAATTTCCAGCTTATGTAACGAATCAATCAAATAACTGTCCAATATAGTGCCTTTGGCAATCAGTACACGATCCATACGGTCTTTAATTGACTGGTCTATCCTCATTCCCTCCTGAAGAGAGCGGGTCCTTACAAAATATCGTTTTATCAAGTTAATCCTCACTTCCATTCTTCGGTCTGGCCCTGTGCTATTTGAGGCCTTGCATGCTTAGCGACTGTCCAGACAGCTTCGCCTTGTCTGAGCAGTACACTGGTACAACTCCTATAAAAAAGGGCACAGACTTCGCTTGTGGCCCTAGCAAGAATTTTCTGCGAAAATTCTTGTTGGTGGCCACCACACAGCGGGCAGTTTCCTATAAAGTAAAAAGAGCCATACCAATACATTATAGCGTATTTTCGCCAGCTTTCCAATAAATTTTAGAAATAATTATTAGAATTTTCCTTTTTTACCGTCGAATTTATCTTTGCACGAATCCCACTTACTGTATTTTCATCGGCAGACAGATTTTTCAATTCATAAGCAATGTAATCGCCAGCATTTTCCAAATCTTCCTCTGTCAACTCCGTAAACTAATTTGATATTGCCTCATCTCTGTATTTCTTCCCCAATCTGTCGCACACAGCATTAAAGTCTTTTGTCTTTCCTTCTTTTATCTGCTCCAGCCCAGCCATAACAAGCTCTCGGACTTCTCAATCTTTATGTGTTCTAAAATCATTGTTTAAACCCGGCACTCTTCCAAGAACTTCTTTCACTTCTAAAATCATGATATATCCTCCAGAATATAGAACACAAATTTTCTTCCTGCAAAACAATTACTTTTTTATATGGCAACACTCATTCCGGATTCTCATAGGTATTTTTCTATCGTCCCCTGTTCTACAACAAATTTCCCTAACAATGTAATTGCCTGCTTTGGACAAATGTTTATGCACCGATAACACATGGTACATTGATTCCCGGCTTTGACAATATTGTTTTCAATATTCAAATTTTTCATCGGACATAACTCCACACATTTTCCACAAACAACACACTCTCCAGTATCAACCTTTACTTTATCCGTATATTGCTTCGTTTTATTATAAAAATATAAACGCTGTCCAAACAATCCGGCCAAATGATACAATAAGCCAATTCCCTCTTTGGGCAGCCTCCCATTTTTCATATCCTGAACTGCTCTGTTTATTTTCTTTTCCGCTGCTTTCACAAGTTCTACGTTTTTCTCTATGGGACGTTTCAATGCCTTTTCATCAGCTATACTGTCTGGCATCTTTAAATGCAAGCCACCTATAATTTGTGCTCCATACTTACGAAGCCGGCGGGCCAGAATGCCGGCTCCATCTCCACTAAACAACCCCATCGTTGCTATTACAAAGATTTTTTTGCCTTTCCACAACTGTTGATATCTGTCTACAAAGTCTTTAAGCATTTTGGGAATATTACTAAACTGCACAGAGTAACTGAAAACAATCTGTTCATTGCTTTTTATGTGGCTTACTATGTTTTCATCTTCTATTGCAAAAACTTTCGCTGATTCATCATATTGACTAAGAAAAGTTTCCAAAGCATATCGTGAATTTCCTGTACCACTAAAATAAATACCAAGCATCTCAAATCTCCTTTATTCTCACGTACGCAACGGTTTTAAGCATCCTGTGGACACTTGTCTAAAACAGGCCGAAACAGAGTAAAGACCAAACGCAATGTTTGCAAGAAACCGAAAGGTTCCTTTAGAGAAACTAAGTCGTGCCCCGTTGCTCTGCTATGGGGTATTTGACTTGATATAGAGCAATCCCAAAATATGCCAGCACTAACAAAAAAGCTGTGCCAATTTCTATTTTGTATTCTTTCATATCATCCCTTAAGCACTCCTATATTTTGTCCAACATTCACATCAATATAAACAGTATAACATGCCACTCATCATAATGCCACATTTTCTGCAATTAAAATACGAAGTAGTTTCCTGCTCCATACATATATTTGTTTTTTTGCTACACCTACCGCCCCCTGCTGCCAAAACCAATATTCTCCAAAAAACACTGCACCCTTTCCCAAACAGATTCCAAAAAACTCTCCAGCATATTTAACCCATTGATAGTAAACTTTTTCATGAAATCGTATGTCTTCTGCCTCCGTCTTCCGCATTTTCTTCTCATAATCATAGACTGACAAATGCTTTTCGTGCGTCCCCTTTTGCGACCACTCCATCTGGCAGCGTTCCATAATCTCCATATGCTGAATAACCAAGCCGAGCAGACCGCCAGCGTCTACACCCATGACCCGAAGCTCTTAAAAAAAACTGGCCCGTCTGACGGAGAAATACCCGGAGCAGATCCGGCAGGAACGGGAGAACACCTACACCGTTCCGAAAGCCTGTGTCTTGATCCGGGAGCCGTACAGCGAACAGCGCCGCGCTGCCGCCAGGGAGCGGGCAAAAACGGCGGGTATCAGGCCCCCGGACAGGGGATCAAGGAGCTGTTTAAAAGTGAGAACTACAGGAATTATCTTCGTACCATGTCCCGGTTCCACAGCTATTCCACCAACAATATCATGCTGATCCATATGCAGATGCCCCATGCCAGCCATGTAGCCGGATTTAACAAGTGGAAAAACCAGTTTGGCCGCCATGTAAAAAAGGGGGAACGGAGCATTAAGATTATCGCCCCGACCCCGTTTAAGAAAAAGGTGGAAGAAATAAAGCGTGACCCGGACACCAAGGCTCTGGTTCTATATCAGGACGGAAAAGCGATTTTGGAAGAAAAAGCGATACAGATTCCCATGTTCAAAGTCGTATCGATTTTTGACGTGTCCCAGACAGAGGGAAAGCCCTTGCCCCATCACTTTGTAATCCGTCCCGTTGAAGTTGTGCAGGACTTCCCCAGCTGAAACACATGCTCCCTCTGCTCATAGTGGAACCTGTTTCCCTTGATAAAGACGATACAAAAAGATAGGCCTCTTTGTATTCTTTTAACGTCATCAGCATATTTGTTTCGCTGCCCTTACTGTTCTGTATGACAAGTATCATATCCTGTATTTTCATAATCTGCCTCTTTTCTGCACTTCTCTAATGTCTCAGTTCCACACAGCCAGTATCATTGGCGTTGGCTATACGCATGAATACAAATTTGTGCCGCAGTACAGACACAAACCTGCTATCTCCTTTTTTCCATGAAAAAAAGCACCCAAACCTAAAAGGCTTAGATGCTTTCATCCGTCACTTTGTTATTCTATTGTAATTCCCTACCCCTGCGAATGTATTGCGTCATTTCTGGATAAAAGATATAAGCAATACTGGTTCATGCTGATCCCTTCCCGTTTGGATTGTTCGGAAAGCTGACGGTGCAGGCTTTTGGGAATCCGCAGCTTAAACTGCCCGGAATAATCACTCAGGCCGTCCGGTACCGGAATCTCCTGTCCCTCTTCCAGTGCAGCCAACAGCCACTCCTTTTTTGCGTCCTCCGCATTGCTTACTGCTGATTCAAGAGTTGCTCCGCAGGTCATGCACCCTGGCAGTTCCGGGAATGTTACGGCATAGCCGCCTTCTTCCTTATCAGGCACAACCTCCATACGGTAAGGCAGTTCCATATATTCATTCAGCGTCATCCGTATCCACCTCGCTCTCTATTACTTCCTTAACCATTTCCACATATACTTTCTTTACCGGCTCATGCATTGGAATGGTAACCGGTCTGCATCCCTCTTTCCGGAAGGTACAATGGCTGCTACCCTCTTTCGGCTGGTGCATTTCATAACCGTAACTTTCCAACACTTTACGCAGTTCATTGAAACGCATATCCTTTGACAAAGAACCTATCTTTTCTAATAGTTTATCCCATTTTGACATTATCATAATCTCCGATGCTGTAAAATACCTGCAAATTTGAGCGCCAGCACAACTTTGTAATGTGAAAATTTATTTTTCACATTTACCTCCCTGCCATTATTATAAATGGTGTCATATACGGTGTCAATCAAATCTTATGCACCAGCAGAAAATATTCCCCCTGCATTACCTCCCCTGCCATCTGACGCCGGAAGTCGTGTCGTCTGCTGCATAACCAGCAGCAACTGTAAACAAAGCAAACAGAAGATATCCGGAAGGGGCCTTTGGCTGCTTCAAGGTTCAAGCCATCTGCGGTACCCCAATGTCGGCAGTGTATAAGTACATTGATCCACGCTATTGGACAGCAGGGCTTACGGCGGACCATTGACCTGTAGGTAACCAATCCACGAATAACGGAATGGCCAAATGCCGGGAACTGTCATGCCAGAGGCTTCTTCCTGATATCTTCAGAAAAAATGTGGGTTTTGTCAGAGAAAAAAGTTTGTAATTTTTTGAATTTACCTCTTGACAAAAGTCACTTCATAACGGAGGTATAAGCGCATGGGACAATTCAATTTTGAGGAAACAAACCTTATCTGCTGTTACAGGAGGAAAACAAGGAATGATACGGTGGCGGCAATAACCGCCGCCCTGCCCTGCATGAAAGCAGAAATACAGGAGCTTGCGGAGCGCACAGCGGAAAAGCTAAAGAAACTGACCGAGGAAGAATTTGCCGGGCTTGTGTTCCTGCCTGTTGAAGATATGGCGTAATGAAACGCCGGGGAATGGCAGTCTGCGGATTGCCATTCCAAAGTTCTTTTTTTTAATAATCAATCGCTTACTATTGACATTCTCCAAAAAGTGTGCTATTCTCTTTCACAGATTGGAGGGTTGGCATTGAATGAGCAAAATCATTGCGGAATATTAATACGTCAAATAAACAACGCTTTTGAGAAAAAGGCAAATACCCGGCTAAAAGAAACAAACCTTACTTTTTCTCAAATGTCCGCTTTAATTGAGATATTAAATATGCCCACAAAAAAAACCACTTTTAAGGAATTGGAAAAACGTCTGTCACTGGCACAATCCACAACAGTCGGACTGATTTCCCGCTTGGAACAGAAAAAACTTGTTCATGTTTCTGGAGATAAGGACGATAAACGTATAAAGTATGTTGAAATTACTCCTCTTGGAGAAAAATTCTGCAACGAAGCAAAGCAGGAAATGGAAGATACGGAACAAAAACTTTTAGAAAATCTTTCAGCAGGAGAAGTAGAAACGCTTTTGTCCTTACTAAAAAAAATAAATCTAATAAGCAAGGATATATAAAGTCTGCCTGTATAGGGCAGACAAAAAAACGCTCTTTTTAATCGCTAACTATCAATCGCAAGCAATTATGTTAGGAGGAATAATAATGGATAATCAAAAATCAATGGAAGTATTCATCAAAGCCCCTGTTTCACAGGCAGTATTCAAAAACGCCTTACCTGCAATAGCAGCTATGTTAATGGTATTGGTCTACAATTTAGCTGACACATTCTTTATCGGGCAGACGCATGACGCTTTACAGGTTGCGGCTGTTTCGCTTGCAACGCCCGTATTTTTAATGTTTATGGCGGTAGGTACGGCTTTCGGTATCGGCGGCACATCAGTCATATCCCGTGCTTTAGGAGAGGGAAAAAAGGAATACGCAAAAAAAGTCTGCTCTTTCTGTATGTGGAGTTGTATCGTTGTCGGCGTTGTAATGGCTGCCCTGTTTCTGATTTTTATGAACCCTATCCTGTCACTGATCGGGGCAAGTTCTGATACATGGGACTTATCAAAAACTTATTTAAGTATCGTGGCGTGTAGCGGTCCTTTCGTGTTGATTTCAAACTGTTATGCAAATATAATCCGTGCCGAGGGAGAAGCCGGTAAAGCTATGATGGGACAACTTCTTGGAAATCTTCTGAATTTTATTCTTGACCCGGTTATGATTTTAGGCTTTGGCTGGAATATTGCAGGCGCAGCAATCGCTACGGTAATAGGAAACCTTTTCGGCGCAGGTTACTATATTTTCTATTTTCTCCGTGGGAAGTCAATACTTAGTATCAATATCAAAGACTTTACATTAAAAGATAAGGTTTGCAGCAACGTACTTGTAATTGGTATCCCCGCCGCATTAGGCTCTTTGCTAATGAGCGTTTCACAAATCATCATCAACAGCCAAATGGCAGAATACGGCGATATGGCGATTGCGGGAATGGGCGTTGCCATGAAAGTTGTCATTATTGCAGGAATGGTATGTATGGGATTAGGACAGGGCGTACAGCCTTTGCTTGGCTATCTTGTAGGTGCAAAATTATGGAAACGCTTCAATGACGTGTTTAAGTTCTCTATGATTTTTTCCTTGATTTTAGGCGTTGTATTAACTGCAGTCTGCTATCTGTTTGCAAATCAGATTGTCAGCGCATTTTTAACAGATGTTACCGCTTTTGATTATGCCGTTTCCTTTGCAAGAATTTTACTTACAACAAGTTTCCTGTTTGGCGTGTTCTATGTCCTTACCAATGCTTTACAGGCTATGGGTGCAGCCACGGCTTCACTAATTATCAATTTGAGCAGACAGGGAATTATTTTTATTCCCGCATTGTTCATTCTGAAAACTGCCTTAGGGCTTAATGGTTTAATTTGGGCGCAGCCGGTAGCTGATATACTTTCACTGGCACTTGCCGCCGGTTTGTATATCAACACTTACAAAAAACTAAGCATACAGAAAAATGAATTGCCAATGGAAGCATAAATTATGTCCTAACCAAAATTATATTCAAACAAAGAAAATGGAGGAAAAGCAAATGGAAAACAATAAAATGATTATAACAATCAGCAGAGAATTTGGCAGCGGGGGACGAGAATTAGGAAAACGTCTGTCCTATTTTGCCCATACAGCCCCTTTGTAATGCTGAATGGCAATTCTATCATTCCGGCTATTAAAGCGGCAAAATGAAGCCCCTGCACGCACCACGGGCACCCTCAGACTTTTGCAACGTTGCAATCATTTGTTTTGCTTCCGCTTTTTTATTTTGATGTCGGCATCAGGGTTAGCGCCCTCGTCCACAAAATCAACTTTCCTGACTTTGAGGTTTTTCAGTTTTGTTGCCACCCCCTCATCCTCCTTTCATTATTTTTATAATGCAAACAGGGCATCCCGGAGGATGCCCTGCTGATTACCAATATTCTGTTATTACCAGCCCAAACGCCGTACAAGCCGCCAAATCCCATCAAGGCACTTGAAAACAGCCCGGCAGTATGGTATATTGTTTAAAAGGAAGCAGCCGCCCACAAAGTGGCCAGCCTCGTTAGTCATAAGCCTACCTAATCCGGCAAGATTACAAGGTAGGCTTTATTTATTTCCGCCTGTTCGTCCTATCTATGTAGGCAAGCAATGCGACAAGAAACGTCCCGCCCAAAAACAGCAGGTTTAAAACTTCATATGTACTCATGCGCACCACCTCCCCTCTTTTCCAAGTTTAGGGAGGCTACCACCTTGTAACACGGCTACTTCCGCATTCCCATTTTACCATGATTTATATTATGTGTCACTGTTTTGCATAAAAACTGCCATATCATACCTCCACTCTCTCTGCCTCTCCCTCAATGGAGAACATTGGATAGGTGCCGTTTTTGACTTTCTGCCATACCTCTTCGTCTGTAACCTTAAACCCTATCCACCAGCCTGCATTTTCTCTTCCGTAAAAACAACACTTTCAATGAGTACGGCAACGCCGCCCCTCCGTGCATTTCCCCGCCGTCGCCATACAGCCTGACATATTCATACGCTGCGGCTTCCAGTTCTTCCGGCTCAATAATGTCCCCCTCCTGCACTTGCAAACTGCTCCGCCTCTGATTCGTTTTCCTTCCGTGGAAAATGCAACGTTGCAATAAAAAGGCTATTCGTTTTTCGTTTCGTGAAAAAGCGAACGTTCGGTATAGCATAATGTTGGGCAGCAGGTGTACAATACCAAAAAGGCAGGTTTTGCAGCCTATTTGTGTTGGATTGTGGGAACGCAACGTTGCATTTGTGTTATTTCCCAAAAGCGAGGCAAAAGAGTATGAACGGTCGTTTTTGGATCAGGAAAAGAATACCAGCGACATACTCTTTTCTTCCCTCGTAGAAAATTATCTGGAAGACATGGGGCACCGTCTGAAGCCTACCACGATGGAGAGCAGGTCAAGCCAAAGCTTAATACTGCCATAAGTCCTAAAATATCCATTAGCTCAGCCCTCCTTTCCCAGATTCCCTTTCGGGTTTCTATGTAAACGGAGGGGCACAGTCCCTCTGGAGAGGGCTAACCGCCTACCATCCTGGGTAATAAAATGGAGTCAGTCTCTGTTATGCGTTGAAAATGCGGGCTTTAACGCTATACAAAAGTGTGCACCGTGTCACTTATCTTGCGTCACGGTTCTTCAATATTCCACTCTGTCCAACAATACCAAACACCTGATTTTTTCCTATTATATTGTTCTTTCCCAAAAACCTCTAATTCTCATCTTGTTTAGATATGTCATCCTCTAATAAGGGTATATTAATCAATTCCTGCAATTTCTTCTGCAGTATATTTTTATCCGGCAGTTGAAGTTGATACTCGGCAACCATCATCGGAGATAATGTTCTACTCATAGCATACTCAACAACTTCATCATCTTTAGATGCACATAATATCATTCCAACACTTGGATTCTCATTTTCCTTTTCTTCTGGCGGTCAAGAGCTTCCAGATAGAAATCCGTTTTCGATATATACTCCGGCTTAAATTTCCCAATTTTCAATTCAAATGCTACAAGGCACTGTAAGCCCCGATGGAAGAAAAGCAGGTCAATCTTGTAATCTTCACCGCCAACCTGAACTCTAAATTCTTCATCAATGAACGTAAAATCTCTGCCAACCTCCAGAATAAAATCTTTCATATTTCTAATCAGGCTTTTTCTTAAATCAAGCTCCTTGAAGTTAGATGGCAAATCCAGAAATTCTATCACATAAGAATCCAGAAACGGATTTTCTTTTAATCCTTTTATCGGCTCAGGTAACAATTTTTCCTTGGACAACATATATCGTTCATAATATCCACTGTCTATCTGACGAGCCAATTCCCGTGCTGAATAATTTTCTTTTATACAAAGAGCAATATAAAAATGCCGTTCTTCCGGCGTTTTAGCCTTAGAAATTATTGCCAGATGATTTGACCAGCTTATTTGTGACAACAGTGTTGTCACAAATTCATCATCTGCATAAGTTTCATAAAATTTCTTCATACGATACAGACCACGCCTGTTAAATCCTTTGATACCTGGAAATGCATTTTGGATTTCTTCGACAACCGTATTTATATATGCATCTCCAAAGGATGCCTTTATGGATTCTGTACTCAAGTATTCTCCTACTTTCCAATACATCTGGATCAACTCTTCATTAACCTTTTTCAGAGCATTCTGCCTTGATTGACTAATAATCTGAATTAGATTGCCTGCCCCTGATATTTCATTTTTCACAAAATCTACCACCTTTCAAACTTGTGTCAACACTGTTGTCTCAAATTAAAGTATCTCATATTTGTGTTGCCATTCTAAGTATTTGCAAAATCTAAATCCATTTTAAACACTCATCACTCCAGAATTTAATCCATTTCTATAGCGTTCCTATTTTTGAATTCTACGGATTTCACCTGCTATACTGTCTCTTTCATAAATAAATACAGCCTCCCAATCACTCCATTTTGAAATGGAATAATCCCCAGCATGAATTTCTTTTTCAGCATCTACCAGCCAAACAAGCTTCATCCCGATTTTTTCAAGAAAAATATCCAGAATATCTTTACGGACAACAACACTGTTAATTTTTTGAGTCAGGTCCGTATCAAAAGCAGCCAAAGTTCCGTTCGTATCATAATAAAACCCATCTGCATTCTGTTGCCTTAAATGCATTATTTCAATAAGCTTAGCACATGGCAGGCTTATAGAAATTGCATTTTCTTTTGTTGCATCATATTCTTCTTCCCATAACAAATCTGTTGTTGCATGAAGAATTTTCCCAATCTCTTTCTCAATTTCTTGTTTTCTGATTTTCCCTTTAGCTTGTACCGTTTCTGTAACCGTTTCATACTCACCGGCTTTAATCTGAGCATCCACCCAAGAATATGCATTCAATTCCCGACAGCTCGGTGACCAAGGATATTCTCTGTTAAAAACAGTCGATGTTTCATTGTGTGATGCTGTACCATGTGTAATAACCGTTCTCCCCTTTGTAATACATTGGGAAAGCTCATCTGCCTGTTCCGGGCTGATGAAATAGGCATATAGCCAGCTCCATACCAACAACTTTTCTGTATCTAGGTCTTTACGCCCCGTGTCACAGTATTTTGTCAAACATATCCACTTTGTCCCATTATAATCGGTTAAAATTAATGTATCCTTCAATTTATCAAAAAAGATACCTTTTGTTTCGAGCCAGGTCTTCTGTGCATCCTCTGTGGAAATATCAACGATTTTATTTTCCTCTTTTCCCTTGGTCGAAAGTTCATCCAACACATCAAATTTCGGTGCTTCGTTGCAAATCATAAAACTTTGATTTAGAGTTGGATCAAAGTCTCTGGCATAGAGCTCCCATGCTCCCTCAAATTGAACATCTTCTTCCTCTGGATAATTCCAACGATTAATCATCTTGCAATGATCAGAAATACGGGCCAGCATATTATACATTGTAATCCATTGATACTTTTTGCCAATTCTTTCAACCTTTTTAGTCTGATGTCTATCATAACTGCCACAACGCTGGTCATGCTCTCCAAAATATTCTTCGGAAAAACCGAGTTCCGTCTGGATATAGTAAACAGCATAATTGAACATCTTCTTGTCATCCACGTCAAAATTGCGAAGAGCACTCTGGAAAACATAACGTCCAAAATCTCCATACATACCCATCCCCTCAAAACGCATCGAATGCATTAGCCAAAACATTGCTCCATTGTAATCATTCTCCAGATAATGTTGATCTTCTATTTCCGGAATAGGGTCAGAACTGTACGGAGGCACAATCTTCTCTCGAACTATCTCGCCTATATATTTTGGATTTTCATAGAGGAATAGCTCAATAATCAACCGTGCATAGTCTCTAAGCAGGATATCTGGATATACTTTCTCTTGATCAAACACCTCACGATAAACATGCTCCGCTAATGCCTGAAATCCTCTCCCATCCGTTCGTTTACAGCAAGCACCAAACACAACTCCATACAGACGTTGAATTATATAAGGGTCATTGACATTCTTAAATTTCTCAAGAAGAATCTGACATAGATGAAAATGCTCTTTCAAAATCTCTATCATCGCTTTTGAGGTATAATCTCTAAGCCATCGATTGGATGAAGACAAAATCCATCCAAAAAGGGTCAAAAGCAGTTCTATCTGCTTTTCATTTGTTGTTTCGAGATTACCTCCCTTGTCATACATTTGAATAAGCTGTACTATTCTGTTATCTTCATCTCTTGTCATTTTATTTATATAAACCGTCCAAAGATAATCCCTTTTATTTAGTTTATATCCTAATAAAAAATGGTGAAGGAAATCAGCATTAAATGGATGTGACACCTTTACACTATTTCCGATCAGCATCGTCCATAAGTCGTCTGGGCTGCATGGATATTTTTTCAGCATATCCATAAAATTATCTGCTGGAATATATCGAATATCCCGCCATTGAAATGAATCGATATACCTTGAAAAAACCTGCCATTTATCATCAGCGTTTTCCAAAACATCGATTATGTCAATACACTCTTCGCCATATTTTTCTGCATATAATGTGCAGGCATTAACGAACAAATCCACATTCCATGAATTGCCCAATTCCCCATTTTGAATTCCTAAAATTTTATCGGACAGATACTGACGAACTTCACCTTTCATTTGACTTTTTTGAATAATTGTTTTTGCACAGTAATAATCGTTCATCTGATCATAAGCAAAATACAATGTTTCCACTCCTTCAAAATTGAAATCATGAAGAATATGCTCTTTTACAAGATGCCGCACAAAAGATGCTGCATTTAGTCCAAATTCTGCCCAATAATTTAACTGCGCCAAATCCTTTTGAGAAATGGAGCTTTTATCATGTGATACCAACCATTCCGCAATTTCTGTAATCAAAGGACTCAGTATATCATCATCCTCTGTATACCCCTTTAGCCTCAATTCCGCTCTGAGAAACCGGGAAATATTGCCGTTGGCGTGTTCAATCACTCGATCGTACAATGTGGGTAAAGCAACCTCTTCGCCATTATATGTCTTACAATAAAGAGTGAGAAATAGAGGATTCGACATTTCATATCCAAAATATTCCAAAGGAGTAAATGGGATATTATAATGGTTTAAAAACTCTCTTGCTGCTGAGATACTGTTATCCTCAAATCCTCTATGTAGCATAGTTATAACATCCCCCCGGCCTTCCAGAAGAAAGTCCGGTAAAATCAACTTTTGATATTCCAGCCGATAAGATAGAATCATTTTAACCATCGGAGACTTTTTAATCTTATCTATAATAGAAGGCAAACCCGATTTCCACAATTTTCTATTCCATGTCTCGTTTAGAGCATCTATAAAAACTGGTACAATATAATTATCTCTTTCACCGATAGTTTCCAAGATGTCGATTAAATCTTCAAAGCTGTAATCAAGCCTTAAATTTTTCATGATCTGCTCATGGATTGGATCATCAGTAAAATAGATGCCAGCCACCAATAACAGCCCTATTCGCTCCTCATCAAAAAGATTCTGCATTTTTGAAGCCAACAACTGTGACTTACCAATTCCGGCTTTTCCGTAAATAGCCAATACATCTCCATAAAGCAACTGTTTTTCTCTTTCAGAGATTGCTATCCTATCTGGAAGTTTTATCAATGTATCTATGTCATGAATCTGTCTCCCCAAATCATGATATTCTTTTTGCGCTTCCTGTCGTACTTTCTGATCCTTTTCTCTATCCTGAAAAAGCATATGCTTTTCATTCTGCTCTATCTCCAACTTTTTACATTCTTCGGCCATGTTATCCAAAAAAGAGACAACAGATAATCGTACCTCGCTACTCCACTCAATGGAATAATACAACGTTTCAACATCCACATCTGGAAGAGCTGACACAGCTTTTTCCAGTGTCTTTAAATAATCCTTTTTATTGCTTTGGTATGACAGTTCTTTTATCTTACCAAGTAATTCTATTTTCTTCGCATTAAGAAATTCTGCCGCCCTTCGGTCATGAATAAACAAAGAAAGCTCATCTGAAAACGCAGTTTCAACATTAAAATCTCGATTATAGCGCTCTCCAAGTTCGTCTAACATATATTTTTTTTGAGTTACAAACCATTCCCGCTGAATCGTTTGATTACCAAAATAGTATAAGCCGAGATAAGAATATTTGTTCCGTATGAGATCGAGAATCGCTGTATCTGTAATCAATTGCACATCTATATTTGCCTTTTTCAAAACTTCTACTGCATTTGTATATCCATTTGCTGTAGACATAATAGGTTTATTGCAGAAAAGGAATACGAGATCAACAATTCCCTCCTTACCCGTATAGTATTCGACTGTCTTTTCTGCAGAATGCTTTATCTGTTCATAACGCACATCCTGATCAAAAAATTTTGCTTGAAAACCAATCCAGCGTTTATTCGTTTCATCATAGATAGGCTCTGTTTCCAGTCCATGATTATTCGGATTGGCATGAAGGTACTTGAACTGCTTATTTCCGGAGAGATTCTCATTAGCGAATAACTGACGGCACAGGTCCTCAAATTTAAACCGAATCCCCTGTGCATTACAGTTATATGAAGCAAAATTTTCCCAGTTTATTTGCATTTCAATCCCCTCATTTCTCATATTGTTAATCCAAACTACAACTATTACAAGTTGTGTCAATTGTTTTTACTAATATGTACCAAGAAAAATATCTAATCTGCAAATATTATGCCACAGTTCAACTGAATATTGAAGCTCTGCCGTACCATTTTCAAAAATATATAAGTAAAAATTGCATGCCCACTTTTCAAGCCTACAAATTCTTAATAAAATTCAAATCCTTCCTATCCACCGCCTTCTGCAGCTTCGCATTCCTTTTCTTCAATTCCTCATTCTCCCTCTGCAGTTCCCTTACCTGCTGTTCCAGCAGTGCAAGACGCCCTTCCATCGCCCTGTCAATAATCGCCCGGCGGGGATCAATTAACCCTGCCTGATTCTGCACTGCATCATCCATCTCTTTGCGGATAGTGGGATTCTTATAAAAGAACCCTCTGGAAAGTCCCGTCATTTTCATCAGCTTGGGGACGGTGATCCGCTCCTGTCCCATCTGCAGTTCTCGGATTGCTTTCCTTGCCTGTGCAATCTTTTCCTCACTCCGCTGCCGGTTCTTGGTAACCATCGTGTCGTATTTGTTCATATTCCTCACTCCATCCATCCAGATTTTCGTAAATAATCTTTGTCATCATGTCCCTCACCGCCCTTGTTTCATCTGCCATAAGCTGATTGCTCATCTTCCGGTAGTGCTGTACACTTCCCACCCTCTTATGTCCTAGCAGCTTTGCAATCGTCCAGTCATCCAAATGCATCTCCGTCAGCTTTACACCGTAATAATGCCGGAACATGTGCGAGTTAAACCCGAACGGCTTTCCATCGTCATCCCGCAGCTTCTCCCTCTGGATCATGGCCAAAACTTTATACTTTATCGTGGTATACTGCAGCGGACGGCTGACATCATTCTCATTGACAAATATGTACTTTGTCTCTCCATGCCGTTCTATGGTATAGTCAATCGCTTTCTGTATCAGCATGGTCAGTTCCCGGCTGATTGGTTTTTCATAGGTATCCGTCTTGACCTGATGAATTCGGATCATATTCTGTCCATGCTCATTGTAAAGACAGTCCTTTCGAAGCGTCAGTGTGTCGGATATTCTCGTACCTAACATCTGATGTATCACGAGACATCTTGCAATCTGCTCGTCCATTCTGGCTATATGGGCATTAAGAATTATCATCTCATTCTCCGAATACACCTTGAACTCCGGCTGTTCCTCCGGCGGAATGTCTGTATTCAGGAATAACCTGTCAAGCTGGGGGTATTGGTACAATTTTCCTACTGTTTCCAGCATGGAACGCAGACTCAATACCTGATTGCTCGCCCCTTTCTTGGGAGTGCATTCCGTCATACGGTATATCAGGTATGCTTCCAGAATCCCCCTGTCTATCTCCGCACAAGACTGCACTTGGGGATGTTTTTCTTGCAGATATATAGAAAAATGCCTTATGGCATTCATTCCGTTCTGTATTGTTCCGAGCGCTTCGTACTGCAGACGCAGGTACACCGCTTTCTTTATTTCCTCCCGCATATCCTGCTGACTGATTTTGGTGAAATTTAATGTTTTTACGTTATAAATCGGGTTACACCGTATCGCAAGATCAAGTCTGTCCAGTTCCCATATGTCTTTTTCCCTCTCATCCCGTTCATCGTCAGGCTGTAAAAAACGCAGGATTCTCTCAAAATATTTAATCTGCTTGGTATCCACCATGTGTTCATTTCCATAAACATTCACTTTTTTCATGGTCAGCGGATGCCCGTTCTGCAAAAGCCAGCCCCTGAACTGTCTCATCCATTTCTCTGGTTTCCTCTCCAGAAAACTTTTTATGCGGCTGGTATCCTTTTTTTCGAGGAAACATACAAGCCTCCGAAACAGAATCTTATCACTTAAAATTGTTGCAAAAGATACCTTTTCCCCTCGGTGCAGCACAAATCTCTTTAATTCCTTTTTCAGACCTTCCGATGCAATCCCCGACATGTCATAAAAGTGTGAAACATAGTTTGTTTTTCTCTGTTTTTCTGTTGCCTCTGCGTAACATTTCAGCTCGCTATAATAAATTCTGTTCGGATTCATCGTTTTCTCCTTTCCGCAGTCCGAATGCCAGATCATGTTCCGGATCATTGAAGTATTCCTCATTTGCTTCTGCCAGTTTTTTGGGCATATAGTCAATGTACTGCCGCGTCATTTCCTCATAAGCATGTCCGAGATAATCACGGATACTTTGGATGGATACCTCGTTATCATAGAACATCGTTGCCACCGTATGGCGGTAATCATGGGACTGGAAGATATAATTTCCCTCTGCAATGCCATTTTCCTCACAACACGTTATCATCTGGTGACGGAATGTCTGGTATTTACAAGCACCGTTACGGCTGTCCTTGAAAATATATTCATCTGGTCCAATCCGGTTCTTTTTCAAATATACCTGCATAATCCGGTACAGCCCCTCCGGGATTGGAACCCTTTTGTATGTTTTCATCTTAACCTGATAGACCTGAATCCACGCATCCTTTCCCTGTCGGTAATAGGCGTTTCCTTTTAGGGTGCATACCTCGCTTGCCCGCAGGCCGATGCACCACAGATGCAGGAACATACACCGGAGATGCTCTGGAAAACGGTGGAGTTTCCGTATGATATCCATATAAACCTCATACTCCACGCTTCTGTCGTGATGTACGGGAAGTTCCTTTTTCCAGTAATATTCCACCCGAAACGGCACATTTTTTATATGCCCCCTGACTTCGAGGAATTTGAAAAAATGACGGATGCCCGATAACCTTTCATTAAACCCTTTGGGAACTATCCCGCTTTCCTGCAGCTTTTTGATATGTTTTTCAATATCTTCATGCGTACACTTCCTGACATCTTTGTCAAGGTTGTCAAGGAAGTTTCGGATAAACCGATATCTTCTGGTTACCGTGCTTAATGCCTGCCCGGTAATGCCCAGTTCATATTTCATATACTCTTTCGCATATTTCCGGTTCTCCCGGACCGCTATCTCCAGAAAGGATATGCTTTCCAGTGATTTTGAGGGGTCCCTCCTGCGTTCCGTGATATGAAACCGTTCCAGATACCATACGTTTGCCTGCCAGTGGATTTCCTCTGCATTCAAAAAAACTGACTTTCTTGCGATGCCTATAATATGCTCATAGACAGATGGAACTTTTTTCCCATTAAATTTTAGATTTAATGTGTTTTTGTACTTTTCCATCTGCTCTGATTCCAGTGTCTCAATATCGTCCACTCTATTTTTAACGCAGAAGCCATAGAAATACTGTAATGCCAGCAATCGGTTTCTTCGGATATTTCTGTCCGCATAATTTTCTATCACGCAATTCAACGCTACAAATATCTGCCGCTTTAACTGCTCCGGACAATGCTTTGTAAAATCCCACTCCAGAATCTCCCGCTGTCTGCTATCCATAAAAGATTCTGCCACTTCCCGTTCGGGATGATAGGGCAGGTATAAAATCTCATTCCTATACTGCCACTGGTATTTCTGCCGTCCCGCCAGCGTCTGCATCTGCTGTCCGATAAAGTGTCGTCTGATTTTATCGTAAGCGTTCAAATAAGTACGTCTGCTATTTTTACTGATCTGGTCTGCCAAAAACACTTCATACTCCTGCCTGATCGAATAATCCATTTCCTCAATGCTTTGGTGTTAGAATATAATTAGTACAAGTTAGACATGGAAATTTTCCAGCAAAAAAGTATAATAGGTATAATAGAAACA
>RAYF01000041.1 GCA_003611745.1 bacterium D16-36 | reverse complement strand
CATAATTTTTGTTATGTGGTAAAAATGTGTGGGTGGTTTCCCGAAGCAGCTGAAATGCTGCTCCAAAAAACTGCGCCAGCAGGATGAGATTTCCCCACACGGGAAGAAAGGGTTTTCATATGAAGCGTGTGATTACATACGGTACATTCGATCTGCTACATTACGGGCATATCAACCTGCTGCGCCGAGCAAAGGAGTTCGGTGATTACTTAATCGTCGCGCTTTCGACGGATGAGTTCAACTGGAAGGAAAAGCAGAAAAAATGCTACTTCGGCTACGAAAAACGGAAAGCCCTGCTGGAAGCTGTGCGCTATGTGGATCTGGTGATTCCGGAGGAGAACTGGGAGCAGAAGCGCAGGGATATGCATGAATACCATATTGATACTTTTGTGATAGGTGATGACTGGGCAGGGGCGTTCGACTTCCTGCGCGAGGAGGGCGTAGATGTGCAGTACCTTGCAAGGACGCCGGAGGTGTCTTCCACACAGATCAGGGAAGATTTGGCAAAAGTAAAGGGGAAGGCGTCGGGATATGGGAAAGTTTAGTGAGTGGCTGAAATACTGGGGGCAGCTTTTGCTGCTGCCGCTATACTGGTTATCCTTTTTGGCGCCGAGGGATAGGAGAATATGGCTTTTTGGAAGTACATTTGGCAGGAGGTTTGCGGATAACCCGAGGTACCTGTATCTGTATGCCAGCCAGCACAGGATGGAGCTGGGGATACGGCCGGTCTGGATCAGCCGTAACAAAGGAATTGTGGATTTTCTTAATGAAAACGGATATGAAGCGTACAGATATCATTCATTAGCAGGAATATGGTATGCGTTGCGCGGAAAGCTTTACCTTTTTGACAATTATTCGAAAGACATTAATTTCTGGCAGAGTGGGGGAGCCGTAAAGGTAAATCTGTGGCATGGGATACCGCTCAAAAAGATTCAGGCGGACAATATTTTTGACAGATACCGCCATCCGCAGAATCTGTGGGACAGGTGGAGGAATTTTCCAAGGAACCTGTCAGATGAAAAACCGCATCATTATATATTGTCTACATCAGAATTTATGAAGCCGATTTTTTCTTCCGCATTTCGGACAAAAAGGGTGCTGGTTTGCGGTTATCCGAGGAATGACAGTATTTTGTCTGAGAACTTGCAATTGCTGTATACAGATTTGGAGCGGAGGCTGCTGCTGCGGATTCAGGAAAAAACTAAAGAAGGCAGTTTTAAAATGCTCTATTATATGCCAACGTTCCGTGATAGCGAGATTAAATTTTTTGAAGTAGTGGCATTAGCAGAGATGAATGATTTTTTGCAGAAGAACCAGCTGCTGCTCTGCGTGAAGCTCCACCCAAAGTCAAAGCTGCGGCAAAAGTTTAAAGAGATAGAGAGTGAAAATATTATTTTGATAGATGCGGATACGGATCCGTATGTATTTATCCCGTATTCATCCCTTTTAATTACAGATTATTCTTCGATTTATTTTGACTATCTCCTCAGTGGGAAACCGATTGTGTTTTTTGACTATGACTTGGAGGAATATCTCAGGGATGCAAGGGAGATGTACTTTGACTATGAGACATATACGCCCGGAAGAAAGGCGGCTTCCTTTGAAGAACTACAGGAGGCCGTGCTGGATACATTGACAGATGAAAACCTGTATAAGCAAGAAAGGGATAAGCTGGCAAGTCAGATGTTCCGGGACGGGCGGAAGGATGCGTCGGGGGCGCTAGTGCAGGAATTGATGAAGGTCTTAGATGGGCAGAAGTGGACTTTATAGAGGAGTATGGGAGGATATTGGAATTCAGGAATGTCAAAGGAGTAGAGAAAGATGCCTAAGGTCAGTATTATTGTGCCAGTATATAATGTGGAGAAATATTTACGGAAGTGTCTTGATTCCCTTGTAAACCAGACGATGCAGGATATTGAGATCATTCTGGTGAATGATGCGTCACCAGACGGGTCAGATGTAATTATGAGGGAGTATCAGCAGAATTATCCGAAAATCATAAAATGTATTTTCTTAAAAGAAAATGTCCGTCTAGGTGGGGCAAGAAACCGTGGGCTGGAAATTGCAGTGGGGGATTATGTGGCATTTGTGGATAGTGACGACTGGGTTGATTTGGACTATATCGAAAAACTGTACCATAAGGCAATAAGCACTGAAAGTGATATTGTGTATGCGGATTATATGATGGTGACAGATATGGGGAATGAATCCAGACCGAATATATATCCGCAGTTGTGTGGGGAATTAAATGAGGCGAAGAGGAAGGCAAACTTGCTTCTTACTGGGGCGGGGGCCTGTGCATGTTTGATCCGCAGGGGATTAATCATGGATAATGATTTGTTTTTTCAGGAAAAAATGGTATATGAGGATATGGCGCTCTGCCCTATGTATACTTACTATGCAGATTGTCTGGGTCGGGTGGAAAATACATATTATTACTATTACCAGAGAGAAGATTCTATTACTCATGAAACTGATGCGGAATACCAGAAAGAAGAAGCAAAGGCGCTGCTGCTTTTGCTTGAGGAATGTGACAGAAGGGGCATTACGGAAAAATACCCGGAAGAAGTGGAGGCAATGTTTACTAAATACTTTTATGCATGGGGGATGTATGGGGTTTATCGTGGAAAGTTTTCAAATCCGCCCAAAAGCTATATGAAGTATCTTGCCGAGGAGATGCATAGGAGGTTTCCTGATTATAAGGATAATCCATATTTTTATGGGAATATAGAGCCTGATCTTATTCAATATATGTTTGAAAATGATAATGTGTGGCTTGATCAAAATATAGAGGAAACAGTAAGTTATATTAATTATTATTGCCAGAAGCGGATATCTGGGCGATTAAACAGGCTTTTTGATAAATTGGCGGGAAAGAAGACCGCACTGTGGGGAGCCGGAAAAAAGGGAAGGGAATTTCTTAAGGCGGCTGGCAGTTCCTGTACTGTAGATTGTGTAATCGACAAACAGGAGGCATTAGAGGGAAAATGCATGGAAACAGGGGAAGTCATTTATGGTCCGAAGGCTGGACTGGAGATGGCGGAAGTGGTTCTGGTTGCTAATAAAAATTATTACGAAGAGATAAGGCGTGTTGTGAAAGAAAAAAATGAAAATATAAGATTAGTAAATATGGATATTTATCTATTATCAGAGTTTTCAGCAGAGGAGTGTCTGGAGTAGAGGGCACATAGAACAAGAGGGAGGACAGCAATTATGAATAGGGAAGAGATGGATGGCAGATGTCCTCTGGTTTCTGTGGTTATCCCGGTATACAATGTGGGCAATTTTTTGGAAACGTGTTTGGAATCGGTGTTGGGGCAGACATATAAAAATCTGGAAGTTTTACTAATGGAAGGGAAATCGGATGATAATTCTCTGGATATTTGTGTAAAGTGGGCAAAATCTGATACGAGGATAAGTTTGGTCTCAAGAAAAGATGGGGGATTAGGGCCTGCCAGAAATTTTGGGATTGATATGGCGCAGGGACAATATATTTTCTTTGTTGATTCGGATGACTGCCTGCCGCTCGATGCGGTAGAAACACTGGTAGATATGATGCAGCGGGACAGCAGGATTGATATAGCAGCGGGGAGTTATTGCTCCATTGATGAGGATGGGGTAAGGACAGGCTGTACGAATCTGCTCTATGAGGGTTGCGACAGGGAGATTGAGGGCAAGGAAGAGAAGGAGCGGTACATACGCAGGGGAGTTGCTTCTGCCTGGGGGAAATTATACCGGACAGAACTGTGGAAGCGGAGCGGCATCAGGATGCCTTCTGTTTTGGCGGAAGATTCAGCAGTGTTTCCTTCTCTGGTGGTTATGGCAGATAAAATAGTATGCACAGATAAGATAACATATTTTTACAGAAATAGAGCGGACAGCTTATTTGTATGTGCCAGCAGGCATCTAACAATATATGAGTTTATTTATTGTTATTGCGATTATCTAAAGAGCAAAGGATTATTTGATGAATACAGAAGTGCGCTGTTCCGTTTTACTTATATCCATTTAATGGCATGGAGGGACAGGCTAAAACCGCTTATCCCTGACAGGGAAGAATATGAAAAGAAAGTAGAGATTCCCTTTTCCAATGCGGTGCAGGAGTGTTTTGGCGTGGAGTTGATTACGGACAGGCGCATTTTAAGTATAGGGAGCTACAATCTGCGGTTTATATGCCATAGGGTCCATCCGCAGAAAGGTGATATCCACACGGCGTTTACTACTACAGTATCCCAATTTTATAATTTTCAGGCTGTGGTTCAGGAATTGTACCATGATAATTCTTTTAGGCAGCTTTCGTTAGTGAATGACAGGGAAAAGAAGGTTTATCAGGATTTAGCAAATACAGACAGCAAGATTAAATTAATCATAATAGATTTTTTAGATGACGTGACAGATATTGCTGTTTTGGAGGACGGCGGAATTTTAACAGTGAGCGAGCCTTTTTTGGAGGCAGACAAAAAACACATTAAAATAGATCACATGGTTTCATGGGAAAGTGACGAATACAGGGAGATGTGGAAAAAATCTTGCAGAAATTTCATTGCGCTTCTGGAAAAGAAAAAGTGCGGTATAGCTTTAATCCAATCAAGGTTTTGTGGAAGATATTTTGATGGGGAATACCATGATTTCCCTGATGCTTTGGAAATCAAAAAGAAGAATTCCTTTATTGCAGAAATGGAAGAATACTTTATCAGCAATATAAAAAGGGAGATTAAGGTGATTACAATACCAGATAATTTAAGGGTCTCAGATGCAGGTTTCCGCTATGGATGTTCACCGGAATATCTGTGCGGCGGCGGCCTGAATGAGATGGCAGACAGTATTTTCAAGGAATTTGAATGACAGGAGGCACTGCGATGTTAATTACAAAAACTCCATTCCGAATAAGCTTTTGCGGCGGCGGCAGCGATATGCCTGATTTTTATCGGGAAAATGAGGGATGTGTTCTCAGTACCTCTATCAATAAATATATGTATATCTCCATACACCCGTATTTTGACGAGGATAAAATTGCTCTCAAATATTCAGAAAATGAGGTTGTTACAGATTACTGCCAGATAAAGCACTCCATATTCAGGCAGGTTCTATCCGACTACGGCATCCATGGGGTTGAGTTAGTCAGCACGGCAGATGTGCCGAGTGGGACAGGGCTGGGTTCCTCCAGTTCGTTTACGGTGGGGCTTATCCATACGCTGTGCTGCTATCAGGAAAAATATATTTCCAAGCAGGATGCCGCAAAAGCGGCCTGCAAGGTGGAAATTGACAAATTGAAAAATCCCATTGGGAAACAGGATCAATATGCGGCAGCCTGCGGCGGCCTGAATTTTATTACGTTTCATCAGGATGATACGGTGTCGGTTGAGCCGTTAATTATGAAGAATGAGACAAGGAAGATGCTTCAGGAAAATCTGGTGATGTTTTATACAGGAATAAAGCATAATGCAAATGAAATCCTTGCGGAACAGGTAAAAACCATATCAAAGCAGGATAAGGTAAAAAATCTGCTGGAAATGTGCAATATTGCAAAGGCGATGAGGAGGTCGTTGCTGGATAATGACATCTCTGACTTTGGCAGGATGCTCCATGAAAATTGGATGCTGAAAAAGGAATTAGCCGGAGGGATTACTAGGCCGGAGATAGATGGTGCGTATGAGGCAGCCTTAAAAAGCGGGGCAGCCGGGGGAAAATTGCTGGGTGCTGGCGGCGGAGGTTTTTTATTGTTTTATTGTGAAAAGCAGAACCAAAAGAAATTGGAGGAAAATCTTGGCTTAAAAAAATTTGACTTTAAATTTGAGCGTGATGGGACAAGTGTTATCTATATTGGAGAAAACTACAGGTAGGAGGGACGCAATGAGAGCTTTGGTAGCTGGAGGGGCAGGATTTATTGGAAGCCATCTGTGCAGTGCCTTGCTGGAAAAGGGGCACAGCGTTATATGCGTGGATGATCTGTCCAGAGGGAGAAAAGAGAGTATCGGGCAGCTTCTGGAGAATGATTTATTTGTCTTTTACTGTCTGGATATCAGCAGGCTAGAGGATTTAAAAAGGATTTTTGAAAAGGAAAAACCGGACTATGTATTTCATCTGGTGGCAAACTCGGATATTCAGGCAAGCGCTGCGAACCCGGAAATAGAATACCGCTGTACATATACTACTACATTTAATTTACTGCAGTGTGTAAAAATGTCTGGGATAAAAAAATTCTTTTTTGCTTCTACGTCTGCAGTGTATGGCGACAAGAAGGGTATAGAACTCAGGGAGGATACGCCGGAGCTTTCGCCGGTATCGTATTATGGTGCGGCAAAGCTGGGAAGCGAGGCTTTAATTAGCGCTTACAGTTATATGGATGGGCTGCAGGCATTAATTTTCCGGTTTCCAAATGTAGTCGGGCCAGGGCTTACCCATGGCGTCATATATGATTTTATCAGGAAGTTAGAGGAGAATCCGGCAGAACTTGAAATTCTGGGGGATGGTACACAGACAAAACCATATATGTATGTTGATGATTTGGTAAAAGCGATTCTCTTTGTGATGGAGAGCGGAAAAGACGGGGTGTCATTGTACAATCTGGGCACGGATGGCTGTACCAGTGTTACGAAGATAGCAGATATTTTGTGTGAAGAGATGGACCTTAGGAATGTAACGTACCACTATACGGGGGGAAAGACAGGATGGAAAGGCGATGTTTCCAGGTTCCGGTATTGTCTGGATAAGATACATTCTGCTGGCTGGAAAGCCCAGTATAATTCTGATGAAGCTGTCAGGATGACAATAAGGCATGAACTTGGAAAAATGTAATTAGAAAATAGAAGGAAGTGGAAAATGGAAACGCGGTCTGGAAAAAATATTGTGATGATTTTTGGAGCTACTGATACAGGAAAGCGGATTTATGAAGAGATAAAGGATGAAAATCGGGTTGCTGCATTTGTAGATGAGGACAGCAGCAAGTGGGGTGCAAAAATTGATGATATCGAGGTAAAAGCTCCAGCGGAAATTCCTGATATGCAGTTTGATTATCTATATATTGGGGTTTTAACTTATTACAGGCAGGTGCGCGCCCTGTTAAAAAGCATGGGCATACCTGATGAAAAAATAATAGGAAGATATGTGGAGGTTCCGACTTATGCGCGGATTGAATGCCTGAAAAGCATACGTACCCTTTTAGATGAAGATGGGGTGGAAGAGGGTGCAGTGGCAGAGCTCGGTGTTTACAGGGGAGATTTTGCGAAGGAGATTAACAAGGTTTTTCCTGACAGGGCTTTTTATCTATTTGATACTTTTGAGGGATTTACTGCAGAGGATTGTGATATGGAGATGGAGAAAGGCTATATGGACAAAAACCGGACAGGGTATTTTTCGAATACTACTGAGCAGGTTGTTATGGACAAAATGAAATACCCTTCTATGTGCAGGATTTGTAAAGGGATGTTCCCGGACAGCGCTTTACAGATTGATGATGTATTCTGCTTTGTGAATTTGGATGCGGATCTGTATGCCCCTACACTGGCGGGCTTAGAGTTCTTTTACCCGCGTTTGGTAAAGGGAGGGATCCTGTTAATCCATGATTATTTTTCAAAAGCATTTCATGGGGTAAAGGATGCGGTGAAAGAGTATTGTGATAAAAATGAGATAAAGTATCTGCCGATTGGGGATACGCTGAGTGTTGCGATAAGAAAGTAAAAACAGTGCATTTAATAGCCGGGGTAATACCATCAAATGTCGGAGGAAGAGCGAGTTGAAAGCAGTAATACAGGCAGGAGGCAAGGGAAGCCGCCTGCAGGAAATAACAGGCGGTATCATACCAAAACCGTTAGCCAGAATAAATGGGCAGCCTATTTTGGAATACCAGATTTTCCAGTTAAAGAAATATGGCGTGGATGAAATTTATATTATTGTAAGCCATTTGGGGCAAAAAATTATTGATTATTTTGGTGACGGGGAGAGATATGGAATCCACATCCGCTATATTACCGAGGATTTTCCGATGGGTTCCGCGGGCGCATTATATTATGTAAAGCAATACGTCCAAAATGAGGATTTCCTTCTTGTTTTTGGGGATATTGTTTTTGATATTGACTGGAACCGCATGCTGTCATTCCATTTGGGGTATCACGCCTTGGCCACGATGTTTGTGCATCCCAACAGCCATCCGCACGATTCGGATATTGTCATCACAGATAAAAACCAAAAGGTTGTTTCAATTGATTCAAAGAATAACAACCGCAATTACTGGTATGCAAACCGTGTAAATGCCGGGTTATATATTTTATCAGGTAAGGTTTTAGATGGGATTGAGGAGGGGAAGAGGCTTGATCTGGAACACGGCCTGCTGTCAGGGATGATAGAAAGGAAGATGCCTGTCTATGCCTATATATCTACAGAATATGTAAGGGATGCCGGGACAGTGGAGCGGTTTAAGGGCGTTGAAAGGGATATGCAAAAAGGAATCCCGCAGCAGCGCAATTTATTAAGGAAGCAAAGATGCATCTTTTTGGACAGGGACGGGACAATCAACAAGTACTGCGGATTAGTTTCGAAGGAGGAGCAGATTACCCTGATGGATGGTGTTGCGGAGGCAATTAAAAAAATCAATCTGTCTGGCTATCTCGCTGTCATTGCCACAAACCAGCCGGTTGTAGCAAGAGGTTTATGCAGCATTGGCGATGTGGAGAGGTTTCATCAAAAGATTGAGACGCTGTTAGGGGAGGCAGGCGCTTATGTAGATGACATCGTGTTTTGCCCGCACCACCCGGATAAGGGTTACCCTGATGAGAATCCGCAGTATAAGCTGGAATGCAATTGCAGAAAACCAAAAACCGGAATGATAGAGAAAATGCAGAGGAAATATAACATTGATTTGTCCCTTTCTTATATGGTTGGGGATACGACTACAGATATTATGGCTGGAAAAAATGCGGGATTAAAAACTATCCTGCTTAAAACAGGGGAGGGAGGCAGGGACGGCAAATTTGAAACTGTTCCTGACTGGATAGCGGCTGACCTTTTGCAGGCCGTAAATATTATTACAGGAAACATAACAAGTCCCCATAGTTATCACGTCGGCGGCACAAAGCCATAGGCGTTATGTGATTTTGCTATAGAAAAACGGAGGAATGGCGTTATGGATTTTGAAGAGAAGTTATTAGAGCAGTATGTAAGGGATTACGATATTGCATGGTACTCTTACTGGATGATGGGGAGGCTGCTGGATAGGAAGCTGGTCAAAAGAAGAGTGGAGTTATGCGGGCTGGAATCCCTTTATATATATGGTGGGGGCTTTCTGGGAATACAGTTACATAATGCGCTGGATGGCATGGCGGATATAAAAGCGGTTGTAGACAAGAATGGCAGCTTATCGGTAGATGCAGAAAATATTAGGGTGATATCTCTTGATAACCTGAAAAAAGAATATTCGGGGCAGAAGATAATTATTACGCCGGTAAAATACTATCAGGCAATATGGAATGATTTGTCAAAGTTTGCAGATAAAAACAATCTTTTATATTTGGGGGAATTTTTGGAGGGGATAGTATCATGATATATGTTTTTTTGGGTGATTTATTTGCAGATGACTGCATAGGGGTCAGGAAGAAGGTTTTTGCCCAAAACAGGGTTTTTGCCAAAAATTTTGGACAGGCATACTGCACATCTTACAGCGGGCAGATGATGTACCTGCTGCAGGATGGGAAGGTAATAGAGAAGGAAGTGGCGATTACAAAAAGTGACTGCAATAACTGGGTTCTGCATTGGATAGGGAAATATGGAATCCGGAGGGCGTATATCAGGTATATGCTCTCAGATAAATGGTTTATAAAGTTTTTAAAGGAATTGAAGGAAAGACAAATTGCAGTTGTATTAGAATTTCCAACAATACCTTATGAGGGGGAGGTTTCAAGCAAATCGGTTTTAGAGATTGATAAACATTACCGGGAAGAGCTGGCGGATTATGTGGAACAGTGCACGACGTTTGATTATATGGATTCTGTTTTTGGGATACCATGCGCAGCGTTAGTCAATGGAGTTGATTTAAGCCGCCATCCTGTACATAAGTTAAGGAAACCGGATGATAAAATCATCCTTATTGCTGTGGCGACAATGTGCAAATGGCATGGGTATGAAAGGGTAATTAAGGGGATGGCGGGATACTATCAGAGACAGTGGGATAAAAAGATTATTTTCCGCTTGGCTGGTGAAGGACCTGAGACAGAAAAGTACCGCAACTTGACAGAAGAATATAATTTGCAGGAGTATGTTGAGTTTTTGGGGCACATCGATAAGGAAGATTTGGATAGGCAGTATGATGATGCGGATATTGCAGTTGCTTCGCTGGGCTTCTACAAAGCAGATACTGAGTATGGTTCGCCAATAAAAACGAGGGAGTACTGTGCAAGGGGGATTCCTTTTATATACGGTTATGAGGACATCGGATTTACCGGAAAGGAAGAATATGCGTTAAAGGTTACAAATGATGGCACGCCAATTGATATGGGGGAAGTAATACGTTTTTACCATAAAATGCAGGAGCGTGGCTTTTATGTGGAGGATATGAGGGATTATGTGCTCACTGCCTGTACATGGGACAACATATTAAAGCCTGTGGTAGATTTTTTCATTAAAAAGGATAAAGATAGCCCAAGCTGTGTCCAGTGACAGCTTGACCCTATGTTGGCAGCATAGAATTTATAAGAGGATGGTATTTAACAATGGATGTGATGCATATTGTGGGAAACCGCCCGCAGTTTATTAAACTGGCCCCGGTTTCAAGGGAACTGAGGAGAAGGAATATAGACGAAGGCATTATTCATACAGGGCAGCATTATGACGCGGATATGTCTGATATTTTCTTTGAGGAATTAAAGATACCAAAGCCAGTCCGCAATTTAAATGTTGGGAGTGGTACCCATGCCCGGATTACAGGGACTGCGATGATACGGATTGAGGAAGCATTGCTGGAATATCAGCCAAAGTGCGTTATCGTATATGGCGATACGAATTCCACGTTGGCTGCAGCTCTGGCAGCAGCAAAGCTGTGTATTCCGGTTATCCATGTAGAAGCAGGCCTTAGGATATTTGAAAAGAAGAATCCGGAGGAATGCAACAGGCTTGTTGTTGACCATATTGCAGACTTCCTTTGTTCCCCTGATAAGATATGCGTTGATAATTTAATAAAAGAAGGGATTAGCGGGGATAAGATTTTTTTTACCGGGGATGTAATGTATGACCAATTTTTATATTGCCTGAATGATAGCACTGTACCGGAAATTTGTAATGATTGTCCGGATGGTTATATTTTAATGACTTGGCATCGGCAGGAAAATACGTGCAGCAGAGAAAAGATGGAGCAGGTTATCAGCTTTATTGAAAGGGTCGGGCATACGGTTATCCTGCCATTGCATCCGCGGACCAGCAAATTGTTAAAGCAGTATGGCCTGGAGGAGAGGGTAAAGAAGATACCTTTTTTGAAGGTTATTCATCCCGTTAGTTATAAAGAGATGGTCAGCCTGTTATCCCATTGCCGCCTGCTGATATCTGATTCTGGCGGGGCGTCTAAGGAAGCGTCCTTTGTTGGGAAAAAATGTATTTATATTTTAAATTTTGATGTCTGGGGCGAGCTTATCAAGGAGGGATATATCCAGTCGGTAGATATGGATAATGAGAAATCTGTTGAGGAAGCGCTAGAAGAGATAAGGGATATCGTAACCCATGGCAGGGAACTGAAAAGAACGAATGTTTTTGGAGATGGGACAGCTTCTGTTAAGATTGCGGATATTATAACAGGAATCCTTGGAGGGAATGAAAATGAAGGGAAATGATATGAAGGAGCTGCTGCTGGATAAGATTCAGCATAGGACCGCCCTGATAGGAGTGGTTGGGCTTGGTTATGTCGGCCTTCCGCTGGCGGTGGAAAAGGCAAAGGCAGGCTTCCGGACGATCGGGTTTGATGTGCAGCCAGGTAAAGTAGATATGGTAAACCGGGGGGAAAACTATATCGGGGATGTAGTGGATTCTGATCTGGCTTCATTGGTCCGGTCTGGAATGCTGCGCGCGACAAACCGGTTTGATTTTATTGAGGAAGTTGACTTCATTGCTATCTGCGTGCCGACACCGTTAGATGCCCACCAGCAGCCTGACACCGGCTATGTAAAATCTTCTGTGGAATCTATCGCCTCTCATTTAAAAAAAGATACGGTAGTGGTGTTAGAATCTACAACATATCCCGGGACGACAAGGGATTTGGTCAAGCCGATACTGGAGCGGGGTTCCGGTTTAAAGTGCGGGGAAGATTTTTATCTGGCCTTTTCGCCCGAAAGAGTAGACCCTGGAAATTTATTTTATAAAACGAAAAATACACCGAAGGTTGTCGGCGGGATTGGGAGGGATGCAACAGAAGTTGCTGCCGCCATGTACCGTGCAGTTTTGGATGGGGAAGTGTTGGAGGTTTCCTCACCGGAAGTGGCGGAGATGGAAAAGATTCTGGAAAATACATACCGCAATGTCAATATAGCTCTGGTAAATGAATTGGCAATGCTCTGCCAGAAAATGGGCATCAATGTCTGGGAAGTCATTGATGCGGCAAAAACAAAGCCATATGGTTTTCAGGCATTTTATCCGGGGCCGGGGCTTGGCGGGCATTGCATCCCGCTTGACCCGTATTACCTGTCGTGGAAGGCAAGGGAGTATGGTTTTCATACTTCCATGATAGAAAGTTCCATGATGATTAATGACAGGATGCCGGAATATTGCGTGAGCCGTGCCAGCCAGATATTAAACCAGTTCCAAAAGCCGTTGAATGGGTCAAAAATCCTGATATTGGGGGTTGCCTATAAGCAGGATGTCAATGATTACCGGGAGAGCCCGGCCATCCGCGTGATAAATGAGCTTAGGAAGAATCATGCCATCGTCGATTATTTCGACCCGTGGATTCCACAGTATAGGGATAAAGGGAAATGGTACAGCGGGCTTCTTGGAATTAATGAGCAGAAGCTGGCACAGTACGATTTAGTAATGGTCACAGCAGCGCATACCAATGTGGATTATGGGATGGTGCAGAAGAATGCGGCAGCCGTTTTTGATACAAAAAATGTTATGAAGGATATCCCGGACAGGGAAAATATATGGGTGCTGTAAGGTGTGCCAGCAGAGGGAAGGAGTGGTAGCATGAGATACGCATTAATCGGATGCGGGCGGATTTCCACAAACCACATATATGCCGCATTGGAAAACCATCTGGAAATCGCAGCAGTATGCGACATTGTGCCGGAGCATATGGAACAGCTTTTGGAAAAACATAATCTCAACAGGGACAGCCGGATAAAGAGATATACGGATTATAAAAAAATGATATCAGAAAATGATTTGGAATTAATCAGCATTGCAACAGAGAGCGGTTCCCATGCCGGCATTGCACTGGACTGCATAGAAAAGGGAATCCATGTCATCATTGAAAAGCCGATGGCAATGTCTTTAGAAGACGCAGACAGGATAATAGAATTGTCAGAAAGAACGGGCGTAAAAGTCTCGGCATGCCACCAGAACCGCTTTAATACGGCGGTGCAGGAGATGCGGAGGGCGCTGGAGGCCGGAAGGTTTGGGAAATTGTCGCACGGCTCCGTGCATGTGCGCTGGAACCGGAATGAGGAATATTATAGGCAGGCCCCATGGCGTGGCACATGGGAGCAGGACGGGGGTGCGCTGATGAACCAGTGCATCCACGGGATTGACCTGCTGCGCTGGATGATGGGGGATGAGATAGAGGAGGTATACGGCGTAACCAGACAGCGGTTCCATGATTATCTGGAGGCGGAAGATGTCGGGATGGCGGTTGTGCAGTTTAAAAACGGGGCAGTCGCCACCATTGAGGGGACGACAAACGTATACCCAAAGAATCTGGAAGAGACGCTGTATCTTTTCGGGGAAGAGGGGACTGTGAAGCTTGGCGGCAAGTCCACGAATAATATAGATATATGGGAATTTGCGGATGAGAGGGAGACGGATGCCGCGAACCAGAGGCTGCAGGAAGAAGCAGCGAATGTATATGGGAATGGGCATGCACGCCTGTTTGCTGATATGGCCGGGGCAATGCGGGAGGACAGGCAGCCGTATGTGGATGCCCGTGCAGGCAGAAGGGCGCTGGAGCTGGTGCTTGCCATCTATAAGAGCCAGAAGGAAAAGATACCGGTAAAGCTGCCACTTCGGAATTTTGCATGTGAAGAAATGCGGGAGGAATTTTAACATGGGGGCGAGACAAAAAATTGCTGTATTAACATACCAGTCAAAGCACAGAAAGACATATGATACACTCTGCCTGCTTAAGGCAAAGGGGTATCAGGAGGTATCAGTGTATGCCAGCCCCTTTCATTATAAAAAGAAGTTTAAACCGCTGTATGAACACAGGCCGGGGCTTCTGCCAGATATGCCCTCTACAGAAGAAGTTTGCCGTAACTTTGGATATGCCTATCTGGAGGGGGATCTGGAAGAGTTTGTTATCTTGTCGGATGAAACTGTTTTAATATGTGGGGCTGGGATTCTGCCGGATGATTTTGTGGCATCCCATACTATTATTAATTCCCATCCGGGGTATCTGCCAAACTGCAGGGGGTTAGATGCATATAAATGGGCCGTTTATGGGGGGGAGCCAATTGGTGTTACCAGTTATTTTCTGGGCAAAGAGGTTGATGCCGGAAGGGTTATTGATAGAAAGTGCATTGACATAGAGGATGGGGATACTTTCCATTCGCTGGCGGCAAAAGTGTATGAAAATGAAATCTGTATGCTGGTTTCAGCGTTAGAGGCGCCGCAGGGGAAATGTCAGGAGGTATTATCTGAAGGATATCCGCTGCACAAAAGAATGCCTAGGGAATATGAGGAACAATTGTTTTCTCGTTTAGAAAAGAGAAAAGCGGCTGGGGCTGAAAGAAGAAAAGATGGGGGATAAGACAATAATTATTTTCTATGGTGGAAGTGACAGGAGGGCTGGAAGAATTGGAATTCCGTGATTTAAGAAGACAGTATAAGGCTATGCAGGAAGAAATGGACCATGCGGTGGCAGGTGTTTTAGGGAGAAGTGATTTTATCTCGGGACAGGAGGTTCAGGCATTAGAGGACAAGCTTGCAGAGTATGTGGGCGTAAAGCACTGTATTACATGCGGCAATGGGACGGATGCACTGGAGCTGGCATTGATGGCATGGGGGATTGGGGAAGGAGATGCTGTTTTCGTCCCGGACTTCACATTTTTTGCTTCCGGGGAGACCCCGGCAAACTGCGGGGCAGTGCCTGTATTCGTAGATGTGGACAGGGATACATTTAATATCTCACCTGAAGCGCTGGAGAGGGCAGTAAAGAAGATTATAAGCGATGGGCAGTTAAAGCCGAGGGTGGTAGTGGCAGTAGATTTATTCGGTCAGCCAGCGGATTATGGAAGGATTATCCCAGTGGTACAAAAATATGGCCTTCTGCTTCTGGAAGATGGGGCGCAGGGCTTCGGCGGAGATATAGCCGGAAGGCGGGCATGCAGCTTCGGTGATATCAGTACGACATCGTTCTTTCCGGCAAAACCGCTAGGGTGCTATGGGGATGGTGGCGCAGTATTTACTGACAGTGATGATTGGGCAGAGGTAATCCGTTCCCTGTGTGTCCATGGAAAAGGAAAAAATAAATATGATAATGTCCGTCTCGGAATGAATTCCCGTTTGGACACGCTGCAGGCAGCGGTTCTTCTGGTGAAGTTCAGGCACTTTCAGGAATATGAGCTTAGACAGGTAAACAAAGTGGCAGAATGGTATGCATCTTTGCTGGAAGACATAGTGGGTGTTCCAGCGATACAGGAAGGTTTTTACTCAAGCTGGGCACAGTTTACTATTGTTTGCAGGGACAGAAGAGAAAGAGATGGTTTGCAGCAGGAGTTAAAGGACAGCGGCATCCCATCCATGATTTATTATGCAAAGGGGATGCATGAGCAGAAGGCATTCTCCGGGAGGGGCATTGTACCCGAAATATGCAGCAATACCTTGTATCTGAAGGAACGGGTACTATCCCTTCCAATGCATCCGTATATGGGCAGGGATGATGTAAGGAAGGTTGCAGAGGCAGCACAGAGAGCGGGAGGAAAAAGGATATGGTAACTGCAATTCATCAGCCGCATTATTTTCCATGGCTGGGATATCTGGATAAGATGGCAAAGGCCGGCCAGTTTATTATTTTAGATGAGGTACAGCTTACAGACCGTTCGCCCATGGTCCGCAATAAATTCCTGACGTTTAGCGGGGCTGAGGAGATGCTTTCGCTTAGCGTAAAAAAGAAAGGCTACAGGGATAAAAAAACAAGGGATATTGAGTTGTTTGACATTGAGAATATACAGAAACGCCACAAGAGGTTTTTTGAACTGAATTATAAAAAAGCAGAATTTTTTGATGAGATTATGGAGGCAGTCTGTCCTATTTTTGAGCGCCCTTATTCGAAGCTGATAGAGATACAGATGGATACGGTATTTTTAATGAGGGAGCTGTTTGGGATAAAAACGGAAATTATTTATCAGAGCCAGCTGCAGTATGACAGGGAAAACAAAAAGAGCGGGCTTATTCAAGCGATATGCAGTGCCGTGGGTACGGACATTTATTTGTCGGGGAATGGCGCCAGAAAATATATGGATGTGCCAGAGTTTAAAAAAGCCGGGATTGAGGTTGTCTATCAGGATTTTACATATCCTGTATACCGGCAGTTTGATTTAGAGGCATTTGTACCCAACCTTTCAGCATTAGATATCTTGTTTCATTTAGGCGCAGAGGAAGCTAAATGCATTTTCTGGGAAAATGTAAGAAAGGGAAAAGAGTTTCAAGGATAGGCTGATCACTAGATAGGTTTAGGATAAATTTTAACTTTAGCAGTTGGAGGAAAAAGGCATGTGGGATGAATTTGAAGAAAAGGTGACAAGATTATTTGAATTTACAAACGGCAGGAAAGTCGTTATCTGGGGCTACCAGAGAAGCGGCTGGTTTGTAGAGCATCTCTTTAAGAGGGCGCATAAGCAGGTGGAGTATATCATTGATGACGGCACTGGAATTATGCCGAAGGTAAATATCCAGAGATCCATTGTATTGCAGCGTCTTGACAGGGATGTTTGTGCTGTCCTGCTCACATTTGAACATGACAGGGGCGCGCTGGAACTGCTCGAGGGCCTTGGATATGTGGAGGGAGAGAACTATATTTTTGTAAAGAAGTTGTTTTACGGGGATGCTCAGGGAAGGATGATGTCTTATTATGATTGGCTGGAATATAAATTTCATGCTGATATTTCTGCACCGAGGACGGTTGATAAATTAAAGCAGGCGCATTCTGATTGCTTACAGTATTCTGTGGGGATTGATTATGCCCTTGTGGATGTTCTGGATAACTTTGCCTTCAAAGAAAACGATGCGGTTTTTGACTTTGGGTGCGGCAAAGGGGGGGCTTTGGCGCTCTTCCGTAAAGCAGGAGTTGGAAAGCTCGGAGGTGTTGAATATGATCCGGACTTATATCAGATTGGCCAGTCTAATTTACAGAAATTAAATATGGAAAATGTCTCCCTGTTAAACACGGATGCGACCTTATTGGATGAAGAATTAGACGATTATAATTACTTTTTTATGTATAACCCGTTCTTGGGAGATACTTTTGAGAAGGTAATATGCAATATCGAGAGAAGCTATAACCGGCGAAAACGCCAGATTATTTTTATCTATTCCGGCCCATACTGCCATGATTTAGTAATTCAGAACAATGTATTTAAATTGTCCAAAGAAATATATACCGACTATTCAGTCAGGTATGTATATATCTATATGATTAGTGAATAAGCGGAGGAACTCTTGCAGAAAGGCAGGGATTACAATGGAGTTTACCTATGAATCCTACATAAAACTGTTGAAGCGCTTAGAAGATAAGGGGTATCAGTTTGCGGGCTACAGGTCATGGGAGAAGAAAGAAAAATCGGTTATCCTGCGGCATGATGTGGATTACAGCCTGCAAAAGGCCGCTGAATTCTCTGCCGTTGAGAGGGAGATGGGGGTGCCGTCCACATATTTTGTATTGGTTTCTTCTGATTTTTATAATCTGCACTCCCTGAAGTCAAAAAAATACATAAGACAGATTATGGATAATGGAGGGGAGATTGGGCTTCATTTTGATGAGACGCAGTATGATATCCGGACAGAAGAGGAATTAAGGGATTATCTTTACAGGGAGGCGGATATATTGTCAGGGATTACTGGCAAAGAGACAGGGGCCGTGTCTATGCACAGGCCGTCTGAGAAATTCCTCTCAGATAATATGGAGTTTGGCAGTATCATCAATTCCTATAGCAAGATATATTTTAAGGACATGAAATACCTGTCTGATTCGAGGAGGCGCTGGAGGGAGGATGTTGATGAGATTGTCAGGCAGGGGGCGTACCGGAGGCTTCATATTCTGGTTCATCCGTTCTGGTATTTTACAGGATTTGAGAGGGATATAAAACAGACATTAAAGGGGGCAATTCTTAATGCATCACTCCAATACTATGATGGTTTGGAAGATAATTTCAGCAGTCTGGGGAAAGAAATAAGGCGTGATGAGATAGAGGAACTGCTTAGAGGGTAAAATGGCATGAAAAAGAAGAAAATACTAGTGCTGCGGACTGCCAAAATGCAGGTAGTAGATTTATTGATGAAAAATCTGGGGCATGAGGGCAGTATCACTTTTCTGGCTCAGTCAAATATTGTGGATGAATTGAAGGAAAGATATCCCTCTGCGGAGGTGGTATCTATCGGGGATACCTATTTTAACTACGATTCCTTTTGTAAAAATGTCCGTTTAAATAAAAGATATGACTTTATATATGTTCTGGCATCCGGGATAGAATTCGCTGAATATGAAGAGGTGTTTGAAATTGTGGAACATATAAAAGGTAGAAATGTAGTTTTATTCAACAGGAATGGAATAGCATGCATGGAACGGCGCAATATGTCCAAGAAGATAAGGGAAAATCTTTATTTTGTGTTTGTTGAGATATATCTGAAAATGTTAGAAATCTGGTATGAACATTTCGGGAGAAATTATCGGTTTTAGGAGGAAACGGTCATGTGTGGAATAGCAGGCTTGGTGAAGAAAGATGGCACGAAAGTCTTTGTGGGTGAAATCAAGGCAATGACAGATGCATTAATACACAGGGGGCCGGATGATGAAGGGAATTACATGTGGGGAAATATCGGACTAGGCCATAGGAGGCTGTCAATTATTGATCTGTCTGAAAAAGGCAGGCAGCCGATGGAAAGCCATGATGGGAAATATGTCATTGTCTTTAATGGGGAGATATACAATTATGTGGAACTGAAAGAGGAATTGAAAAAAGCAGGGAGCAGGTTTCTGAATGATACAGACACAGAAGTGATTTTGGAGTCATACCGCTGTTGGGGGGAAGACTGTGTGAATCATTTTAATGGAATGTGGTCGTTTGTAATTTTTGATAGAGATAGGGAAATATTATTTGGTTCCAGAGACCGGTTAGGCGTAAAACCATTTTGTTATATCAATAGGGATGATGTATTTGCTTTTGCTTCCGAGCCGAAAGGGATTTTAGAGCTTTTTCCGGAGGAGAGGAAATATAATCCCACAGTCGTGTATCGCTTTGTGAAGGGCTGGGCGCTGGATACGGATCAGCAGACATTTTATAAAGATATCCTGCAGTTGGAGCCAGCGACTTCAATGATATATCATTTAAAAACTGATAAAATAGAGCAGAAAAAGTACTGGGAGATTGACGCGGATGCTATTTATGAAAGGTGCATTAAGGGCAGGAACCCGGTAGATGAATTTAAGTCTTTGCTGGAAGATGCAGTAAGGATACGGCTTCGCTCAGATGTGGAAGTGGGTTCCAGCCTGTCAGGCGGTTTGGATTCTAGTACTCTGGTAGGGATTATCAGCAGGAAATTCCATAAGAGGGTGAATACATTTTCCTCTGTCTATGAGGATGAAGACTGTAACGAGAAAGAATATATCGACGAAGTGAACCAGTTTGCCGGCACAGTACCGGATTTGGTTTATCCGAGTGAGAACAGTCATTTATTGGAAGCATTTGAAAAGATAGTGGTACACCATGACGGGCCGGACAAGACAGGGGCAAGCCTGTACAGCGGATACTCCGTGTATCAGGAGGCAAACAAATCGGTCAAGGTTTTGATGGACGGGCAGGGGGCAGACGAGTTGTTAGCAGGCTATCTTTCAAGCTACAATGCCCTGCTGGGGGATATTTTGTCCGAAAAATCATTACTATCAAAAGTTAAGGCAATGAAAATAATCAGCGTATTTGGGCGGGAGTGGCCGGGGCAGATGATAAATATTTCTACAGAGGCGCTCCAGTCGGCGCTGGGAAAACGCGCAGCAAGGCATTATACGAGGAAAAGGCCAAATAGTTTTAGCAAGCCTGTCGCTATGTTTTATAAGGAATTTGAGGATTCTGTTGATAAAAGCATTGCAGAACATCGGGGGAATGTGCGGGGGAAATTAAATCAGGAACTGTATGAACAGCTGACGGCATCTTCCCTTCCTGCAATCTTACACAATGTAGATGGAAACAGCATGGCTTTTTCTCTGGAAATAAGGCTTCCGTTTCTGGATTACAGGGTTGTTGAATTTTGTATGGCATTGGATAAGAAATATAAGATAAAAAACCAGTGGACTAAATGGATCCTGCGGAAAAGCTGTAAAGAATACCTGCCGGAAAAAGTATTGTACCGGACAAATAAGATGGGGTTTCCGGCACCGTTTGGGAGATGGTTAAGGGAGTGCGGGGAAAAAGAAGAGATGCGGGAAATGATTTTCGCGTTAGGCAGCAGGGGGATTGTGAGGGAGGAGGCAGTGCATGAGTATTACAGGCAGCATATATCAGGCGAGGCAGACCACAGTGATTTACTGTGCAGGTTTTTGACATTGGAGATATGGTTCAGGAAATGCATTTATTAACAGGAGACATGGAGGGGATTAGTGTGAAAAATACATTTTTCACACGCAAATTTGTGTCTGCGCACACTTGCCACAAATTTGTTATGCACAAAGAACGTGTGCAGGAATGAGGTTACTATGAATGGAATGGAGAATAAATACGTCGCGGAACTTATAGAGCGGTTGGAAAATGCGGAAATCTGGAAAGATAATAAAGAGAAATGCGTGGATTACACTGCAGGGATGGAGTTTTTAACGGATAGGTTTGAAGGGCATAAAAAAAGTGGTTCCAGAGTGTTCTTTATTGGCAACGGGGGGAGTGCTGCAATAGCAAGTCATATGACTGCAGATTTTATGAAAAACGGTGGGATGAATACTTACAGTCTATATGACAATGCGGTGATGACATGTATGGGAAATGATTATGGGTATGAAAATATATTCTCAAGACCGCTGGAATTTTTGGGGAAAGAAAATGACTTGTTAGTTGCAGTCAGCAGTTCAGGAAATTCAGCAAACATTATTAATGCCATCAAGGTAGCGAAAGGCAAGGGGATGGATGTTATTACCTTTACAGGGTTTAAACCGGATAACAGGGCAAAACAGATGGGTTCAGTAAATGTTTATGTGGCTTCTGAAAAATATGGGGTAGTGGAGTCCATACATAACCTGATGCTGCAGCAGATTGTGGATCTTATTTTAGATAGGGACGGCGGTGGGATTTAGGAAAAGAGTATCAGTGTATTCTGTCTTTGTAACATCATGGAGGAAAAGCGATGTTTTTTGATGAAAATGGAAAATTGTTTCAGGAAGATCAAATACAGGATTGTGTCATCTGCTGGGGTGCTTCTACGAGAAATGAAGAGATGCTGAATCATCTTCCGTCAGATAAGAATGTGGAATTTGTTATTGATAAAAATATCGAATTACAGGGAAGTAAAATAAGCGGATATGACGTTTACGGCATTGAAAAACTAGGAGAGTGTAAAGAATGTACTGTGATTTCTGTTCTAATCCGCTTCGCAGACAGTATTATTAGAAGTGTGCATGAATTGAATTCCAAATGTAAAGTTTACTTTTATGTGGAAGATTTATTCGATAACCAATTGTTAGTACAGACAAATTATATGGTAATGCAGCAGGATGATTCTTTTAAATATATACATATTTTTCCAAGTGATTCTATTTTTATGAAACTGTTTTATGAAATGATAGAAGATAGTTTTAATATAAAAGAACATCTTTTTATCCTTGTTTTAAGGAAGGCTTTGGAAACGCCAGACTTGATACAGTTTGCTGAAAAGTCAAATAGAAAAAATAAAAATATCATGTTTATTGATGATGCACATATTCATTGCAGCTTTTTACAGGATGAGAGGATAAACTGTAATCTGCCGTTTGAAAATGGGGGGATAGGGGAAGAACTGGAGGCATCATACAGGATTTTTCTACATTCAGCATTTTATTCTGATTACATCATTGGTTTGTTGAAAAAACTGCATCAAGGGCTGTTAGATAAAATGACATGGGTGTGCTGGGGGGATGACAGTTTTTGCTTTCATCCGGAAGATGCTGTTGTTTCGGATATTCTTCAGCGTGCTGGCAGGGCAGTAGCCTTGGGATACAGGGTAGGGGAGATTAAGAAAAACTATGGCATTCTGGCACAGCCGATTGGCCGAGGGATTTATTCATATCTTCCAAAGACAATAAAATTTGAGGGAAGAGAGAGGTATCTGCACGATACGGTCAATATTATGGTGGGGCATGGACCCATCGAAAGTGACTGTTCAGAATATGCTTTGGAAGTTTTAGGAAGGTTTTCGGCTGACGATATTAAAATAATCTGTCCCGTATCAACAGAAGGCGTTACTTATTATGAGAAAGAGAAGGAAAAAATAATTCGGAAAGGGCGTGAAATTTTTGGAGACAAATTTATTCCACTCGAGGATTATATGGACTTGTCAGAATATTATAATTTTTTAGCATTTCATGTAGATATACTGGTCAATGCGATGACAGTGCTTCAGTCGGTTACTACACTCACCTTTGCATCATGCCTCGGCAAGAAAATCTTTTTAAGAAAGGAAATGTCAGATGCTTTAGAAGAAAATGGAGTCAAGGCAGATGATATAGAGGTGTTAAGAAAAAAAAATTACTCAGATTTGTTAGGTTATAAAGAAGATTTGGAGATTACGTCTGATATACATGAGATGCATAATCGTGATTTGATTGAGGAGTGGAGAAAATTGTTTTCCTAATTTTTTACTGGAGGAGGATGCTTAGATGATACCTTTTAACAGGACAGTATATTTGCCGTCTGCGCTTGGCTATGTGGGGGATGCTGTTTTTAACCATAAATTAGCCGGGGATGGAAAATATACAAAATTGTGCAGCGAGTGGATGGAAAAACATTTTATGGCAGATAAGGTATTAATGACTACTTCATGTACAGCTGCTTTGGAGATAGCGGCAATCCTTTTAGACATACATGAGGGGGATGAGGTGATTATGCCGTCCTATACATTTGTTTCTACGGCAAATGCATTTGTGATGAGGGGGGCAAGGATTGTTTTTGTTGATATTCGGCCGGATACGATGAATATTGACGAAGAGAAAATAGAAGCTGCAATTACGGAGCGGACGAAAGCCATTGTGGTAGTTCATTATGCTGGTATTAGCTGTGAGATGGACCGGATTATGGATATTGCAGGGAAGAGAGGGATACCCGTTGTCGAGGATGCGGCGCAGGGCGTGATGTCTTTCTATAAGGGGCATGCATTAGGTACTATTGGGGATTTGGGGTGTTACAGCTTTCATGAGACAAAGAATTATACCATGGGAGAAGGGGGGGCTATTTTAATCAATAACCTCAAGTATCTTGAGAGGGCAGAAATTATCCGTGAAAAGGGCACGAACAGGACACGTTTTTATAGAGGGGAAATAGATAAATATAGCTGGGTTGATATAGGGTCTTCCTATCTTCCAAGCGAGTTTAATGTTTCTTATCTGTATGGCCAGCTTCTTGCAGCGGATGAGATTAACCAGAATAGGATTTCCGTGTGGAGATATTATTATGAAGAATTGGAGAAATTCCAAAAAGAAGGAGTCATTGAATTGCCCATTGTCCCAGAGGGATGTATACATAATGCCCATATGTTTTATATAAAGTTAAAAGATTTGGATACTAGAAGCAGGTTTATTTCCTACATGCAGAACAAAGGGATACATTGTGTTTTCCATTATGTTCCGCTACACACCTCTGAAGCTGGCCAAAAGTATGGTTGTTTTGCTGGGGAAGATACTTATACAACAAAGGAAAGCGAGAGGCTGGTCCGTTTGCCTGTATTTTACAATATGGCAGATGGGGAAAAGGAACAGGTAATAGAGAATGTAATAAATTTTTTGGTGCAGGAAAGCCATGTATCATATAAAGATAAGGAGAACGCTGGAAAATGAGTATGTATAAAAAGATTATTGGAGTTATTGGGACACCAAGGTCAGGGGTATCATGGACAGGCCAGATATTTGACAGTTGTTTAGAAACACTATTTCGTATGCAGCCATTCTATTCATGGGCATTTCGGGATAAAGTGCATCCAAGGACGACTTCGGAAGATTTTTATAAATTTTTTGATGAATTGTACTTATCTAATGATGACTATATCTTACAGCTTGAAAGAAGGTCAGAGGGAGTATATCCTGTTTTTGATAAAAAAGAAGGTCCTTTGGAAGTCATGGTGTATAAAGAATCCATGTTTCATTATCTGGTTCCCTTTTTGCTAGAAAAGGTCAGGGATATTTTGATTGTTGCAGTTATCAGGAATCCAATTGATGCGCTTACGTCTTTTTATAATGCGCCTCGGGAATGTCCGGAGGGGATTGATATTCAGAAGGAATGGTATTTTGCACCGAATAGGAATCAATTTTATCCGGAACAGTATTGGGGGTATTTAAAATGGAAAGAGTTTATCAATATGCTGTACTGCATTAAACAGAAGTATCCTGACCGTGTCTACATACAAAAATATGAAGAATTAAACAGGAATCCGGAGGAAATGACAAAAAACATGTTTTCATTCTGTGGGTTACATTTTGATAAACAGACAGAACAATTCCTATATGACTGCAAACATAAGTATGTGGATGATCCATATAGTGTCTTTAGAAAAGAAGGCGTAAGGCAGAAAAATAAGAAAGAACTCCCTCAAAATATTATTGATTCTATTGAAAGTGATTTAGAAACATTTGAATATGCAAAATATTTTGGATATTAGAAAAATATACTGTATTCCCATTTTCTTTGATTCTATGAAAAAATGCTTATAGTTGAGATATGGAGGCAGGATGAATAAGAATATAAATATGCCAGTAATTTTACTGGAAGAACTTACAATGGATAGATTATTATCAGCTTTTGGGATGGGAAATGAAATTGTTTTTGTGGTTGAAGATGGTAAACTTTTTGGTGGGATTACACAAGGGGATTTTAAGAGGGCGCTAAGAAAGGGGACAGATGTATTGATGTCCCAGATTGTAAATAGAGAAATAAAGCGGATTACATTATCCGAATGTGCAGATGGTTTAAAGGGGGGAGAATGCGAAGCACAGCGGCTTTTTAATGAGTATATTCGTATTAATGCGATTCCTGTTGTAGATGACGAGGGAGTGCTTTGCTTTCAATTTGAACGGAAAAAAAACCGTGTAAAGAATCAGATAATTAATCTGCTGAATATATCGGATTCCGGCGATATATTTGAAGCTTTTATCAGATGTTATGCAGATATGAATATTGTAATAACTGGTGCGGATGATGAGTGTCTGGCAAGGGCGGTCAAGCTTTTTGAAAAAAGAGTGAAGAAATTTAATGAAAAGGCTGTTATCTCTGTTCAGAGCCTTAAAGACTGCAGTTTTTTAGAAAGTGACAGTGTTGTTATTACTTTAACGGATTTTTGTACATTGTACTTAAAAGAATATGCAGCATGTGGTGCAGCGGTAGTTCCGTTGGAACTTTTGCCGGCATATGAGGTATTTTTAAAAATGAATACATTTAGCATAGAGACATTGCTGACATGGAAGCAGGTTTTTGGATATGAGGAAGCGGAATTAATAGAGGAAAACCCATATACCTGCCATCTTAAAGTTTTAATGGAGCAGTGCGGCATACATTTTAAATCTTTGCCAGATGAGGATAGGGATTTATTCTGCCGGCAGAATAGCGGTATTCCGTTAATCCTTTATTCGGATTGTGGAAAGTTTCGTGAAACAATTTCGATTGGGCGTTTGGTAGAGATTATTCAGTTGATAAAAGATTATAGAGATGTCAGCAGGCAAAGTTATTCGTCGGACATTTTCATTAGAGATTTCAGGGAATGCTTTTCATCTTTATTAAAGCAGGGGGCTGGGAAAATATATTATGAAGAATTTAACAAATTGGATGTTAAGGTAAAAGAAGAAATCGTGTCCATAGAAAAAAGCCTGATTCACTACAAAGAACGTCATATAAACGGAAAGTGTATTAACGTAAAAGATGTAAGAAGTATAATGTGCAAGGAGATTTCTTATAATTTTGATTTTATTTATGAATGCATACAATATTCTATTAACAAAGTTATTTATAACAAATTGACGGGAATGTGCAGGAAAGTATACCGTTTAAATAATAGGAGTTTGAATGAACTGAATTATCCGGATTATCCGGAACGGTCACGCATAAATTTTCTTAAGGAAGGAAGCGGAATGTTTCCTGAAAATTTTGTGGAAGATCTGTATGGGGATAAGGAATATCCGGTTAAGGAATTGTTAAAGGATATTGCCGGATGTAAGATGGATGAAATATGTAAGGGATATATAAAATATCAAAGCAATTATTCTTCAAAACATTTTAATACAGATATGTATGGCAGCAGAATAACAACAGACACACCGGAAGAGTATAAAGGAACCATTTATCTGCTGGGGCGATGTATTATGTCCGGATATGCTGTATGCGACCATGATACGACAGCATCTTATTTGCAGCGTCTGCTAAATAAAAATGATTATTCATACAGGGTAGTAAATCTGGCAATAGATAATGGAGAGTATCAGTATATATATAAAAAAATAATGGAAAGGGACATTAAGGGCAGTGACATTATTGTCATGCAGTTTCCATGGGCTGATGTGGAGGCGTCAAATACGATTTACTTTGATTACAAAAATGTAGCCGGACAGATAAGTGACACCAGTCAGGAAGAAAAATCTTTTTATTGGGATGTTAACTGCCATTGTTCTAAAAAGGGCTATGAGATGATTGCAGATTGTATTTATGGGCATGTTAAATATGATTTGATGCAGGGCGGAATATATCAGTTCAGGCTGGATAAGGAACTGGAGAAAAAAATAGAAGACTATTTGGAGAAATCAAGAGATAGGATTTGTTCCTGCAACAGCATCAAACAGGGAGAAAAAGTTGGGGCAATTGTTATGAATTGTAACCCGTTTACTTATGGGCATTTATATTTAGTGGAGACAGCTTCCCGTCTGGTGGATACATTATATATATTTGTAGTGCAGGAAGATAAATCTGTTTTTTCATTTAAGGAACGTTTAAAAATGGTACAGGATGGAGTAAAGGGATTAGATAATGTCATTGTCCTGTCAGGAGGGGATTTTATGATATCAACAGTGACTTTTCCTGGATATTTCATGAAAGAGGATCCGACAAATACCTGTTATGACAGTTATTTGGATTTAAAGATTTTTCTTCACTATATTGTCCCAGCATTTCATATTTCGGTGCGTTTTGTTGGTACAGAGCCATTTGACCAGGTGACAGCAAAATATAACCATGACATGCAGAGCATACTTGGCATGGGCGGGGTTCAGGTGGTTGAGGTACCGAGAAAAAAGTTGGGGGGGGGATTTATCAGTGCAACAGTGGTACGGAAGTTATTAAAAGAGCGAAAGTGGGATGAGTTAAGAAGTTTTGTTCCAGACAGTACTTATCAAATTGTCAGAGATGGGATTGAGCAATAAAAAGATTTAGGAATGCCTGTAAGGAACAGTTGTGGAATAATCTACAGGATTTTTCCTTGACAGTTCCTTAGGTTGAAAGGGGGTAACAATGTCTACATACATAACAAAAAATCGGATATTAGATTTTTCCGTTTCCCTGCAGATACAGCACAGAAGCCCTAATACCATTGCTTCTTACACGACCAATATTCAGAAACTGGAAGTCTTCTTAAACGGCGCAGAGCTGTCCAGAGAGAGGATGATCGCCTATAAGCAATGGCTTACGGAAAAGGGATTTAAGAAACGTACCATTAATGCCTATCTTGCCGCTGCAAACCAGTTCTGTGATGTAATGGGCTGGACGGATATGAAGGTGGTATTGGACCCGATTGAACCGGATGAGGTGGAGCAGGGGAAGAAGCAGATTTCTTCTTCCAATTATAAGAAACTGGTTTATACTGCGCTCCAGAATGACAAGGAACGACTTGCGATGATGATACAGGTGCTCTGTTACATGGATTTGCGTTTCTGTGAACTGGAAAAGCTGACAGTCGAGGCTTTGGATGAAGGGGCGGTTGAGGTAGTAAGGAAGCATCGGCAGAAGAGAGTTGAAATACCAGATATGATTGCAGATGACCTCCGCACCTATGCAGCGCATGAACAGATTATTTCCGGGGCAATTTTTAGGACAAGCAAGGGCTCGCCTGTTGACCGCTCGAATTTTCGGAAAGATTTGAAGAAGATGTGCGTGTTGGCCGGGGTGGAGGAAGAGCTTGGCTCTATCCAGCATGTGAAGAATGTTGTGTTGGACGAATACCCATATTATGGGCTTGGGAAATGGAGAGATTTATGAAGATGGTTTCAGTTATAATGCCTGCCTACAATGCAGAGCATTTTATAGAAGATGCTATTTTAAGTGTATGTAATCAGAGCTATACGGATTGGAATATGTACATCTACAATGATGGTTCAACAGACCATACAAAGGATGTCATACAGAAATATACCGGGAAGTATCCTGATAAAATCTATCTGATTGATGGCATGGTAAATAAAGGGACAGTTATTGGATTAAATACATTGCTGGATGCAGCAGATGGGAAATATATCTGCTGGCTGAGCGCTGATGATGTGTATACGGAGGATATGTTAGAGGACTCGCTGGAATTTCTGGAGAGCAGGAAAGAGTTCGATTTAGTTTTTTCAGATTATGAAACGATAGATGAAAACGGAGAATTTTTAAGGAGTTCCCCATTTCGGAGATACCGGGAAGAGTTAAAGCAGGGAGCAGGATATCAGCCGTATAAGACACTGCTTACAGAGGGGTGCTGCATCCATGGCTGTACCATTTTTGCCAGAAGGGAGTGTTTTGATGAAAACCGTTTCCGCGCAGCATACAGATATGCGCATGATTATGATTTATGGCTGCGGATTGCTGCGGAGTTCCCTGTGGGATATATAGACAAAATACATGTACAGGGCAGGGAATATAAAACGCAGATTAGCATGCAGGGGCACAATGAATTAGATGCGGTAAAGGTTTTGTTTGACTTTATTCAGGACAGGGAAAAATTTTTAAAACTATATAAAAAAGCGGGAATACAGAGCCGTAATGAAGCACTGCGGGAAGTGGCCGCAGGGCAGTTAAGGACGTATAAGCACAGGGAGAAGGAATTGGAGTATTTGCTGGAACTATTGTCGGGAGATGGCATAGAGATGTTTAGGCGCTTTATGGGACAGCCGGAAAATCAGGATATTTTCAGGGTTGTCCAAGCATTGAAAGGACAAGTGTGGAATCAGGGGGAATCCTTTTTCATAGAAGATTCGGAGGATGGATATCTTCAGATGCTGTGTAGGCTAAGCGGCGCTGATGCAGTGCTGCTCAATAAGCAGGCAATACGGTTCCATTGTTTTGACGGAAATACTTTAAAGCGTTTTAATGCAGGGCTGGTAAGGAGCAATGATATCATTACCGGCGATGTTGAGGCGGAGAGGCTGTATGAATGGCTTGGCGTGAAGGGGGAGGGATATCATTTCCGGATGATATCGGAGAGGAAAAACAAGGTCAGGCTGGCTATAACTTACTACCTATATATGAATACGGCACTGGCAGAGGAATTGGGCCTTGACAATATCTATGATACGAAAAGTGATATATGGTGGAAATTAATCTGCGGCATCTATGCGGTGCCATGTGGGGAGAATTAGGCCATCATGGGATAATTTGCAAATTTGTGTCTGCGCACGCATGCCACAAATTTAAAGGAATTTTAGTTCCTTATATGCAGCAAAAAACGTGCGCAGAAATGGGGGATTTTATGAGAATACTTTGGTTGTGTAATACACCCCTTCCAGCGGTTGCGAGGAGGTTTGGCTCTTCTGGCAGTACAGCTTCATGGCTTGTTGGGATTTCTGGTGAATTAAAGAAGGAAAAGGAATGTGAACTTTGTATTGTGTTTCCTCAAAGTTCATCCCCGAATGACGTCAAAATTCATGAGCAGGGAATCTACTATGTGGGATTACATAAAAAGGATATTGATACAGCGGAATACAGCAGTGCTTTTGAAGAAAAACTGCAGTGCTGTGTCAGGGAGTGGAAACCGGATATCATTCACATTTTTGGGACGGAATATACCCACACTCTGGAAATGATCCATGCCGTCAGGCAGAGGGCAAGGATAGCCGTTTCTATTCAGGGGCTGATATCTGTATGTGCCCTGCATTACAATGACGGGATTGCGGAGATTGACAGATTGCGGCCCGTCTGGCATAAAAATGCGTTTGCAAGCCTTTCTTTGGAACAGAGAGAGTTTGCAAGAAGGGGAAAAAATGAGGTGCAGGCTATCAGGCAGGTAAAGCATGTGATTGGCCGGACGGATTTTGATTATGCCTGTGTGAAGAGGATAAATCCAGAGTGTATATACCATAAATGCAACGAAACGATGCGGGATGCTTTTTATCATGAAAAGTGGGATGTGGGGACGGCCAAAAGGCATTCGGTTTTTATCAGCCAGGGGAGTTATCCAGTAAAGGGCCTGCACTATATGGTGAAGGCATTAGCGCTTATCAGGAAGAACTATCCGGACTGCATGGTGACTGTGGCGGGGAGCGATGACTTTATAAAGGGAAAGGATAAAACACCATATGGCAGATATATAGAGAGGTTAATCGGCAGATACCATCTGCAGGACAATATACGGTTTTTAGGCTACCATTCTGAAAAGAATATGGTCAGCCGTTTATTGGAATCGCATGTGCATGTCAGCTGTTCCAATATTGAAAATTCCCCAAACTGTGTGGGGGAGGCTATGCTGGTTGGAACCCCGACAGTAGCTGCCATGGCAGGCGGGATGGCGTCATTATTGGAGCATGGGACGGAAGGGTTTTTGTACCAGCACAATGCGCCCTATATGCTGGCGTATTATATACAGAAGATATTTGAAAGTGACGGGCTGGCTATGGAAATCTCTGAGGCAGGGAGGAAAAAAGCTGGCATATTGTATAACGCGGAAAACAATAGAAAAGTTCTTTTGGGGATTTATCAGGATATTTTAAATGAGCTATAGGAAGGGGCGAGTTACAGAGATGAAAAGGAAAATTATATTATTTGGTGAAATAATGGCAGCCGCAGCGGCAGGCTTTATGGCAGCGTTTTTATTTAAAAAGAAAATGCCGGACAAATCTGCTGATAAGGCCAGTAAGTTTAAAACATATTATAATACGCTGAACCGGTGGCTTGAGCTAAAGCAGAGTGGGGTCTCTCTGGATAAATGGTTCCAGAAAAACGGCTATAAAAATGCTGCGGTCTACGGAATGGGGGAGCTTGGAAACCGCTTATATGAGGAGCTGAAAGACACGGAAATCAGGGTAGAGTATGCGATTGACAAAAATGCATACGGCGTCAGCCTGGATATTCCTGTTTATCAGAAGGAGGATGAGCTGCCTGACGTAGATGTTATTGTGATCTCTGCTGTTTTTGCATTTTCTGAGATTTCGGGTGAACTGGAAAAGAAATGCACATGTCCTATTGTTTCTCTGGAGGATATTGTGTTCGAATTATAATTTTAACGCGAGGAGGGAGAGTATGTCATCTTTTTTAGGGGCGACACTTATGATTACCGGGGGGACAGGCTCTTTTGGGAATACTGTGCTGAAACATTTCCTTACAACGGATATCGGAGAAATCCGTATCTTTTCAAGGGATGAAAAAAAGCAGGATGATATGCGGCATGATCTGCAGATGAAATGTCCGGAGTTTGCTGATAAGGTAAAGTTTTATATCGGGGATGTCAGGAACCAGAAGTCACTCCGGGATGCCATGTCGGGCGTGGACTACATATTTCATGCGGCTGCCCTCAAACAGGTCCCTTCCTGCGAATTTTTCCCAATGGAGGCCGTCCGCACCAATGTGGAGGGGACAGACAATATGCTTCATGCTGCCATAGATGCCGGGGTAAAGCGGGTGGTCTGCCTCTCTACAGACAAAGCTGCCTATCCGATTAATGCAATGGGGATTTCCAAGGCGATGATGGAGCATGTTATATTTGCGAATGCACGTGTGGCGGCAGAGCGCGGGGGCACGGTAATCTGTTGTACCAGATATGGAAATGTTATGTGCAGCCGCGGCAGTGTGATTCCACTGTTTATCGAGCAGATTAAGGCGGGAAATGCCGTTACTATTACAAATCCGGATATGACAAGGTTCCTGATGAATCTGGACGAAGCGGTTGCTTTGGTAAAGTTTGCTTTTGAACACGGAAAACCGGGAGACCTCTTTATACAGAAGGCAGATGCCTCTACGATTGGCGATCTGGCCAAGGCTGTACAGACGCTCTTTGGCGATACCGGCACAAAAATTATCGGGACACGCCATGGGGAGAAGCTCTATGAAACCCTTATTACGAGGGAGGAGCGCCTCAGGAGTGAGGATATGGGCCAGTATTACCGCGTTGCCGCGGACAGCCGTGATTTAAATTATGACAAGTTTATTATGGATGGACAGGTGGATGTATTGAATGCGGAGGCATATACCAGCCATAATACAAGGCGTCTGGATGTAGATGGCATCGTGGAGAAGATTTTAACCGCTGATTATGTACGGGAGGAATTAAAATGAATCTGGGTCGGATGAATATATTGGTGACAGGCGCGAAGGGATTTATAGGAAAAAATCTTGTGGCAAATCTGTATAACATAAAAGAGGGAAAAGCAGGAAACAGGGATTTTCAGGTCAATGAGATCTATGAGTATGATGCAGATACGGAGGAATGCCTGTTGGATGAATTCTGCGCAAAGGCAGATTTTGTATTTCATCTGGCTGGTGTGAACCGCACGCAGGACCAGAAGGAATTTGAGGAAGTGAATGTGGGGGTTACCTCTCTTTTATTAGAAAAATTACAGGCACACAACAATAAATGCCCGGTTATGTTCTCAAGCTCTATTCAGGCTGCACTGATTGGGCGTTATGAAAACTCAGATTATGGTATGTCAAAACTGGCAGGGGAGCGCTTAATTTTTGATTATGGGCAAAAGAATGGGGTTTCGGTAATGGTTTACCGTTTTCCTAATTTATTTGGTAAGTGGTGCCTGCCGAATTATAATTCTGTTGTGGCTACTTTTTGCAATAATATTGCAAAGGGGCTTCCGATTAAAATAAATGACGAGAAGGAGATACTGCAGCTTGTATATATTGATGATCTGCTGGAAGAAATGTATGATGCGCTGGAAGCGAGGCCGCACCGCTGTGAGTATGATGGGCTGCAGGCGATAGCAGACGGGAGTGGGCGGTACTGTTATGTTCCAAGAGTACATAAAGCTGCTCTGGGGGAGATTGCGGAGTTACTGTATCAGTTTAAAATGCAGCCAGAATCTTTATTTATGCCTGAATTACCTGAAAATTCTTTTGTGAAGAAATTATATTCAACATATTTATCCTATCTGCCGCAAAAGGAAGTCTCATTTCCGCTCAACATGGTTACGGATGACAGGGGGAGTTTTACGGAGCTGCTAAAGACAGACAGCTGCGGCCAGTTCTCTGTTAATATATCAAAACCCGGGATTACAAAGGGACAGCACTGGCATAACAGTAAGTGGGAGTTTTTTGTGGTCGTTTCCGGAAAAGGGTTGATTCAGGAAAGAAAAGTAGGGACAGATGAGGTTATTGAATTTGAAGTATCAGATGAACGGTTGGAAGCGGTTCGGATGCTGCCTGGATATACTCATAATATTATTAATTTATCCAAGACAGAAAATCTTGTAACGGTTATGTGGGCAAATGAAACATTTAATGCTGATTTTCCAGATACATTTTATGAAAAGGTATAGAAATGGAGGTAGCGATGCGGAAAACTGCGTCTTTTCAGGGTGACGGCAGGTTGAAACTGATGATTATTGTGGGAACCAGGCCGGAAATTATTCGTCTGGCTGAGGTTATTAAGAAATGCCGTATCTATTTTGATACGCTGCTGGTACATACGGGGCAAAACTATGATTTTAATTTAAATGGCGTGTTTTTTCAGGATTTAGAGTTAGGCGGACCAGATATTTATCTGGATGCCGTCGGCAGGCATCTGGGAGAAACGATGGGCAATATTATTTCCGCCTCTTATGAAGTGATGGAGGAGACAAGGCCGGATGCGGTATTGGTGTTAGGGGATACAAATTCCTGCCTTTCCGTGATTGGGGCAAAGCGCCTGCATATTCCTATTTTTCATATGGAGGCTGGGAACCGCTGCAAAGATGAGTGCCTGCCGGAGGAAACAAACCGGCGTATCGTGGATATTATTTCGGATGTGAATATGGCTTATTCGGAACATGCGCGCCGCTATCTTGAGGAGTGCGGGCTGCCGAAGGAGCGGACCTATGTGACAGGCTCCCCCATGGCAGAGGTGCTGCATAAAAATTTGGAAAAGATAAAAGGAAGTGATATTCATGCCCGTCTGGGGCTGGAAAAGGGAAAGTATTTCCTTCTCTCCGCGCACAGGGAAGAAAATATTGAGACAGAAAAGAATTTTCTCTCGCTATTTACAGCAGTTAACGGGATTGCTAAAAAATATAATCTGCCGATTTTATATTCCTGCCATCCGCGCAGCAAAAAGAGGCTGGAGGAAATGAGCTTTCCGCTGGATAGGCGCGTGATGCGGCATGAACCGATGGGGTTCCATGATTACAACTGCCTGCAGATAAATGCTAAAGCTGTTATATCAGACAGTGGTACATTGCCGGAGGAGAGCAGTTTTTTTGCCAGTGTGGGGCATCCTTTCCCTGCTATATGCATCCGCACTTCTACGGAACGTCCGGAAGCTTTGGATAAGGGGTGTTTCTGGCTGGCGGGAATAGACGGTGTTTCTCTGGCGCAGGTATTGGATGCCGCGCTTTTGATGCATAAAGGAGGTGGTTACGGAACGCCGGTACCTGATTATATGGAGGAGAATGTATCTATGAAGGTTGTCAAGATTATCCAGAGTTATACCGGCGTGATAAGGAGGGTTGTGTGGAAGGAGTAGCGGGGACGGCGCCGTGTGATGTAGAATTTAGGAAGGTGGAGCATATAAATGGAAATCGGGAATGAAATTATTGTCTATTGCGCAAAAGGTTATGGGGAAGAAGTGTATATAAAATTGCTGTCCAAAGGATACCGTGTTGCAGCATTTTGTGATAATGCCAAAGTAAATGAAGGCGGGATGCGGCTGGGCCTGCCTGTGTATAATTATCAGGAATGCCACCGGAAATATCCGGATGCTGTATATGTAGTGGCCAATTCTACCTATGCGGCTGCGATAGCAATCGGGGCTGATTTGGAGAGGGATGGGTATCGTAAGGGGAGTTCTTATTTTCTTTCTCTTGAATTAGAGGAACAGGGGGAGCTTTCGGAATACAAAAAACAGGTGCCGAAAGTGTTAGAACATAAGACCCTTATTTTGTTCGGCAGGCCGTTCTTATGTGATTTGTTCAGGAAATGGATAGAAAGTCTGGAGCAGAAAATTGATGTGCAGACCTGTCCTTCGGAGGAAAGTATGGATGAGTTTGCCGGAAAATGGGAGGATGCCATCTGGGTTCCATTAGAAATGGGGGTATCCCTTGGATTGCCGGAGAGGGATGAAGATTTGGTCCGGATACTGCAGGCGCATGGAATTCGTTCGTTTACCCGTTTTTTTCTTGGGCATATGCTGTATTGCGAGGAACTGCCGGTTTCTGGTAATACAGACAGGATTATGGATGAATTTGGCATACAGGTGGAGAAAGTTCTTTTTCTGAAATCTTCTCCCTTTTCTGGTTCGCTGCTGATTGACAATATCTTGGATTTTCATCCAAATGTATTGTTTCTCGGGCTGAATCCATGGGGCTGTAATATATGGCATATTGTCAAAGCTTCTGTGGATAGGCCGGGGGAAAGGCTGGCGGAGGCCATTGCAGGCGAGATAAAGTATTACTTACAGACTGCAGGCGCGAAAGATTTGTCATGGCTGGAGAGATATCAGGAAGTTATGGGGAGATATTTTAGGCAGGGGGTGTCTTATTCTGAGCGGGATATCTTTTTACTGATTTATCTGGCCTACTATGAGTTCCAGCATAATAAGCCCCTGCAGGGTGAGGCAATTATTTATATGGATATCCATTCTAATAAACTTATGCGGGATAGTATTTTTAAATGGCTGGAGCGGATGAAATTTGACATCATTTTGTTAGCAATGATTCGCACTCCTTATAAGCGTATGGGCTCCTATATGAAAATGATACTGTATTCATTTAATCAGCCGCATGAGACGTTGTTTCCATATGACATCTATAATCTTCTGTATATGATGGCACAGGAAAAACTGGATGAGGAAGAAAAAAAGTATCCATTGGTAAGGATCCGTTTTGAGGACTTAAAGATGCATCCGCAGAAGGTTTTAGAGAAATTATGTGGAATTGTAGGGTTTCCGTGGAGCGATACCTTACTGGAGACGACAGAGAATGGGAAAGAGAGGGATTATGTTGTAAAGGAAAGCCATATTACAGGTTTTGATTTAAAGCCGGTGTATTATTCCTATGAACAATTCTTTGATGCGTTTGATAAATTTCGTCTGGATTTAATCTCCCGGGAAAAAAGCAAGGCATACGGGTATTCCTATGTAGGGAGGGATAAGTATCCGATGCCGTGTGAAGAACTTGGAAAGCTTTTTGAATATCCATTTTATTTTGAACGGTTTATGGCATTTAAGGATGAGGCAGATAGGGAAAGGTACCATAAAAGGATGGGAATGCTATGTACGCAGTTACTATATATGCAGGAGGAAAAGAAAAAATATGGGGCATATTTTCAGTATGGGGAGTATCTGGATATAGGGGAAAGCAAGATTTTTTCTTGATTCCTTGAATGGCGTTTATAAAGAAAGGTGGATATATCAGAATGAATACAGGGACTGTTTACTGGATAACTGGGCTTTCCGGGGCAGGGAAAACAACGGTTGGGAAGCTGTTCTTTGAAATGCTGGCCCGGAAGAAGAAAAATGTGCTCTTTCTGGACGGGGACATGCTGCGGGAGGTTTTTGGGAACGACCTCGGCTATGGCAGGGAGGACAGGCTCCGCTGTGCGATGCGCTATTCGAGGCTGTGCAGGCTTTTGGCGTCGCAGGGGCAGGATGTGGTGCTATGCACGATATCCATGTTCCATGAGGTGCGGGACTGGAACCGGCAGAATATCAGCCAGTATAAGGAAATTTACATAGAAGTGCCGATGGAGGTGCTAAAGCAGAGGAACCAGAAGGGGTTGTACCAGTCCGGCAGCGATGTGGCCGGGGTGGATCTGGAGGCGGAGCTTCCTGGGAATCCAGACTTAGTCTTGAAAAATGACGGGAGGCTGCCGCCGCAGGCGGCGGCAGGGCGCATCTGGGAGGCATTCTGTGCAGGCGGGGGTGGGGTTGATGATTAAATTCGGTACTAAGGCTGAGACTTTAGAAAGGCTGGCAGGCAGGTGCCAACATGCATCGGTGCTTCCGCTTGCCTATTTCAGCGTAAGGGAGTGGGCTGGCTCCCCTGAGGCAGTCTGGGAAAGGATTCTGGCAGTAGTGGGACCAGGGGAATGGATTGTCAGGAGTAGTGCATTAAATGAAGATACTGAGGAGTCGTCACAGGCCGGAAGGTTTGAGTCGGTGGCGCATGTCTGTGGAAGGGAGGCATTCTGCCATGCGGTGGAAACAGTCATTTCTTCCTATGGGGATGACAGCCCGGGGAATCAGGTGTTAGTCCAGCCAATGCTCGGGGATGTAGTGATGTGCGGCGTTGCATTTACGGCGGACCCGAATACACTTGGGAATTATTATGTTATAAACTATGACGTGACGGGCTCCACTTCATCTGTTACTTCAGGCACGGGGAAGGGGAATAAGCTCCTGTATGTCTTTAAGGGGCATCCTTACAGCGGGGATGAGAGGATTGGTAGGCTGTGCCGTACACTTAAAGAGCTGGAAGAGGCATTTGGGCAGGAAAACCTTGACGTGGAGTTTGCTGTTGCAGAGGGCGGGGAGCTGTATATCCTGCAGGTGAGGCCGCTGTGCCTAAGTGCTCCGCTGGCGGATTACGGCAGCCAGCGGGAGGCGTTAAGGCGGATTGAGGAGAAGATAAGAAAGAGCCAGTCCCCGAAACCTTTTTTGTGTGGGGAAAAGACGGTTTACGGCGTGATGCCTGACTGGAACCCTGCGGAGATGATCGGCATCCGCCCCAGGCCGCTTGCCCTGTCGCTGTACCAGGAGGTCATAACAGACAGCGTATGGGCTTACCAGAGGGATAACTATGGATACCGTAACCTGCGCAGCTTCCCGCTGATGGTGGATTTTGGGGGATTGCCTTATATCGACATACGTGTCAGCTTTAATTCCTTCATCCCGGCAGGTTTGGAGGAAACCGTCAGTGAAAAGCTGGTAGATTATTATATGGACAGGCTGACGGAGGATCCGGCAAAGCATGACAAGGTGGAGTTTGACATTGTATTTTCCTGTTATACGCTGGATCTGCCGGAGCGGATAAAGGTTTTGGGGAAATATGGGTTTGCCGGGGATGAAATCTGCCGGATTGTGGATGCCCTGCGGGATGTGACAAACAGGATTATTAACCATAGGACTGGGTTATGGCGGAAAGATTATGAAAAAATCGGCGTCCTTGAAAAAAGATATGGCGAGATTATGGGCAGCGACATGGGGGATATTGAGAAAATATACTGGCTGCTGGAGGACTGCAAAAGATATGGGACGCTCCCGTTTGCAGGGCTTGCGCGTGCAGCCTTTATCGCTGTGCAGCTGCTGCAGTCGATGGTAACGGCGGGGATCATCTCACGGGAGGAATACCAGCAGTTCATGAATGACGTGGATACGGTCAGTTCCAATATGGGCAGGGATTTTTCAGAGCTTACAAGGAAGAAGTTTCTGGAAAAATACGGGCACCTGAGGCCGGGCACATATGATATTAATTCCAAGAGGTATGATGAGGCGCCGGAGTCATATTTTAGCTGGGAGGGTGCCCCGGAGGGGGCAGTGCAGGAAGAGGTGGGAGGCGGGCATTTCCGCCTGTCCCTTGAACAGATGCACAGGCTTGCTGATGCCTTACAGGAAAATGGGCTGGGCAGCGACATACTGGAGCTGATGGATTTTATAAAGGGCGTGATAGAGGGCCGGGAGTATGGAAAATTCATTTTTACAAAGAACATAAGCAAAGCCATCCAGATGATTGGGGAACTTGGGGAATCGCACGGTATCCCGAAGGAAGACTGTGCATATATCGATGTCAGGTGCATCCAGGGGCTGTACAAGACGACGGCGGATATTGGGGAGACGTTAAGAGCCGGGGTGGCTGCCGGGAAGAAGGGCTACCGGATGACAAAGACGCTGGCGCTGCCTCCTGTCATCCTCCGGCCGTCTGATGTATGGCAGTTTGCTTATCCGGATGCAGAGCCTAATTACATTACCCTTGGATGTGTGGAGGGTGACGTGTCGGTATTAAAGGGGACGGGGGAGGACATCGGGGGGAAGATCCTTCTGGTGCCGAGTGCCGACCCCGGATATGACTGGATATTTTCCCATGGCATCAAAGGGTTTATCACTGCCTATGGCGGGGCCAATTCGCATATGGCAATCCGTGCAGGGGAGCTTGGCATCCCGGCAGTGATTGGGGTGGGGGAGAAGCAGTTTGAAAAGTATAAGGGTGCGGCCGTGCTGGAGATAGACTGTCTGGCGAAGGCTGTAAGGATAATAAGATAAGAGGAGAAAAGATATGAAAACAGAATGGGATTATACAGATTTAGCAGATGCATACTTAAAGAGGCCGGATTATTCGCAGGATGCGATTGACAGAATGCTGGCTGCTGCCGGGGTAAAGAAAGGGGATATGGCGTGTGATGTGGGCGCAGGCGCCGCCCACCTGACAATGAAGCTGGCAGAATATGGATTAAAAGTGTGCGCTGTGGAGCCGAACGATGCCATGCGCAAAAACGGGATTATGAGGACGGAGCAGTTTCAGGATGTGAAGTGGTTTGAGGGCGTCGGTGAGCATACAGGCATGAGAGATGGGGAATTTGACCTTGTAACATTTGGCTCATCGTTTAATGTGTGCAACCGTCAGGAGGCCCTGCTGGAGAGTAAGAGGATCTTAAAGGCAGGGGGGTGGTTTGCATGCATGTGGAACCACAGAGATTTAAATGACCCACTGCAGGCAGGGATTGAAAACATATTGAAACGGGAAATACATGATTATTCTTATGGGACAAGGCGCGAGGACCAGACGGATGTAATCAATGAAAGCGGTCTTTTTCAGGAGGTTATGTATATTGAGGGAACCATCCTGCACGATGTCCCTGCAGAGGATTTTATTGAGGGATGGAAATCGCATGGGACAGTACACCGCCAGTCCAAAGACAGGTTCGAGTATATAAACCAGCAAATCCGCAGCCTCGTGGAGAAGGAAGGGAAAGAGCATATCAAGGTTCCATACACAACGAGGATATGGATGGCACAGGCAAAGGCGGAGTGATCAGAATGGAAATTGTATTGTATACACAGCGTGTAGAGATTGTAGAAAGCTACGGGGAGAGGAGGGACTGCGCAGACCAGAATATCGCAGGTTTTCTGGGCGAATGCGGCTGCCTTCCCGTGCCCCTTCCCAATAACAGGGAGGTTGCTGTCCGGATTTTTAAGCAGATGAAGCCGTCCGGCATTGTCCTGACAGGTGGGAACAGCCTTGTAAAATATGGCGGGGATGCCCCGGAGAGGGATGGGATGGAACGTGAGCTGGTAAGCCTTTCTATCAGGGAAGGGGTACCGGTTTATGGATTCTGCCGGGGGATGCAGGTTGTTTTGGACTATTTCGGCTGTAAATTAGAGAATGTCCGTGGCCATGCTGCAGTAAGGCACAGGCTGCATGGCGTCTGGGAGGGCGAAGAGGTGAACAGCTACCACAACCAGGCGTGCCTGCAGGTAGAAGAGCCGTTGCGGAAACTGGCATGGACAGATGACGGGGTGGTTGAGGCAGTCAGGCATGAGTCGTACCTTATCTTAGCCACAATGTGGCATCCGGAAAGGGAAAACCCTTACCGGCAGGAGGATATTGAGAGGGTGCGTAAACTTTTTGGGAGAAAGGAGATACCGCTATGAAAGTGATTATATTGGCGGCCGGGCAGGGGACAAGGCTGCGGCCATTAACGGATAGCTGCCCGAAATGCATGGTCAGGGTGGATGGGAAGAGCATAATAGAGAGGCAGTTGGATACCATGCGTTCCTGCGGGATAGAAGAAGAGGATATTACAATTGTTGCGGGGTACTGCAGTGATGTTTTAAAGGGACATTTAAAGGGCACGGGGATTCAGATTATTGTCAACAAGGAGTATGAGGTGACAAATATGGTATGTTCCCTGATGTGTGCAGGGGAGATTTTGGAAGGGGCAGGGGATGTGCTGGTTTCCTACGGCGACATCATCTATGGGAAGCCTGTCCTGCAGAGGATTCTGGATTCAGAGGAGGAAATGTCAGTGGTGGTAGATGACGGCTGGTATGGGTACTGGTCGGAGCGGTGCGCCAATCCTCTGGATGATGCGGAGACGCTTATGTATAATGAGGACGGATGCCTTACGGAAATTGGGCAAAAGACAACGGATATCAGCAGGGTGCAGTCGCAGTATATCGGCCTGATGCGCTTCCGGGGACAGGGGCTAAAGGCATTGCTTGCTGTCTCAGGGGAGGCAAAGAGGCGTACAGGGCATGGGGAGAAGCTGTGGCGCACGGACAGGGATTATCGCGGGATGTATATGACAGACCTGCTGCAGGGAATGATAGATGAGGGCTACTTGTTAAAGGCAGTCCATATCCAGAGGGAATGGTACGAAGTGGATGACGTGGATGATTTAAAGCTGGCAGAAAGGCAGATAAAGGCTTGTTGGGGGGACTCAAAATATGGTTTCAATTGACAAGGCTAGTGTTAAAGGCTATAATTAAGCAGGATAATGAAACATAAATTTTATTATGTAGTATATTTGGCGTTGAATACAGTCTTTGGCTGGAGGGGCACTGCTATAAGGATGCATCAGGTGCAGGAGTTGATGAGAGCTGTAGTTAGGTGGTAAGGCCTGCCGCAGCATTGAAATGATTTAGGCAGCATAGACGTCTGGCAGCTGGCAAAAGAAGGAGGATGGTCAAATGCAGGGGGAAAGGTTAAATTTTGCAGTGGGGCCTGTCATGATGCAGGAAGGTATCCGCAGCATCGGTGGGGAGCAGATTCCGTATTTCCGCACACCTGAGTTTTCCGGTATTATGAAGGAAAATGAGGCGCTGCTTAGGGAAATTTCCGGAGCTGGGGAAGGCAGCAGGGCTGTCTTCCTTACCGGTTCTGGCACAGCGGGAATGGAAATGGCTGTCGTGAATTCCTTTTGTAGAGGCGATAAGCTTTTAATTGTTAACGGCGGCGGCTTTGGTGAACGCTTTGAAAAGATATGCAGGCTGCATGGTATCCCTTTTGAGAGTATCCTGCTGCCTCCCGGCACCCCCTTGACGGAAGGGCATTTAAGCAGATATGACAACAGTGGAATAACAGGCATGCTGGTGAACATGCATGAGACATCAACGGGGGTGCTCTATGACATGGAGGCTGTCAGCAGCTTCTGCCGGAGGAACCATGTTTTTTTGGTCGTGGATGCCATCAGCGCCTTTCTGGCAGACCAGATTCGGATGGAGAGATGGGGAGTTGATGTGTTAATCCTCTCTTCGCAGAAAGCGCTGGCGCTACCGCCTGGAATGAGCTTCCTCATACTGTCTGGGAGGGCGGTAGAGAGGGCAGGGCAGGTTTCCGTAAAGAGCCTGTACTTTTCTATCCCTGATTATTTAAAGGATGGGGAGCGTGGACAGACACCGTATACGCCTGCGGTCAGTGTCTTGCTGCAGTTGAATGCACGGCTTAGGCAGGTCATGGAAGGCGGCGTGGAAAACGAGATAGGGCGCGTGCAGGCGCTTGCGGAGTATTTCAGGGAAAAGATAGAAGGGCTGCCGCTTAGGATGTTTGCGGCATCGCCTTCAAACGCAGTCACGGCGCTGTCGCCGACGGACGGCATGAGCGCATACCATTATTTTGAAAGATTGGACAGTGAATATAATATATGGGTTTGCCCAAACGGTGGGCAACTGAGGGACAAGGTGTTCCGAGTCGGCCATATTGGCGATATTTCGGAAAAAGATTACGACAGGCTGGTCGGCGCATTACATAAAATAGCGGAGGATGGAATCAGAAATGGGTGACAGGATTACAGGGAGCAGGGTTGATCTGGATTATAAGGATGTACAGCGTTTCTTTGACACGAGGGGCGAAAATAAGCAGCTTGGCAGCAAATATAATTATGTGCTGTATCAGGATGATTGTCCGGAACTGGCAGTAAAAAGAGATTTGCAGGAGAAAGAAAAGATTTCGCAGATGCTATCTTTGGAGTGTGGGCAGAGAGTGCTTGACATTGGATGCGGTATCGGCAGATGGGGCGAATATCTTCTGGAAAAGGGGCTGTATTATGTTGGAATTGATGGAAGTCCCAAAATGATAGAGAGGGCCTGTGAGAATCTGAAAGATTATGTGGAGAAAAAACTGATTGTAGGGGTGTTTCAGGAGTTTCTGGACCGGCTCAGGGAGCAGGGGGAGGAAATGCCGTTTGATAAGGTATTCGTGAACGGCGTTTTTATGTACCTGAATGACAAAGATTATGTGCAGGCATTGAAAGACATACACAGCGTATGTGCAGGGCACTGCGAGCTGTACATAAAGGAGAGCATGGGCGTGGAGGGGCGCCTGACCCTGAATCAGATTTATTCGGAAAGCTTAACGCAGGATTACAGTGCGATCTACCGTTCCATTGAGGAATACAGGGAGAGCCTGAAGAGGGAATTTGCCGGGGATTTCCGGATGGTGGCCGAGGGACAGCTGTTTGCAGATGATCTGACAAACCGGAAGGAGACAACAGATTATTATTTTATCTGGAAGCGTTAATATGCACAAAGAACGTGCACAGAAATGAGGATTATAATGGAGCATAAGTTTGAAAAGAGGCTGAATGGGATAATAGAAAAGTATGGGTGTCAGGCTCCGGAACTGGCGGATGGCACGCTGATTAACAGCATTGTGCTAGACGTCTTTAGGAGGCGGTGCAGCGGGAAAAAAGTTGCAATCTGGGGGGTCGGCAAAAAGAATGCGGTCAACGGCCACTGTGCGGTGATTATAAACCGTTATATCCTAAATCTTACGGGGTTAACATGCTTAATTGATTCTGACAGGGATATACAGGGGAGCCTTTTTATGGGTTACCCGGTTATAGATCCATCTGAGATTAAGGATAATGGCATTGACATTATCATTATTGCCTCAAAGGGGAGCAGGATTAATATACGTGAAAATATTAAGAGGGTAGCTCCGCAGTGTGAGTATATTGACATTTATGAGGAGCTGGAAAAGGCGGGGCATAAGATAGACTACAACTTTTTCAGTGAGCAGAATGTATACACGGAACTGTACCGCCGGAAACACTTGTATGAGACGTCGGCGGACAGGCGGGTACAGGAGGGGCATCTGCAGGTTTTGATTGCATACTACCTAAAAATCCGTGATTTTTATTATGCGGAGCGCTATATAGGGGAGTACTGCAGCAGGCAGTTTGAGGGCAGCGGCCGGTACATGGAAATGCTTGCGGAGATTAAAGACCTGTGTCTAGAAGTGAAGGAGGCCAATGCAAGGAGGTCAGGGGATGTGGCAATCCACCTGATTGACTCCCTGCGGGCGATGGATGTGTATGGGAAGGGTTCGGACGGTGAATTCCGGCTGAACATTTTTAAGGAGTATCAGGATACGGCAGCTATTTTTACAGAGGCATATGCGACAGGACCTGCGACTTATGAGAGCATGATTGGGACAATAAAACAGAAGCTTTCTTTTGAGGAAAATGTCTATGAGGACAATCATTTCATGTTTGATATCGATGAGTTTGAATTCTTAGATAAAGTCCATAAAAAGGGGATGCCGATCCGGTTCTATAACTCTAAAGATTATCTGGTGATGAACCCTTGTGATGATATATATATGAAAGAACAGCTCCACATGCCGGAGAAACTGTGGACGATGGCATGCGACATGGCAGAGAGCGATGTGCCGGTCTTTAGCTTTGCGTATTATCCGTGGGAACTTCATTTCCCGATGTTGTGCGGTTATATGACAAATGAGCCGCAGATAAAGCAGTTTGCGGATGTCGGCCTTGAGGATATGGGCGGGTTCATCAAACAGCAGTTTGCAGACTGCCTTGATTATGTTGATAAGCAGTTTTCTTATTATAAGAGTTTTTTTGCAGGGGACATGACAACAGTTATTATGGCTGACCATTCGCAGCCGGTCTATGACGAGACAAGGAATGATCCGTATTTTATGTTTTGCAACGACAAGGATAGGGTCTGCCATGTTGCATTTATAATCGCGGACCGCAGGTTGCAGGCAGGCGTGTATAACGGGCTGGTCAGCATGTTGGATTTTAACCGGATTATGGAAAAAGCGGTGTTTCAACATGAGGTTTATGTGCCGGAACGGGAGGTTGTACAGTACCAGTTCTATAATGTGCAGAACAGGAGGCTCCGGGAAGTGGCAGCTGAGAGGGGGCTGATGGGTTACACGGAGGGCATCCAGTGCTTCCTTTCTAAAAAATACCTTTACATCAAGACAGCAGCGGGGATCCGGGAAGTGTATGCACTGCCGGATAACAGGACAAATATCATAGGCACCAGTGAAGGGGCAGAGTTTGTAAAGTATGTGGAAGAGCATTTTGACACGGGTTTTCCAGACTTCTGGACAGTCCGTGATACGGTGTCGTAAGGAAAGGCAACATAGACAGGATTAGTAGATAAGGCAGGAAAGCGAGGATTATATATGAAGGCATTAATCATGGCGGCAGGCCGGGGGACACGCATCAGCCGCTACATTGAAGGAAAGCCAAAGTGTACGGTGGATATCGGGGATATCAGGCTGATTGAGTATACTTTGGAAGAACTTCTTAGCAGAAATGTGGATAAGATAGGCGTCGTGCTGGGGTATCAGGCCGGAATAATGGAAGAAATCCTCTCAAAGTACCCGGTGGAGGTCTACTACAATTATTTTTATGAAGTGACTAACAGCATTGCCTCCGCATGGTTTGCGGGGGACTTCATTGATGATGATATGCTGATGATGAATGCAGATGTGTTTGCGGAGGAAAGTATCCTTGACCAGCTGTTTGATATAGAAAAGGAAACGGTGTTGCTGTCGGACAGTAGCAGGAAGGAAATGGCAGACTATAAGCTGTATTATGAGGACAACCAGCTGATTAAGTTTGGGAAGGAGCTTGAGGGGAAGGATATCTCCGGGGAGTATGTGGGGATTGCCAGAGTCAGCCGGGGGTTCGTGCCGGAGTTTAAGAAACGCCTGCAAAGCTTGATAAAGCAGGGGAAGTACAACATGTGGTGGGAGGATGTGCTGTATTCCTTCGTTGGGGAGCGTCCCATCTATGTGGAGGATGTTGCCGGCAGGTTCTGGGCGGAAGTGGACTTTATCGAGGATTATGAGAGGATTTTAGAATTCAGGAATGTCAAAGGTGCAGGGAAGAATGCCTTAGATTGAAATTAATATCCAATCATGGAATGGCAGGACTGCGATATGAAGGTGAAGGGATGGAATGATGGTAACAAAAAAATTTCAGGATTTAACATTATCAGCGCTTGGTATGGGTACGATGCGTCTTCCGGTTTTTGGAAAGGATGATGCAAGGATTGACGAGGATAGGGCTTCCGAGATGGTGTCATATGCGATAAAGCAGGGAATTAATTATTTTGATACCGCATGGGGCTACCATAGTGGAAATTCTGAAACGGTTATGGGAAGGATATTGAGCCAGTATCCCCGTGACAGTTTTTATCTTGCGACCAAGTTTCCGGGTTATGATCTCTCTAATATGGGCAAGGTGGAAGAAATTTTTGAAAAACAGTTAAAAAAATGCCAGATGGAATATTTTGATTTCTACCTTTTCCACAATGTCTGTGAGATGAATATTGATGCGTATCTGGATGGGAAATACGGTATTTTTGATTATCTGATGAAGCAGAAAGAAAATGGGCGCATCCGCCATCTTGGTTTTTCTATCCATGGGAATATGGATGTTATGCGGCGTTTTCTGGATGCTTATGGGGAATATATGGAATTTTGCCAGATTCAGCTTAATTATATTGACTGGTCATTTCAGGATGCGAAGGCAAAAGTAGATTTGTTAAATGAGCGCCAGATCCCTATCTGGGTGATGGAGCCGCTGAGGGGAGGAAAACTGGCGGATCTCCCGGAGCCTGCAGCGCAGAGGGTAAAAGCACTCCGTCCGGACGGGGGGATACCGGAAATGGCATTCCGTTTCCTGCAGGCAGTTCCCGGTGTAACCATGGTGCTCTCTGGCATGTCTGATTATGAACAGCTAAAGGACAATATTAAGACATTTGAGACAGACAGCCCTTTGTCTGCGGAGGAGATGGAAAAGCTTTTAGCTGTAGCAGACGGGATGCTAAATGGAGTACTTGCCTGCACAGCATGCCATTACTGTGTCAGCCACTGCCCGAAGGGGCTGGATATCCCGGCCCTCCTAAAGCTTTATAATGAACATAGTTTTACAGGGGGCGGTTTTATTGCGCCTATGGCGTTAAAAGCTGTGCCGGAGGAAAAGCATCCGTCAGCCTGCATTGCGTGCAGGAGCTGTGAGGCGGTCTGCCCGCAGCAGTTAAAAATATCAGAGGCTATGAAGGATTTTGCTGCGAAGCTTTCCCAAAATGATGATAAATAATCTAAAAAGCAGAAATAATCAGTGTTAGCTGCCGACTGGGGCGGAGTCAGCCGGAAAGGCGCACCAGTTCCAGCCCGCACAGCCCGCGCCGCAGGATGCTCTCTGCGACGGAGAGGTGGACAATAACAGATGGCGTTCCTTTTGGATTGGGGATGCGGAAAATACCGGGGGATTTTTTACAGAAATCCTCCTTTTTTACGTGTATGGAACAGACTGTCCCGTTTGGGGCAGTTGTAACCTGCTCAGGGAAATAGGAAAGGGGAGGCAGGAACCAGAATATTTTTTGCAGTTTTTTAGATGGCTCGACGAAAGCACAGGGCTGCCACTCTGAGTCTAAAAGATACTGCTCCAGAAGTAGCTTCATCCGGTCGCTGACAAGCGATTCTGCCGCCAGATAGTCAAATCTATCAAGCTGGGAGATGTCCTGCATGATTCGTATGGAGGGTTCATCGTGTTTATTGTCTTTTGTTCTGGGGATAGAAATATTTCCTGATTGTTTTAATAAAAAATAATCCATATAAATTTTTCTCCTGTGTTTTATCATGTCCTTAAGCCTTCTGAGGGACATTTTCCTGACAACGGGCTTAGGAACTGTAATGGATTTGCAAAAGGTAACCGATACTAAAATAGCATAATTCCCTGTTTTTGGCAATGCAGGGCTTTTTTACTCTATTGGAAACTGCCGCTGTGTGGTGGCGCTATAGGGCGCAAGCGAAGCCTGTGCCCTTTTTTAGGAGGCGAGGAATGGAAAATCAATATAATAAAACGATTACGGCATGTTTCGTGGGATATATCGTGCAGGCTATAGTCAATAATTTTGTACCACTGTTGTTTTTGTTCTTTCAGAGAAACTACCATATCCCACTTTCCCAGATTACGCTGCTGGTGACATTTAATTTTGGGATTCAGCTATTGGTTGATCTTCTCTCGGTTGGGTTTATAGATAAAATAGGGTATCGTGCATCAATGATTATGGCACATGTATTATCAGCTGCCGGTCTGGTGCTCCTTACGGTTTTGCCAGAAATTTTGCCGGTTCCCTTTGTTGGGATTCTGGCTGCTGTAATGGTTTACGCGGTCGGCGGAGGGCTTTTAGAGGTTCTTGTCAGCCCGGTTGTGGAGGCCTGCCCTTCCGGCAATAAGGAGAAGACAATGAGTATGCTTCATTCTTTTTATTGCTGGGGGCATGCGGGGGTTGTATTAATTTCAACACTGTTTTTTTATGTCGCAGGTATTGGAAACTGGAAAATCTTAGCATTTATCTGGGCGCTCATTCCCATCGCAAATGCTTTTGCCTTTGCAAGAGTCCCTATTGCACCGTTAATAGAAGACGGCGGCTCTACGCTGGTCGGCATGGTGTCGGGGGTTTTGGGTGATAATCTGAAGATGGGTGTATTGGCAGGCATTATTTTTCCGGTGCTGCTGCTGGTTGGAATTGTTCTTTGTGGGAGGCAGAAGGAGGGAAAATTTTAAATTTACCCGATTATGGTATTTCAATACCTTGCAATCTGTGATAAAATAATGTACTTGAATGGGGCTTTAGACATAACTACTTATAAGGAGGAATTACATTATGAAAGCATACTCAGATATGGGTCGTGATGAACTCTTAACATTAAAAGCGGGTCTGGAGGAAAAGTTTAAGACAGAAGAAGCGAAAGGCCTTTCCCTCAATATGGCAAGGGGAAAACCAGGCGCTTCGCAGTTGGCGCTGTCAATGCCAATGCTCGATGTGATTAACAGCAAGTCGGATATGACTACTTTGCTGGGTAATGACACTAGAAATTACGGCGATTGGGACGGGATTGGCGAGTGCAGGCGGTTGCTGGCTGATATGATGGGAGTAAGGAAAGATAATGTAATCGTATGTGGTAATTCCAGTTTGAATATTATGTATGATACGGTGGTTCGTTCTATGGTAAGCGGCGTAAATGGCTCTACGCCATGGGGTAAGCTGGATAAAGTAAAATTCCTGTGCCCGGTTCCGGGATATGACAGGCATTTTAAGATTACAGAGTTATTTGGTATTGAGATGGTTAATATTCCGCTGCATGACGACGGGCCGGATATGGATCTGGTGGAAGAGTATGTGAACAATGATGCCGCTGTCAAAGGAATCTGGTGCGTGCCGAAATACTCCAATCCGACGGGGATTTCTTATTCTGATGAAGTGGTAAGGCGTTTTGCAAATTTAAAGCCGAAGGCAGAGGACTTTCGGATTTACTGGGATAATGCTTACTGTATCCACCATATTTATGATGATGTGCAGGATGAGATTTTGAACATTCTGGAAGAATGTGAGAGGGCAGGAAATCCGGATATGGTTTATATGTTTGCGTCTACTTCAAAAATAAGCTTTCCGGGCTCTGGTGTATCAGCGGTGGCAACTTCTTTAAAAAATGTGGAAGATATTAGGAAACATATGAATGTGCAGATTATCGGCCATGACAAAATAAACCAGCTTCGCCATGCGCGGTTCTTTAAAGATATAGATGGCCTTAAAGCCCATATGAAGAAACACAGCGATTTGCTCCGTCCGAAATTTGAGGCAGTCCTTAATATTCTGGAGGAAGAACTTGCAGGGCTTGGGATTGGGAGCTGGATCAAACCGAGGGGCGGTTATTTTATCTCCTTTGAAGCAATGTCTGGCTGTGCAAAGTCTATCGTTGCAAAATGTAAGCAATTAGGGCTGGTTCTGACTGACGCCGGTGCAACATACCCTTATGGGAAAGACCCGGCGGACTCCAATATCCGTATCGCACCATCTTTCCCGACGCCGGAAGAGATGGCGGAGGCGACAAGGATGTTTGTCCTGTGCGTAAAGCTGGCTTCCATTGAGAAGTTATTGGAGGAGTAAGGAACTGTAAAAATAGTTTAAAATATAGGGGGAGTGGCGGCTAAAATGCGTATAAAAAATATATTCCGAAACAGCTTTTTTAGCCTGCTCTCCCAATTTATTTTGATTTTTGTCGGTTTTTTCAGCCAAAGGGTTATGAATCTTACCATGGGTGAGGCACTCATTGGGATGAACAGCGTTATTTCCAATATTATCGCGATTCTTTCCGTATCTGAGCTGGGAATTGCCTCTGCTATCGTTTTTCATCTCTATGATGCTCTGGCGCAGCAGGATGAGGAAAAGATTGCATCCCTCATGAACCTGTACCGCAGGGCGTATTATATTTTTGCGGCTGCGATTACTGCAATGGGGCTTTGTATACTGCCATTTGTACATTTATTTTTTAAAGAAAACGTATTTTCACTCTCCTATATCCGGCTGATTTATTTTCTGTGGCTGGTGCGCACGGCATTTTCCTATCTGCTGTCTTACAAGCGCTCTATACTTATTGCCGACCAGAAGGAGTATATTGTCAGCATTGTTACGCTGCTGATTAATGTTTTTAATTATGGCCTTGTTATTGTTATCCTGGAACTTTGGCAGAACTACCAGCTGGCGCTTTTTCTAAATATTATCGTGGAGGCTGTATTAAACATCTGGATTATAAGGTATGTAAATAAGAAATACCCATTTTTGAAACGGTACCGCAGGATGCCGGTGGAAAGAAAAACGATGCGGATGATTTTTGGGGAGATAAAAAATATCTTTATTTCAAGGCTTTCTGCAAAATTGCTTTTATCAACTGATAATTTGATTATATCCAGTTTTACCAGTGTTATCATAGTAGGGCTTTATTCTAATTACAGCATGATCTCGCAGTCGGTTTTTAATTTTGTGCTGGCATTGTCAAATGCAATACAGCCAAGCGTGGGGAACCTTTTTACAGAGAAAAATCAGGACAGGAATTATGAGGTTCTCCGCCAGATTACGTTTGTATTTTTTTTGATAGCCGCGTTCTGTTCTGCAAGCCTGATGGCATTAATGACAATATTTGTAACGGATTTTTGGCTGGCAGACAGGTACCGTCTGGATACCAGTATTGTTATCTGCTGTGTTATAAATATTTACCTTACAATTATGAATCTGCCAATGTCTATGATGATGACGGTCAGCGGCATGTTTGGCAAGGAGCGGAATATTTCTGTTTTGTATGTAACGGTCAATCTTGTGTTTTCCCTGCTTTTAGTCAGGCCGTTTGGAGTAATGGGCGTACTGCTTGGGACATCAGCGTCTTATCTGGTGCAGATTGTCTTTAGGACGTATATATTTTTTAGGAATTACCTGCACAAAAGGAGCATGAAATATGCGATGGACATAGTTCAGTATAGTGTACTAACATTTTTAGAGACACTGGCGTCTTATTATGCAGTATGTTATGTTTATCAGGGCGGAGGGCTGCCAAAGTTTATGCTGGCGGCGGCAGTCTGTGTGCTTCTGCCAAATGCGGTAAATATTCTGTTTTATGCAAAAAGCTGGCGCCTGCGCAGCATTATCCAGATGGCGGGTGAGCTGTTCGGCAAAAGGGGAGGATTGTCATGAGTATTTCAGGAAAGACGGTTTTAGTAACCGGAGCGGCAGGTTTTATTGGGTTCTATTTATCAAAATATTTACTGGAACAGGGTCCGTCTGTAAAGGTAGTTGGTTTTGACAGTGTAAATGATTATTATGATGTCAGTTTGAAGGAGGAGCGATTGCGGATTCTGGGGGAGACAGCCGGGAGGGAAGATACTGGGGCTTTTGTTTTTGTAAAAGGGAATCTTGCAGATAAAGCTCTGGTGGATTCTGTGTTTAAGGAGCATCAGCCGGAGATTGTGGTGAATCTGGCAGCGCAGGCGGGCGTCCGCTATTCTATCACAAACCCGGAGGCCTATATCGAAGCGAATATTATTGGATTCTTTCATATTTTGGAGGCGTGCCGCCATTCGCAGGAATGGTTTTCTGGAGGCGTGAAGCATCTTATTTATGCAAGCTCGTCCAGTGTCTACGGCAGCAATAAAAAGGTCCCGTATTCTGTAGACGATAAGGTGGACCATCCGGTGAGCCTTTATGCCGCGACGAAAAAGTCAGATGAGCTTCTGGCGTATTCTTATGGAAAATTGTATGGAATCCCGATGACAGGGCTTCGTTTCTTTACGGCATACGGGCCGCTTGGAAGGCCGGATATGGCGTACTTTAGTTTTACCAATAAATTAGTGAACGGGGAAAAAATCAAAATATTTAATTACGGCGATATGTACCGTGATTTTACTTATATTGATGATATAATAAAAGGTGTTGCAAGCGTTATGCAGAGAATTCCCGATGAAGATGAAGACGGTGTCAGGTACAAGCTTTATAATATTGGGAACAGCCGCCCGGAGAGCTTGTTGGACTTTGTGGAGATTTTGGAAACATGTTTGTTGGAAGAGGGGATTATCAAAAAGAGGGGGGAACGGGAACTGCTTCCGATGCAGCAGGGGGATGTGTACCAGACGTATGCAGATGTCAGCGCATTGGAGGAGGACTTTGGGATTAGGCCGGAAACCAGCCTGAAGGAAGGCCTTTCCAGATACGCAAAGTGGTATAAGGAATTCTATGGAGATGAAAAGTCATGAAAAAAGGATTTGTCAGTGTGATTATTCCGGTGTATAAGACGGAACAATATTTAAAAGAATGCATGGACAGTGTGCTTGTGCAGGATTATCCGTATATAGAGATTATTCTGGTAGATGATGGTTCGCCGGATAATTGCCCTCTCCTGTGTGATGAATATGCTGCGAAATATGAAAATGTGCAGGCAGTCCACCAGAAAAACTGCGGGCTTGGCCTGTCAAGGAATGCGGGGATGCGGGCAGCTTCCGGCGAGTATATTTTTTTTCTGGATTCTGATGACTGCATTGATGGAAAAAAGGCGATTAGCAGGCTCGTGGAGTGTGCGGAGAGCAGGCAGGCGGATATTGTGGTGGGAGGGTTCCGGCGATTTAATGATAAAATGGCCAGCAAGGTAAATGTCCATCATCTGCGCGGCGGGAATTATACAAAAACGGTTGATTTCCGGTTTAAAGGGTTTTATATGTATGGGCACCTTGCTTATAACTGGGGGAAACTGTACCGCAGGAGTTTTCTGGAGGAGAATGGTCTTAAATGTCGGGCATATCCTTTTACGCAGGACAAGGCACATAATATGGCATGCCTTGCGTGCCAGCCGGTGTATGCTTTTATTGATGAGAGCGTCTATTTATACCGCGTAAATGAAGAATCTGTGACATTTCGCTACAAGGAGAACCTGATGCCGGTATGGGTTGCCATTGCCGAAGATTTCCGGGCGTTTTTAAGGAAACGCGGCATAAAGAATACGTACGGCGATTTGATGGCATTTCATATCTTTTTTGGAAGCTTCTTTTTGGTGAAACAGGAACTGCAGTATAAAAAGCACGGGATACGGGAATCTGTCAGGGTATTGAAAAAATACAGAAGATATCCTTTTGCCAGAAGGGCAATGGCTGCGCTGGCAAAAGGAAAGTACGTAGACCAGATAGATGCCCTTTCGTGGAAAATAGTAATCCGCATAGCATCTATTTTGTTTGTGCTGCACCTGTATCTGCCTTTTGTGGCGGGGATTGCTTTGCTGCGGAAACTGCAGATTGATGAAAAGATAACGAAGGCAAGATACAAGAGCTAGAGCGTGTTTGAAAATTGCTTTTTGCAAGATGTGTTTCACACTTTGTGGGAGATTTGTTCCAAATTTAGGAGGTGTAGCGGGCTACATTGACTAAATTTGGGGCAAATATAGCGCAAAGTGGGGGACGCAGATTGTGAGAATGAATTTTCAAACACGCTCTAGAATATGTTTTTGGTAGTACGCCGCCTGAGGCGGCACAGGCGCGAGGAGGGATGAAATGAAAAAATATTGTATTGCGGTAGCCGGGACAGGGTATGTAGGGCTTTCCATGGCTACCCTGCTGGCAAAACACCACAAAGTATATGCGGTGGATATTGTGCCGGAGAAGATAGAGATGATCAATCAAAAAAAGTCACCTATCAAGGATGACGAAATAGAAAGGTACCTTGCATCGGAAGATTTGGATTTGACGGCAACATTGGACGCGGAGGAAGCGTATTCTAATGCAGATTTTGTTATTGTTGCTGCGCCTACAAATTATGATTCAGGGAGAAATTTTTTTGACACCTCTGCTGTGGAGGAGGTACTTGGGCTGGCGATGAAATATAACCCGGAGGCAGTGATTGTTATTAAATCTACGATACCGGTAGGTTATACTGAGGGCATCAGGAAGAAAACGGGCAGCCGGAATATTATGTTCTGTCCGGAGTTTTTAAGGGAATCAAAGGCTTTGTATGACAATTTATATCCGTCCCGGATCATTGTGGGAACAGATTTGGAGGATGAAAGGCTGACAGAGGCTGCCCATGTGTTTGCCGGATTGCTGCAGGAGGGTGCCATCAAGGAAAATATCGACACATTATATATGGGATTTACGGAGGCGGAGGCGGTGAAGCTTTTTGCCAATACGTATCTGGCGCTCCGGGTATCTTTTTTTAATGAACTGGACACATATGCGGAGATGAAGGGGCTTAATACTAAGCAGATTATTGACGGAGTCTGCCTTGACCCCCGAATTGGGACCCATTATAATAATCCAAGCTTTGGCTATGGCGGATATTGCCTGCCAAAAGATACAAAGCAGCTTCTTGCAAATTATTATGATGTGCCGGAAAATTTAATTCAGGCCATTGTGGAGAGTAATAGGACGAGGAAAGATTTTATTGCCGACCGTGTGCTCAGCATGGCGGGGTATTATGATTATTGCAGCCACGGCAGTTATAATGCGATGGATGAAAAATCATGTGTTATCGGTGTGTTCAGGCTGACAATGAAGAGCAATAGCGATAATTTCAGGCAGAGCAGCATTCAGGGTGTAATGAAACGTATTAAGGCAAAGGGGGCGACAGTAATTGTATATGAGCCGAGCCTTGCTGATAATACCACATTTTTTGGGAGTGAGGTTGTCAATAATCTGGCAGAGTTTAAGAAAAGGTCAGATGTCATTATTGCAAACCGTTATGATTCTGTTATGGAGGATGTAGTGGAGAAGGTATATACCAGAGACCTTTTTTTCAGGGATTAGGAACTGTATAAGTTATTTTCAAATATGCTATAGTTGGGGAGGATGTTGTTATTCCCCTCTGTCCCTGCCGTGCAAGGCAGGGGAGGATTAAAAAATAGTATGTTATTTTAAGGAAGTCTTGCAGTTTTCTTCCTCGCATGCAGACTGCCTCGCGAGCAGGGATTCAATCATATAGCCAAGTGTTGTGAGGCTGGATGACAGGATTTCAAGTTCTTTTTCTGTCAGGCATTCCGAGAGCTGGCATGCTATCGTGGACAGCGCATAAAGGCTTTGGCAGTTCGTTTTCAAATAATCACCTAAAGACAATGTTTTTATATTATATGCAGGGAACTGTGAAAAGTTATTTTTTCATAATTTCCAACATGCCGGTTTCGTCGGCACAAACAATCTATGTAATGAAGTGATGAAAGCGGCGAAGTAATTATATTTTAGGAGGGATAGGTTATGTTGGCATTACTAGGTACGATTCAAGGGAATACTATAGTTGTTGAAAATGACAGTATAACGAATTATGACGGAAAAGAAGTTATTTTGACCATCCATATCAAAGGGCTAGGAAAAAAATTGATTGGGATAAGTATGGTATGGAATCGGAACGTGGAAAACATGTTGATGAATATATGGAGGAAATAAGGAATAATGATAGAATCTAAACGTATTTATATAGATGCATCACCTTATATCTATTATCTTGAAAGGAATCCACAATATTGTAATAAAGTGAAGGCATTTTTTATGAGCCATTACGATTTGGGAGAAGAATTTGTAACATCGACTATTACGATAGAAGAGTATTTGATTGTTCCATATTGGGAGAGAAATGAAAAATTGTTGAATGATTTTGAGGCACTTATAAAGGATACAGAAACTAATATAGTAGATATTACAAAATCAATAGCAAAGAAGGCAGCTCAAATCCGTGCGGATTACAAAAAGTTTAGGGCAATGGATGCTCTGCAGCTTGCGGCAGCAGTAAAAAGTGGTTGTGATGTTTTCCTTACAAATGACAAGCAGTTAAGGCAAATTTGATATTCTGGAAACAACGGATTACATGATAAATACGATTCAGGTATGGCAGGAGCTTGGTTTTTCATTTGATGCGGTATCTACGGGATTTATTGTTTCGGAAAAGCAGGCAAAAATAGCTGCAGAATTCTGCAGGAAGCAGAAGGAAAATGGTTCTATGGTTTTTGCTGATCCAATCATGGGTGATGAGGGGAAGCTCTATAATGGAATTACCGAAAAGACAATTTCTTATATGAGGGAAATTGTAAAAGTATCAGATTATATTGTTCCCAATTATACAGAAGCTGTATATCTTGCGGGGGCAGAGTATCAGGAAGGCGGGATGGATGAAAAAGGGGTGGATGAACTGATAGAGAGCCTTTTGTCCATCGGTGCGAAGTCGGTTGTGGTTACGAGTGCGCTGGTCAACCAAAAAGAGGCTGTCATTGTGTATGATGCTTCAAAGAAGCAGAGGCATATATTGCCGTTTGTAAGCATTCCGGTGCGCTTTCCTGGAACCGGGGATATTTTTTCATCCGTGTTTATGGGAAGTATCCTTGCAGGGCAGGGAATCGTAGAGAGTGCGCAGAAGTCGATGGATGTTGTAAAAGCAATGATTGAAAAAAATAAAGATAACAGGGACAAGTTTAAGGGAATACCGGTAGAAAGCTTTCTGGGGGTGTTAGACAGTGAAGAAACCTAAGATTAGGATTACCCTGATTGACCGGAAAGGACCTGCAGGATGCCACAGGGGGCACAAGGTTGGGGACAGTTTTGATTTTGATACTGAGAGGGGGAAGCTCTGTCCGATGGCGATGCATGTTGCGTTTCCGTATGTAGATATCCTGCGTTATGGGGGCAGGATACCAAATCAGGAGGAGGGGACAGCAGTCTTTGCCTGTCCGGATGTGGATACGCTAAATATCTTTAAAATAGAACGGATTGACGAGTCCGAGTAGACCGGGAAAAGACAGGGTAGCGATTACGCCTGCAGTAAGCAGCGTAGATAAGGAGGATAATTATGTTAGGAAATTTTGCTTATTGTAACCCAACTAAATTATATTTTGGGGATGGGTCACTGCAGTATTTGAATGAAGAATTGCCGAAGTATGGGAAAAATGTGGTTTTAGTATATGGGGGCGGCTCTATCAAGAAAAATGGTATTTATGATGAAGTGGTGGACATTTTAAAAACGAACTGTAAAAATGTCGCTGAGATTGCCGGTGTTATGCCAAATCCAACGCTGGAAAAACTGTATGAGGGCATTGAGGCTGCAAGGAAACATAAGGCAGATTTGATTCTTGCTGTTGGAGGCGGTTCGGTATGTGATTATGCTAAAGCGGTTTCGGTATCTGTGCATTGCGATGAAGACCCATGGGAGAAATATTATTTGAAATTTGAGGAACCGGATTGTGAGATTGTCCCTGTCGGTTGTGTTCTGACAATGGTTGGGACCGGGTCAGAGATGAATGCCGGGGCGGTTATTACCAACCGGGAAACCAAGCTTAAAATCGGCCATGTATTTGCAGATGAAAATATAATGCCGAAATTTTCTATTCTGAATCCGAAATATACATTAACGCTGCCGCATTACCAGATGGTTTCCGGAATATATGATATTTTTAATCATATTTGTGAACAGTATTTCTCAGACGAGGATGACAATACCAGTGATTATATTAGTGAAGGTCTGATGCGTTCTGTCATCCATTCCAGCAGGATTGCGAATAAGGATCCGCAGGATTATGAGGCAAGAAGTAATTTGATGTGGACGGCTACATGGGCGTTAAATACGCTTGTTGCAAAAGGAAAGTCAACAGATTGGATGGTCCATATGCTGGGGCAGGCATTAGGCGCCCACACTGATGCCACACACGGAATGACTTTGTCTGCGGTTTCCCTGCCGTATTACCGCTATATTATGCCATATGGCCTTGCTAAATTTGTGCGGTTTGCTAAGAATGTGTGGGATGTAGACGCTGCAGGAAAAACAGATGAACAGGTGGCAGAAGAAGGGCTGGTGGCAATGGAAAGCTGGATGAAGGAGCTGGGCCTTGTCATGAATATTACGGAACTTGGGGCAGATGAAGGGATGCTGGAGGGGCTTGCTGACAGCACTCTAATTCTTGACGGGGGCTATAAAGTGCCTGACCATAATGATATTGTAACGATTTTTAAAAACAGCTTGTAATGGGCTGCTGGAAAATATTATTTTTACGTTTTGTAAGTAACCATACATAGAAAAACCACCCCTAAACTTTGGCGGGTTCTTTCTGAACTTTGGGTGTTTTATAAAAAAGCAGGTACATGAAATACCTGTTTTTTTATACGCATATAC
>RAYF01000040.1 GCA_003611745.1 bacterium D16-36 | reverse complement strand
AAGGGCGCATAAACCAAGCATCAAAGCCACAAGACAGATAGTTCCTCGGAAAGGCGAAATGTTGCAAGGCATATCCTGTCCTTCTTTTTAGGCGTTTTGCTTGTCTATGAAGCAAAAAACAGAAACATAGCCGGATGCAGGTACAAACAAAAAATGACGGATAACAGGGAGTTATCATTAAGTCAACGTCAGCTGTAAATAGGAACATATTGATTTGGAGCAGAAATGAATAATAAATACTGAAAATTAATTTCCGTGGGAGTGAGGCTTCTTGCCTTATTTGAAATTTCGTTGTATTATAATTAGATATGAAGGACAGAGGATATATGCAGAATTGGAGGTAAATATGGCTGAATCTATGAGTGGGCTGAAGCGCACCTGCAGATGCGCGGAGCTAAGCGAGGCAAATGCAGGGGAAGAAGTTACGGTAATGGGCTGGGTGCAGAAGCAGCGCAATAAAGGCGGGATTATTTTTGTGGATGTCCGGGACCGTTCTGGCATTCTGCAGGTAATTTTTGAAGATGGGGAAATTGACGCGGAAGGGTTTGCGAAGGCTGAAAAATTAAGAAGTGAATTTGTAGTTGCTATAACAGGTATAGTGGAAAAACGTTCCGGCGCTGTAAATAAGAATCTGGCAACCGGTGCGATTGAAGTGCGTGCAAGGAGTATCCGTGTGCTTTCTGAATCTGAAACTCCGCCGTTTCCGATTGAGGCGGACAGCAAGACAAAGGAGGAGCTGCGTCTCAAATACCGTTATCTGGACCTGCGCCGTCCGGACTTGCAGCAGAACCTCATAATGAGGAGCCGGATTTGTAATATTATCCGCCAGTTTTTAATAGAGGAGGGTTTTTTGGAGATTGAGACGCCGATGCTTACAAAGAGTACGCCGGAAGGGGCGAGGGACTATCTGGTGCCAAGCCGTGTGCATCCGGGGAATTTTTATGCGCTCCCGCAATCACCGCAGCTTTTTAAGCAGCTTTTGATGTGTTCCGGCTATGACCGTTATTTCCAGATTGCCCGCTGTTTCCGCGATGAGGATTTGCGTGCTGACAGGCAGCCGGAATTTACGCAGGTGGATATGGAGCTTTCTTTTGTTGACGAAGAGGACGTTATGGATGTCAATGAGCGTTTGCTGCAGAAAGTATTTAAGGAGATTCTGGATGTGGATATCGCCTTGCCGATTGAGCGTATGACATGGCAGGAGGCGATGGACCGTTTTGGCTCGGACAAGCCGGATCTGCGTTTCGGCATGGAATTGAAGGACGTGTCGGATATCGTGGCGGGATGCGGCTTTGGCGTGTTTACCAGTGCATTGGAAAACGGGGGCTCTGTCCGCGGAATCAATGCCAAGGGGCAGGGGGCGATGCCTCGCAAGAAGATTGACGCCCTTGTAAAGTTTGCAAAGGATTTCGGCGCAAAGGGGCTTGCCTATATTGCGATTGGGGAGGACGGCGCGTTTAAGTCTTCTTTTGCAAAGTTTATGGAAGAAAGCGAAATGAAAAAATTAGCTGAAGCGATGGAGGGGCAGGCCGGTGATCTTCTTCTCTTCGCAGCAGACCAGAATAAAATTGTCTATGATGTGCTTGGAAATCTTCGTTTGGAGATTGCAAGAAATCTGGATCTATTGGATAAAAATGAGTACAGGTTCCTCTGGGTAACTGAGTTTCCGGAGTTTGAATATTCGGAGGAGCAGGGAAGATATATTGCAATGCACCATCCGTTTACCATGCCGGTGGAGGAGGACATTCCACTGTTGAAGACGGATCCAGGGAAGGTTCGTGCCAAGGCATATGATATTGTACTGAATGGGACAGAGCTTGGAGGCGGTTCGGTCCGTATCCACCAGAATGATGTGCAGGAAACCATGTTTGAGGCGCTTGGCTTTACAAAAGAGCAGGCAAATGAACAGTTTGGCTTCCTTCTGGATGCTTTTAAATATGGGGTACCGCCTCACGCGGGGCTGGCTTATGGCCTTGACCGCCTTGTTATGCTGTTGGCAAAGCAGGACAACATACGCAATGTCATAGCATTCCCGAAGGTGAAGGATGCTTCCTGCCTGATGACAGATGCACCGAATGTGGTGGACGGGAAGCAGTTGGAGGAACTCTGCCTTGATATTTCTTCTGTGGAAGACAGGGGAGATGGTGCCCCGTCCGAAATGCAGGAATAGATGGGGCCTGATGCGATGCAGAGAGAGGCATATTTAAGGGTCTTTGAGATAATACAGTCAAAGAGAAACGGAGTCTTTCTTATCAGGGTAACAGGTAAAGTGCTTACGTATGTAACGGCACTGTGTTATGCTGTGGCAATTGCGGTAAACCTTTGGAGGGTGCAGTACCGGACAGGTGCAGTGCTTATACTGGTTCCGGCAATTTCTTTTCTTGCAGTCAGCTTGTTCCGCAGATACGTTAACGCGGGGCGGCCATATGAAATATATAGTTTCAAACCGCTGATAGAGAAGGATACGAGAGGAAAATCGTTTCCAAGCCGCCATGTGTTTTCTATCTTTGTGATTGGGAGCACGCTGTTCTGGGTTAATAAGGCGGCCGGCATTCTAATCTGCCTGTCTGGATGTATTCTGGCGGTAATTAGGGTTGTGTCCGGCGTACATTTCCCGCGGGATGTTGTGGCCGGCGGGATGATTGGGATTGCCTGTGGCTGTGCGGCAGGACTTTTTCTTTAGAAATTGCCGATGAATTTGACTTTTGGGTTCGGTATGGCAGGCGGCTTTAAAATGAAAATGGTGATATAAAAAAATATAGGAGGCAGGTCATGGCAGAAATGTACAACCACCATACGGTGGAGAAAAAATGGCAGAAAATATGGGATGAAGAGAAAGCATTCCAGACAACAAATGATTATAGTAAACCGAAGTTTTATGCATTGGTAGAGTTTCCCTACCCATCGGGGCAGGGGTTGCATGTAGGCCATCCGAGGCCGTATACTGCGCTGGATATTGTGGCGCGCAAACGCCGTATGCAGGGGTATAATGTACTTTATCCAATGGGGTGGGATGCGTTTGGCCTGCCGACAGAGAACTATGCGATTAAAAATAAGATTCATCCCAAAGAGGTGACGAGGGATAATGTTGCCCGCTTCAAGGAGCAGCTGCGCTCCTTGGGATATTCTTTTGACTGGGACAGGGAGATTAATACGACTGACCCGGATTATTACAAATGGACCCAGTGGATTTTCTTAAAGCTTTTTAAGGAGGGGCTTGCCTATAAGAAGGAGATGCCGATTAACTGGTGTACTTCCTGCAAGGTCGGCCTGGCGAATGAGGAAGTGGTAAATGGTGTTTGTGAACGCTGCGGCTCAGAGGTTGTCCGCAAGGTTAAGAGCGAGTGGATGCTTAAGATTACGAACTATGCGGATAAACTGCTTGAAGGGCTGAATGATGTGGATTATATTGAGCGTGTAAAGACTTCCCAGAGAAATTGGATTGGGCGCTCAGAAGGCGCAGAGGTAGATTTTTCAATTGCAGGCAAGGAGGATAAGCTCCGGGTGTACACTACCAGACCGGATACGTTGTTTGGCGCGACTTACATGGTTGTTTCGCCGGAGCATCCGATTATTGATAAATATAAGGATGAGATTACAAATTGGGATGATATTGTGGCATACCGCGAGATGGCGGCTAAGAAATCAGATTTTGAGCGTACAGAGCTTGCAAAAGATAAGACTGGCGTGATTTTGTCCGGTCTTACTGCAATAAACCCGGTGAATGATACGGAAATTCCAATCTGGATTTCTGACTATGTACTGATGACATATGGTACCGGGGCTATTATGGCAGTTCCGGCGCATGATGACCGTGACTGGGAGTTTGCAAAGAAGTTTAACCTTCCAATTATTCAGGTAGTGGAGGGTAAGGAAGGGCCTGTAGATATCAATGAAGCGGCATTTACTGATGTGGCGTCAGGGCAGATGATCCATTCCGGTTTCTTAGACGGCCTGAGTGTGGAAGAGGCAAAAGAAAAGATTAAGGATTTTCTGACGGAGAAGAAGATCGGCAGCAGGAAAGTGAATTTTAAATTGCGCGACTGGGTGTTCTCAAGACAGAGGTATTGGGGCGAGCCGATTCCGATTGTCCATTGCGAAAAGTGCGGCTATGTCCCTCTGGACGAAAGCGAGCTGCCGCTGCTTCTGCCAGAGGTAGACAGCTATATGCCGACGGATAATGGTGAGTCGCCGTTGGCGGCAATGACTGACTGGGTCAATACAACCTGCCCTCGCTGCGGCGGCGCCGCAAAGAGGGAGACAGATACGATGCCTCAGTGGGCGGGTTCTTCCTGGTATTTCCTTCGTTATACAGACCCATGCAATAAGGAGGCGCTGGCAGACCCGGAGGCATTGAAATACTGGATGCCGGTTGACTGGTATAATGGTGGAATGGAGCACACAACACTCCATCTTCTGTATTCCCGTTTCTGGCACAAGTTCCTGTATGACCAGAAAGTTGTCCCGACACCGGAGCCATACCAGAAGCGCACTTCCCATGGGATGATTCTCGGCGAGAATGGGGAGAAGATGAGCAAATCTCGCGGCAATGTGGTGAATCCGGATGACATTGTACGCGATTATGGCGCTGACACGCTCCGCACTTATGAAATGTTTATCGGTGCGTTTGATCTGAGCGCCTCGTGGTCAGATGACGGGGTAAAGGGCTGCAGGCGTTTCCTTGACAGGGTGTGGAAACTGCAGACGATTCTTACAGACGGTGAGGAGTATTCAAAAGATCTGGAAATCAAGATGCACCAGACGATTAAGAAGGTGAGCAGTGATTTTGAAAATCTGAAATTTAATACGGCGATTGCTGCGATGATGGCCTTAATAAATGAATTTTATAAGAAAAACGAAGTTACGAGGGGGGAGTTTAAGACACTCATTACGCTGCTGAACCCCGTAGCGCCACATATAACAGAGGAAATCTGGAGCAACCTTGGCTGTGAGGGCAGGCTGTACCAGCAGCCATGGCCTGAGTATGAGGAGGCTAAGACGGTAGAGGCTACCGTAGAAATCGCTGTCCAGATTAATGGCAAGACAAAGGCAACCGTTTCTGTGGGCAAGGAAGAACAAAAAGAGGCCGTGCTTGCAAAGGCAAAAGAAGTTCTGGGCGGCAGGCTTTCTGGAAATATCGTCAAGGAAATTTATGTGCCGGGACGCATCGTTAATCTTGTAGTGAAATAGATTTTTGATTGACATTTTTAACCAGTCCTGCTATAATCTCAGTAGCATTGAGGGAGTAGTTAGCGCACAGCGTGACTAAGCCAACAAACCCGGCCATAAGGTCTGGATTAGTCTTAAATAACAAGACTCATGCACAGTAGCTGCTGTGCTTGGGTCTTTTTAGTCAGGTACAGTGAAATTGTATCTGGCTTTTTTGTGTTATGAAGGTTTTTATATTTAGGAACTATAAAGAAATAATCTGTGCAGGCAGGTAATTAATTTTTTTATTGTTCTTTCGTATGAAATTGTCCCAATATGGCATATTTTTTATTATGGGGAACATGATGCCAGATACAGCCTTAAAAGAAAGGGAGGTAGAGTATGGAGTATGTTTTATTGATTGTGGGTTTTGTGCTGTTGATTAAGGGGGCAGATTTCTTTGTGGAGGGAAGTTCCAGCGTGGCGAAGATGCTCAGGGTTCCGTCTATGATTATCGGTATGACGATTGTGGCGATGGGCACGAGCCTGCCGGAATGTTCTGTAAGTGTCAGTGCGTCATTGGCGAATAAAAATGAGCTGGCGGTTAGCAACGCAATTGGTTCTAATATTTTTAACCTGATGGTAGTGTGCGGTTTCTGTACATTATTCTGCCCGCTGGCAGTACAGATTTCTACACTGAAAAAAGAATTTCCTTTTTCTGTGCTGATAGCGGTACTGCTGCTTGTCTTTGGAAGCACCAGTATGATGGTCGGGCATACAGAAGGCATTGTTTTATTAATTGTTTTTGCGGCATTTCTCTTCTGGATGGTGAAGTCTGCGCTAAAGGCAAGGAATGCCGGCCTGGCCATAGAGAATGAGGAATATGAGATACTGCCAATCTGGAAATGCATTGTTTTTATTGTTGGCGGTATGGCTGCAATCGCGCTTGGCGGGAATGTGGTAATAGATGCAGCGTCCAAGATTGCAAGTAATTTTGGGATGAGTGACAACCTTATCGGCCTTACCATCGTAGCCTGCGGGACCAGCCTGCCGGAGTTAGTAACCTCCATGGTTGCCGCCAGAAAGAACGAAGTGGATATGGCGCTTGGCAATGTAATCGGCTCAAATATTTTTAATATTTTGTTTGTCCTCGGCATTGCGGCAGCAATCTCGCCGATTGCATTTATACAGGAGAATATGGTCGACATCATTGTGCTGGTTGCCATGAGCCTTCTGGTGTGGGGGTTCGCATGGACGAAACAGAAACTGGTTCGCTGGGAGGGGGTTTGTATGCTTTTGATTTATGCGGGGTATCTGGGGTACATCATAAACCGTTAAGCGATGTGCTGTTTAGAAAAATGATTGTTGATTTCTGTGTTCTGGTGTACTAGTATAGCAAATAATAATTAACTGGTATACTTACTTGTCTGATTGCCCATTTGCTTCGTTGGTCTACGCTCTGCTTCGGTCCATGCTTATCAGATGTCCACTGGACATCTAGCACCGTCAATCGACGTAGCCACCGCTACGCCTCATTCCTCCGCCTCGCATATGAAACAATCATCCAGCGTTAGTATACCAGAAATTAATTATTTGCTATACTAGCCACTTGTGGAAAAGAGTGCTAAAAAAATCTTGACATTTTTGCAGAACCGTATTACACTATGTTCTACAAGGCTATTAGCACTCTTCTTTAAAGAGTGCCAGAGAGATAGGATTTCATTTAGAACGAATAAGATTGGAGAGATGAAAATGCAGAACAGAACAGGAAGTTTGTCAATTGAGTCTGAGAATATGTTTCCGATAATCAAGAAGTGGCTGTATTCCGACCATGATATTTTTGTGCGTGAGCTGGTTTCAAACGGTTGTGATGCTATTACGAAGTTAAAGAAATTAGACGTTATGGGGGAGTATACGCTTCCGGATGATTACAAGGCAAAGATTCAGGTTACGGTTAATCCAGAGGAAAAGACGATTACCTTTACGGATAATGGTATCGGGATGACGGAGACAGAAGTTGATGAGTACATCAATCAGGTAGCTTTTTCCGGGGCTACTGACTTTTTGGAGAAATACAAGGATAAGACGAATGAAGAGCAGATTATCGGCCATTTTGGCCTGGGATTTTATTCTTCCTTTATGGTTGCAGATAGTGTTTCCATTGATACGCTGTCATGGCAGGATGGTGCGGAGGCTGTACACTGGGAGTCAGAGGGCGGCATCAATTTTGAGATGTCACAAGGGTCCAGAGAAGAAGTTGGAACTACTATTACATTATATCTTTCTGAGGACAGTCTGGAATTTGCGAATGAATACCGTGTCCGCGAGGTGATTTCTAAGTACTGCTCCTTTATGCCAGTTGAAATTTTCCTGAGCAAAGAGAATGCGGAGCAGGAGTTTGAGACAATAGACGCAGCCGATGTCCGTGAAGATGATGTGGTTGTGGAAAATATTGTCGAGGAAGCTAAGACAGAGGAGAAAGAGAACGAGAACGGCGAGAAAGAAATCGTTGAAGTTTCCCCGAGAAAGGAAAAGGCAAAAATCCATAAACGCCCGGTATCTTTAAGCGATACGTCGCCTCTCTGGATGAAGCACCCAAATGACTGTACGGACGAGGAGTACAAGGAATTTTACCGGAAGGTCTTTAATGATTACAAGGAGCCTCTGTTCTGGATTCATCTGAATATGGACTATCCATTTAATTTAAAGGGAATCCTGTATTTCCCGAAGGTCAATACAGAGTACGATAATCTGGAGGGCGTAATTAAGTTATACAACAATCAGGTATTTATCGCTGATAATATCAAGGAAGTGATTCCAGAATTTTTAATGCTCTTAAAGGGTGTGATTGACTGCCCAGACCTGCCTCTGAACGTGTCCAGAAGTGCGCTGCAGAATGATGGGTTTGTAAAGAAGATTTCTGACTATATAACAAAGAAAGTAGCAGATAAATTGTCCGGTATGTATAAGGTAGACAAGGAGAATTACGAGAAATACTGGGATGATATCAGTCCATTTATCAAATACGGATGCTTAAAAGACGAGAAATTCCGTGAGAAGATGGAGGAGTATATTATCTTCAAGGACTTAAATGATAAGTTTATTACACTGCCTGAGTATGTGGAGGAGCGCGCAAAGGCAGAAGGGACTGACACCGAGGAGGGCAAAGAGGACAAGGCTGCGGATGCAGCGGAGGATTCCGGTTCTTCTGCGGAAGGCGACAGTGCGGACAGCGGGGAAGATGAAGAGGAGAAAGCAACAACTGTATATTATGTCACAGATTTGCAGCAGCAGAGCCAGTATGTCAATCTCTTCAAAGAGCAGGAAATTAATGCGGTTATTTTAACACATTCCATTGACCAGCCGTTTATCTCCCAACTGGAGCAGGGCGACCTGAAAGTTAAATTCCAGCGTATTGATGCGGATTTGACTGACACAATGACGGAAGAAGTGGACGAGGAGACAATCAAGGCGCAGACAGAATCCCTGAGTGAGATTTTCAAGAAAGCGCTGGGCAAGGAAAAGCTTGAGGTAAAGGTAGAGAAGTTAAAGAATGAAAATATTTCATCTATGATGACGCTCCCAGAGGAGACACGCCGTATGCAGGATATGATGAAAATGTACAGCATGGGCGGCAATGGCATGGATATGGGCATGTTCGGAGGCGGAGAGACTTTAGTGCTCAACTCAGGTAACAAGCTGGTGCAGTATATCCTTGACAATAAAGATGGTGAGCATGTGGAGATGTTCTGTAAGCAGTTGTATGACTTGGCAATGATTGCACATAAGCCGCTGCCTGCAGAGGAAATGACAGAGTTTGTAGCAAGGAGCAATGAGATTATGATGCTGTTAGCAAAATAATGGCGAGATAAAATAGTTTTAGGCAGCAGGGCTGCCGCACTAATTTGTTTTTAGTGCGGCAGTTTTTTGCATACTAAAAATGAGATATAGCAGATAGGATAAAACGATAACAGCGGGATGCTGGGAATCAGGAATACACTGGTTTCCGGTTTGTAAAATCAGGAGGTTTGTGGTAGTATGGAACTACGAAAATGAAAGGAAAGGCAGGTGTGGATATTGACAGCAACGGAACAGCAGCATCAGGAGGATTTACAGCGCCTGCGTGACTTACGGCCTATTGACGATGATTTTATGCGCTGCCTGTTCAAAGATAACATTCCACTGGCAGAATTTGTGTTACGCATTATCACGGGTAAGCAGGATTTGATTATCACTGACTGTGAAACACAGAAGGACATGAAAAGGCTAGCCGGGGCACGCTCTATCTGTCTGGACGCATATGGGACGGATTCAACCGGGAAAAGATACGATTTTGAAATCCAAAGGCAGGAAAAGGGGGCAGACCCGCACCGGGCAAGATACCATTCCAGCGTGATGGATGTAGAGAATCTCCATTCCGGACAGGAATTTAAAGAACTGCCGGATACCTATACAATCTTTATTATTGAGAAAGATTTTTATGGAAAGGGCGAGCCGGTCTATCCGATTGAGAGGATTAACCTTGCCACGGGTAAATCTTTTGAAGATGGGGAACATATCCTGTATGTGAATGGGGAATACCGGGGCGAATCCAATCTTGGAAAGCTCATGCATGATTTTAACTGTACACAGGCAGATGATATGAATTTTGAACTGATGGCAGACCGGACACGGTATCTGAAAGAAAATCCGAAGGGAGTGAGTGAGATGTGCCGTATTATGGAGGATATGAGAAATGAGTCCTTGAAAGAGGGTATAAAAGAAGGCATAAAAGAAGGTATGAAAGAAGCAGCACTCCGTATGTTAGCTGCTGGGAAATATGCTTTAGAAGAAATTGCGAATATTTCAGGGCTTTCCCTTGAAGAAGTAAATCAACTGAAAACAGAGCGAAATGCATAAAGTACTGTCATAGAGCCAGAAATCCTAAAAAATAGGTTTTGGCTCTATTTTCTTGCAGGGGAACGTGCTGACGTTCCCCTTTTTGAAATATAATAGAAAACAGCTGTAATCGTAGTGGTTAAGGAACGCGGAGCGTTCCTGCAACAAAAATTCCAGAGGAATTTTTGCTAGGGCACCAGCGCAGGCGGTGCCCTTTTCTTAAAGAAATCTTAATTTCCCAAAAATCTTCAAAAAAAGATTGACTATTGGTCAGTTTTGTCATATAGTATGTCATGGAAATAAAAATGACTAAAGGTCATTTTGAGAAAGGATGAGTGACAATGATTAATGTCGGCAAATGGATTACGAAACATAAGAACATCATATTACTGATTACGGTGATTCTTCTGATTCCGGCAGGGATAGGCTACCTGTCAACGCGTGTCAATTATGATGTGCTTAGCTATCTGCCTAAATCTCTGGAGACTGTAGAAGGCCAGGATATTATGGTGGATGAGTTTGGGACGGGGGCTTTCTCCATGATTATCGTGGAAGATATGACGATGAAGGAGACCGCCGAGCTAGAGAAGCAGGTGGAAGGGATTGGCCATGTGAAAGATGTGCTCTGGTATGATGATGTGCTTGACACGAATGTACCGACGCAGATGCTTCCGCAGGATATCAGGAAAGCATTTTTCAATGGGGATGCCACTATGATGATTGCATTTTTTGATTCTACAACATCAGCGGATTCCACGATGGATGCCATTGCAGATATCCGCAGGACGGTTGCAAAAAATGCATATGCCAGCGGTATGTCGGGCGTTGTTACCGATATCAAGGATCTGGCATTGGCGGAAATGCCGATTTATGTTTTGGTGGCAGCAGTTCTTTGTCTGGTTGTTCTTCTGGTTACGATGGATTCTCTGGTAGCGCCGTTGATTTTCCTGCTTACGATTGGGCTTTCCATTCTCTTTAATCTGGGAAGCAATATCTTCCTCGGGGAGATTTCGTATATCACACAGGCATTGGCGGCGGTGCTGCAGCTTGCAGTTACGATGGATTATTCTATCTTCCTGCTGGAAAGCTACGAATCCAATAAAGAGAGGTTTCCGGGCGACAAGAAACGCGCGATGGCGCATGCCATCTCCAATACATTTAAATCAGTATCAAGCAGCTCTGTTACGACGATTGCCGGATTTGTGGCTCTGTGCTTTATGACATTTAAGCTGGGCATGGATATCGGAATCGTTATGTCAAAGGGCGTAATCATTGGCGTATTGATGTGCGTAACAGTTCTTCCGGCCATGATCCTTACCTTTGACGGTGCGATAGAGAAGACGACGCATAAGCCGATTATTCCTTCGCTTGATAAGGTATCGGACTTTATTATTAAGTACCGTTATATCGCAGTTGTTTTGTTTTTAATCGTATTGGCGCCGGCAATTTACGGCAATAATAACTATGAGATTTACTATAATCTGGATACATCCCTTCCAAAGGATATACCGAGTGCCATAGCAAATGATAAATTAAAAGAAAATTTTGATATGAGTTCCATCCATATGGTACTGCTGGAAGACGGGCTGACAGCTAAAGAAAAAAATGAAATGCTTGGGGAGATTGAAAAAGTAGACGGCGTGAAATGGGTGCTGGGGCTGAATTCGCTTTTTGGACCGAATATTCCTGATACGCTGGTTCCAAGTGATGTCAGGGAGATGTTAAAAACAGACGGCCATGAGATGCAGTTTATCTGTTCGGATTATGCGTCCGCTACAGATGAGTCTAACAATCAGATTCATGCCATAGATAAGATAGTCAAGAGTTACCAGAAAGGGGGAATGGTAATCGGCGAGGCGCCATTGATGAAGGATTTGGCAGATGTAACAAATGTGGATTTGGAAAATGTAAATATTATTTCCATGGCAGCCATTTTCCTGATTATCCTGATAACATTTAAGTCTATCTCTATTCCAATCATTCTGGTGGCGATTATTGAATTTGCTATTGCATGTAATATGGCGGTTCCATTTTACACGCACACATCACTGCCGTTTGTAGCAAGTATTGTTATCGGGACAATACAGTTAGGGGCGACAGTCGATTATGCGATTCTGATGACCAGCCGTTACCAGAAGGAGCGTGTGGTACAGAAGCGGAGCAAGAAAGATGCCATCCATATCGCACATAAGGCATCGATTAAATCAATTTTGACAAGTGGCTTCTGCTTCTTTGCGGCAACATTCGGTGTAGCAGTATATTCACGCATTGATATGATCGGATCTATCTGTACACTGCTGTCAAGGGGGTCTGTCATCAGTATGGTGGTAGTTATCTGTGTGCTGCCGGCAATGTTATGGATATTTGATGGCGTGATCATCCGCTCTTCCCTTGATATGATGAAAGAAAATATTCATCAGAGGGATAAGGAGCATGGGAATATTTTAATAGAAGAAAATTAGGGGCGGACGCCTTTATAGGATAAAGCGTCTGCAAAAAGATAGACCTCAATTAGAAAATCTGGACTTAGTAGGAATTTATCATTATTTGAGCCGTTGAAGGCAGGAATGGAGGATTATTATGAAAAATAAGAAAACAGTTGCAGCAGTCGGGCTTACCTGTGTATTGGCATCAGGGTTATTACTTGGGAATATAGATTACGCAACGCATACTTATGCGGCAGCGAAGCTGGCAGTAAAGGAGACAGCTGCAGTTGCCGGTACAGTGAAAAAGAATGCGGCGCAGAAAAAGGCAGCACAGGGTGTGGAAAAAGAGGAATCTGTCTATGTGACACTGGATGCAAACGGCGGGACGCAGGACATCGTTGTATCGGACTGGTTAAAAAATTCCGGCGTAGGCACTACGCTAAAGGATCAGTCGGATTTGAGCGAGATTCAGAATACAAAGGGGGATGAGGCGTTTACACAGGACGGTGAGGAGCTTTCGTGGGAGGCAGGAGAGCAGGATATTTATTATCAGGGAAAAAGTGATAAGGAGCTTCCGGTCAGCATGGAAATCACCTATAAGCTGGATGGACAGGAAATAACACCGGAGGAGCTTGCTGGAAAGAGTGGGAAGCTGGAAATGAAAATCACTTATAAGAATAATTCAAGAAAAAGAGTAAAAGTGGCAGGGGAGAAGAAAGAGGTATATACCCCATTTGTTATGGCAACGGGAATGATACTTCCTGTGGAGAAGTTTTCAAATGTTCAGGTGGATAATGGGCAGGTGCTGTCAGAGGGCGATAATGACATTGTGGCAGTATACGGTATGCCGGGCTTAAAGGAAAGCCTTGATTTGGATAACCTTGATTTTGGCGATGATGTATCGGTAGACCTTGATAAAGTGACTGACAAAATCACAGATACGGCAACGATTACGGCGGATGTAAAAGATTTTGAGATGGGGCAGACATATACCATAGCGACAGCAAGTATTTTTAAGGATATTGATTTTGGGGATCTGGATGGTACAGATGAGTTGAATGATAAGATGGATGATCTGTCAGACGCTGCCACGGAGCTTGTAGATGGTTCCGATAAGATTCAGGATAATCTAAAGAACCTCGACAGCAAGTTTGATACGTATGCGGAGGCAGTCGGGACATTGGAGGACAGTGTGGAGACATTAAATGACGGCAGCCAGAAGATAAATAAAGCAGCCGGGAAATATACCAGCTCCACAGATAAGCTTTTAAATGCAGTAAATACGTATGTAGACGGGGCGAAGAAGTTTTCAGAGAGCACAAAGACATACAGCCAGGGGACAAAGAAGCTTATAGAAGGCGTTGGGCAGTTATATACAGCGGCAGCCCCATTCCCAAAGTCATATGAGGAATTTAATACACAGCTGGAGGCGTATACAACGGGGGTAAGCGCTTTGCTTTCCGAGGACAATATGAACAGCCTCGCAAATGCAGCGGCATCTTTAAAGAACGGTGTTGAGACGGCAGATAAGGGGTTAAAGCAGGTGCAGTCCGGGGTAGCTGCGATTAATAAAGGCGCCAGTGAGTTAAACAATCAGGATACGGCTGCGCTGATTGAGGGGCTGCAGGCAGTTGCGGCAAGCGGGGATGCCCAGACCAGCCAGATAGCAAAGATGGCTATTTCTTATATTCAGGGGGCAGAAAAGTTAGCAGCTTCTGTGGATGCCAGCACAAATGGAACGCCGGACGGGGATTTGGATGGAAACGGAGCGAAAGATTTGGCAGCAGCACTTGCGCAGATCGAGGCGGCAACCGATACGCAGTCCAAAGAAATGAATCTTTATACAGGGGCTGGCGCATTAGAGAAGAGTGTGGGGGAGATTGCTAAGAATGCCGAAACAATCCGTGGTTATAAGGCTCCGATTATGGATGCCAGCGCAAAGGTGAATGCAAGCGTAGGAGAGATAACGTCAAACCTGAATACTATTTATAAAAGCGGGCAGCTTATCACGGCAAACAATAAGAAACTGGAGAGCGCAGCGGATTCTCTTTCTAAGAATGCGGGCAAGATTAAGAAAAACAGCAAAAAATTGACTTCTTCCAGTGCAAGTTTCCGAAAAGCGACAAAAACACTTGCAAACGGCACAAAAAAGTTGTTTAATGGAGTAAAGAAATTAGCAGGTTCCACAGATCAGGTTTCAGATGGCATCGGAAAGCTTGCAGAGGGCGCTCTGGACTTATATGATGGGATGAAGCAGTTTCAGGATGAAGGAACTGGTAAACTTGCCGATGCGGTAACAAGCCTTCTCGACGGCAGTGATGACCTGCAGAACAGGGCAAAGGCAGTTAACAAGGCGGCTGTAAATTATAAAAGTTTTTCCGGCATTTCTGATGACATGGATGGCAGTGTAAAGTTCATTATGACGACAAAGGAAATTAAGGCGGAAAAATAAAGGGAGTGCAGTTATTTTGAGCAAAATTGAAAAAAAGAAAAAAGAAAAAGAGAAGGCTCTGCTTGCGGCTGCATTTCAGCTCTTTACGGAAAAGGGAATTGACAATACCTCTGTTTCTGAGATTGCAAAAAGCGCTGAAATGGCAAAAGGAACGTTCTACCTGTATTTTAAGGATAAATATGAGGTACAGAACTGTCTGATTGCACATGAGGCGAACAAGATTTTTGAGCAGGCAAATTACCAGCTTAATAATAGGATTCTGGAGAAGGCGGTTGAATCGCTGGAGGATTGCGTAGTGTATCTGGCAGACAATATAATAGACCAGCTTAATGAAAATCCGTCGCTGTTGCGTTTTATCTCCAAAAATCTAAGCTGGGGTGTTTTTTCCAGTATACGGATTTCAGATTTGGACAATAGGAACTGCATGGATGTTTTTGAGGCGCTGCTGGCGGTTTCTAAAAAGAAGTACCGGCAGCAGGAGCTGATGATTTATATGATCGTAGAGTTAATAAATTCTACCTGTTATAATGTGATATTGTATCACAGCCCGGTAGATATACAGGAACTAAAAGCGGAGCTTTTTATAGCAGTGCGCAATATACTGCACCAGTTTGAATGCGTTTCAGAGTAAAAACAGGTGGAAGAAAGCATCTCTTTGTGATAAGATTTGTATTAGGTTTTTTGTACAAATTAGGGCAAAGGGGTGCTTTTTAAATGGGACGATGCATGGATGAATTAGTAAATAAACTGATGGCGACAGGGAATCTGGAGTCAGGGGAATTTACGGAGCTTCTTAAATTCCGAAATATTGAGACAACAGAATATCTATATGAAAAGGCATGTTCTGTCAGGCAGAAGGTAAAGAAGGATATTATAAAAATATGGGGCAGGGTGCCAATCAGCAGCTATTGCAAATATGACTGTAAAATGTGTGGGCTAAGGAGGGACAATCAGTTTGCAAAGCGGTTTCGGATGGATACGATGCTGATTGTTGACTGCTGCAGGGAGTATGCCAGAAATGGGATTACGAATTTCCTCTTAGAGAGCGGGGATGACCTTTATTATACAGAGCAGCAGGTTGACGGAATCCTTAATGCGGTCAGGGGGGCGGTTAAAGGATGCAGTATTATTCTGGCCCTTGGGGAAAAGACAGAATCTGCTTACCAGCGCTGGTACCAGAATGGGGCTGCGGGATACCTTCTCCGGCATGGCAGCGCCAATGAACAGCATTTTAGGAAAATTTATCCTTCCAATATGTCGCTGCTTTTGAGGAAGCAGCAGCTCTGGCAGTTAAAAAAAATCGGCTATCAGGTTGGGACAGGTTTTTTAATTGGCATTCCTTATCAGGGAATCAGCAATGTTCTGGAGGATATTCAGTTTATCAAATCCTTCGGCGCTTCCATTATAGATATGGGGGCATTTGTGCCCGCAAGGCATACACCGTTTGAGGGGGAGCGCAGCGGAAACGGGGATATGACAACATACATATTGGCGATACTCCGGCTGATGCTGCCGGATGCGGTGATATTTGCCAGTCCGACACTGGACTGCGTGTTGGGGCAGGGACGGATGCAGGCAGTCCAGGCGGGGGCTGATGCCGTTATTGTAGATTTGGATGTCAAGACGATAATAGAAAGTTATTCTGTCTATGAGAGAAAGAATGGGAGGTTTATTCTGCCATTAGATCAGGTGGACGAGGTGCGCGGGCAGATTATGGCAATGGGGCTGGATTCTGATTAACGGGGGGCATGGTTTGGAGAGAGGCATTATTTTATGGGATGATGATATTGGATGGTGTGAGAGGCTGAGAAAGGAGCTGGCAAAAAGCGAAGTCGTGATAGAAGAAGCGGAGGGATGGGAGGAGCTGCGAAAGCAGCTTACAAAATATATGGAATATAGGAGAACCTGCCATAGCGGGCAGGGGCACGGCATAGAAATGGGGAGGGAGATTCTGGCGGTTGTCCTGTCCGGGCAGAGGCTTTTAGAGGAACAGCCGGAAGGGTGGCAGGAAGCATTTCAGGAAATCTGCAGTATTGGTGCGGCACCGGTTGTCTGTGTCGGGGAGGGGGATGGGCAGGAATTGCAGGCATTCCTTCTGGGGGCATCTGATTATATTGAAAGAACAAAAGATATCCGTATTTGTGCGTCAAGGATTTTTGCCTGCGCAGGAAAAATAAAGAGGCATCAGGGCTGGGACGGCACGGGGAGCGCTGCGGTATTAGATGAGGGAAAATGCCAGTTTTATTGCTGCGGTACGGTCCTGGATCTGACGAAAAAGGAATGCCTTGTGTTGTCGAGGCTCCTGCAGGATCAGGAAAGGGTTGTTGCCAGAAAGGATCTGCTGCTTGCCGCATGGGGAGCAGAAAGTTTAGGGGAAGAAAGGGTTTTAGATACGGTGATCAAGCAGCTCAGGCATAAATTAAGGCCGGTATCATACAGTATCAAATCGAAATACGGAGTTGGCTATGCAGTCAAACGAAATTTGTCAAAAAATGCGTAGATTCCGTGTATTCATTCAGTTGACAACTTCATTTTTAAGTAATACTATATATCTAAGGTAAAATTTGTAGAAAAATGCTACAGGGTGCACATTGGGAATGTGTAAAAGAAATATTGCGCTGGATCTGCGCTTGGAGTAAGGAGAAACATGAGAACAATAGTTGTCAGTGACGAAAGGATGGAAATTGTTTCTCTGCAGTTTGAGGTCAGGAATTTTCATGAAATCAAAATTGTAGGAACGTTTGAGGACGATGAGGGAGCAATGCGTTTTGCAAGGAAGCACGAAATAGATTTGGCAATTATTAATGCTTCCATGAATGGCATGGACGGAATATTGCTTGGCAGCAGGCTTCGGGAAATCTTTCCAGATATTCTTTTGATATTTTTCTCCGATGTAGAGCAATATGCCATAGAGGCATCAAAGTTACGTGCTGTGGCATTTCTGATTAAGCCATATACGAATGATGAGCTGTTTTATGCACTTGAGTCAGCTAGATTGCTTTCAAGAAGGAGAAAAAAACGCCGCATATATGTAAAAACATTTGGCCATTTTGATCTTTTCATAGATGACCAGCCTATTATGTTCAGGAGCGGAAAGGCTAAAGAGCTTTTAGCTCTTTTGGTGGACAGGCAGGGCGGTACGGTGAACACAGATCAGGTGATTTGCGCATTGTGGGAAGAAAGACCGAATGATGAAGCGACACAGAACCTCTGTAGTAAAGTATCACGCAATCTTCTAAGGGAATTAGAGGAATATGGAATCAAAGAGATTATGATTGCGGAGCGTGGTGTCCGCAGGGTTGATACGGAGCTATTTGAATGTGACTTATATGATTTTCTGGCTGGCGAGGAGCAGGCCAGAAAACAGTTTGCGGGGGAATATATGTCTGATTACAGCTGGGCTGAGGAGCGTGTCGGGCAGCTGCTTCGGTACGCCTCAGAGTAAGAAAAAAGGAGGATACGAAAAGGTAGGGCTTTTCGTATCCTCCTTTTTTGGCCCTATAAGAAATTTTTTGTCAGGGGAATACATTTGTTAGTGTTGCATTCCCCTTTTTTCTAGATGATTTCTGAAATTCTGCCATAAGGCGGCATGATAGGATAGAAATTCAGATTTTGCGTTTAAATCTGCCATTATTTTCCAGCGATTACATTTGAACTCCTTTTGTTTCCCCCTTTTTATCCGCGGTTCTTTTCTATAATGGTAAAAAGTTAAAGAATAAGGATAGAATATGTTGCGGAGGTGTCGATTCGACATCGGAAATGGAGGAAAATATGGAAACGACAGGCTTACGCGTGATTATCGCGGATAATAACGTACAGGATCGAGAAAGTAAGCAAAGTACTATGATAAGCATGGGGATGGATGTTATTCTGGCTACAGGCAATGGAAGCAAGGCACTGGAGAGTATTAGAAAGGAAAAACCAGATGTTGTTGTGATGGACATGATTCTGCCTGGCATTGATGGAATTGGCATTCTGGAAGAGATTAATAGAACTGCTTACATAGAAAAACGCCCTATTTTTATCATCGAGACGGCACTGCGCATGGAAAATCTTGTGGAAGAGGCAATTCAGGCGGGAGCGGATTATTATATGATGAAACCGGTTTCAAATACGATGCTGATAAAGAGGGTATCGCAGTTAGTAGAGCACCGCAGGGAAGAAACGAAAGGGATTGTCAGGGCGAGTGTTTACAGGGACCTTCCGGTAAAAGAAGAACAGGGGGAGGCAGAAAAAAGCAATGTGAATGATGGATATAATTTTTCAGGGGATTTGGAGATTGATGTGACAAACATCCTGTTGGAAATCGGGATACCAGCGCATATCAAGGGGTATCAGTATATCAGGGAAGGCATTATTATGGCTTTCTATGACAGGAATATGCTGCATTATATTACAAAATTCCTGTATCCTGCGATTGCAAAGAAATATAAGACAACCTCCAGCAGTGTAGAGAGGACGATACGACATGCAATAGAGGTAGCATGGAGGCGGGGGAATGTAGAGACGCTGGAAGAGGTTTTTGGCAATACAATCTGTGCAGGAAAAGGCAAACCGACAAATTCTGAATTTATGGCACTTTTGACAGACAAGCTCCGGCTGGAATATAGGACACGCTCTGCCTCATGATTTCTGTGGGCCAAAAGAATCGAAACTTGACGCTAATTCTGATTTCATGTATGATATATATTGTGGTACGTGGATGAATGGATTGGCGTCTAATTGTTTTTTGGTGTATACATGTATACAAAAATGCATGTATTTCTTTTGGGCGGAACGGCGTAGGAACTATCTGCAAAATATTTCATGACAGTTCCCTATGGAGGAATGAGAGGAGGAATGTGCATGAGTTATAATGATTCTATGATGGCATTAAGCGATGTACTTAATAATAAATTTGATGAATTGCTGGAAAACTGTATGAAATCCGGTGTAATTGATTTGAATTTGTATCAGGAATATGATGTAAAAAGAGGCCTTCGCGACAGCACTGGCAAGGGTGTATTGACAGGCCTTACGGAAATTTCAGATGTCAGCGGTTATAATATAGTGGAGGGGGTAAAGGAGCCTGCAGATGGGAAGCTTTATTATCAGGGATATGATGTAAAGAAGCTTGTCGGCAGCAGTTTGGAGAAACGCTATGCGTTTGAGGAGACGACATATCTGCTACTATTCGGAAAGCTTCCGGACAGGGAACAGCTAAAAACATTTGTCGAAATCCTTACCAGCTTACAGGAGCTGTCTGCCCAGTTTATACGCGATGTCATTATGAAAGCCCCGAGCCCGAACCTGATGAATGGCCTGCAGAGGAGTGTTTTGACATTATATTCTTTTGATTCAAACCCGGATGATATTTCTGTGCCAAATGTACTGCGGCAGTCACTGCAGCTTGTGGCGAAGCTGCCGCTGATTGCAGTATATAATTATCATGCGTACAGGCACTTTGATTTCTTTGAGAGCTTGGTGATAAAACCGGCAAATCCAGAGTATTCGACAGCGGAAAACATTCTGCATATGCTTCGTCCGGACGGGGAGTTTACCAAATTGGAGGCAAGGGTTTTAGATGCTGCACTGGTACTTCATGCTGAGCATGGGGGAGGAAATAATTCTACATTTACTAACCATGTGGTGACTTCTTCTGGAACAGACACCTATTCTGCGGTGGCTGCATCTATCGCATCCCTGAAAGGGCCAAGGCATGGGGGGGCTAACCTTAAGGTACAGCAGATGTTTAAGGATCTGAAGAAGAGCTGCACTGACATAGAATCAGAAGAAGAAATTCGTACATATCTGCAGAAAGTTTTAAAAAAGGAGGCATTTGACGGTTCCGGGCTGATTTATGGCATGGGGCACGCTGTTTATACCCTGTCTGACCCAAGGGAGGTTGTGTTGAAGGATTATGCCAGAAAGCTCGCTGCTGCAAAAGGGATGGAAGCAGAATTTGAGTTATATGACAAGGTGGAACAGATTGCTGCGGATTTGATATCGCATCGCTCCCATGTTATGAAGCCGGTCTGTGCCAATGTAGATTTTTACAGCGGGCTGATTTATACGATGCTTGGCATACCGGAGGAATTGTTCACGCCGCTTTTTGCGATTTCACGTATTTCCGGCTGGAGTGCGCACCGTTTAGAGGAGCTTGTAAATAAAGGAAAGATTATCCGTCCTGCTTATAAATATGTCGGGCATCATTTTGATTCATAAAATACTTCATATTTATGACAATTTTTTGAATATTTACAGAAAGATAAGCCATACTAATTTCGTAAAAGCAAGGGAAAACGTAGCGTTATGAACGATTCATAAAATGGATGATTCCCTGAAAAAGAAAGGTATGGTGAGTGATTTGAAAAAGAAATATTTATTATTGGCAGCAGTTATTTGTTTATCAGTGCCTGTTTTTACGGGCTGCGGGAACAAGGCAAATGACAATAACAACGGCGAGGCAAGCGCCAGCCCGTCTGCAGATGACAGCCTTATGGATGATGTGGAGGACGGCGTGGACGATGCAGTAAACGGTGCCGAGGATGCGGCGGATGATGTTATGGATGGCACAAAGGATGCTGTAGATGATGTTACCGGAGATGACGGCAATAGTGATATGACAGGTGATGATGTAAATGATAAGGATAAGGATAGCAACAATAATTCTGTGACAAGCGGCAAGAAGAACCGCTAAATTCTATTTTGTTTTTCCGAGGGCACAAGTGAAGTCTGTGCCCTTTTTTTGATTCCCGCGAAGTAACGGGCCAAGCGGACACGCTTTAGTAAATTTCTCCTTGTGCAGCGCTATAAGAACAAAAAATATATTGACGAATCGGGAAAAAATTGGTAAATTAACATATATGAACAAACGATTGCGCAGCAATGGACAAGCGGTTGCACCCATTGTGTGGAAAGGAGAAGCCCATGGCAAAAAAGAGAAAATCAAAAATAGAGCTGCGATATTACAAAATGCCGGCTGGAATTCCTATTTTAGCGCTTCTTGGGCAGAAGTGGGTACGGTCATATGGTGAGGGGATTGATTATCTGCATTTCCACAATTGTATGGAAATTGGATATTGTTATGAGGGTAAGGGCATAATGACAATTGGAGAAAAAGATTACCGTTTTTCAGAAGAGCAGTTTACGGTTATTCCACATAATTGCCCGCATACGACGACCAGCGATGTGGGGACAATGAGCCGCTGGGAGTATTTGTTTCTTGATGTGGATGAGGTGCTGCAGGGGGTTTGGTCGGACAGCAGTGAGAAAAAGATGGGGCATGTTATCCGCAGGATTAATGCAAGGGGGGTTTTTGGCGAGGCAGAGAAATTACCGGAGCTGGCAGGGAAAATCCGTCAGGTTTTAGATATTATGCGCGAAACAAAAGAATTTTATGCAGAGGAGGCAAAGGGTGTTCTGGCAGCTTTTCTGGTTGCCCTGGCAAGGGAGAATCAGGATGAAACGCAGGATACGGAAGACCAGAAGGTGAATGACCTGATTACGGATGCACTTAATTACGTCAGCAGGCATTATATGGAGCCAATCCGTATAGAGACGCTCGCAGGGCGGTGCCATATCAGCGAGACACATTTCAGGCGGCTTTTTTCATCCTGCATGAATATGGGGCCGTTGGAGTATATTAATCTGGTACGTATCCAAAATGCCTGTGAGCTGCTCCGGAAAACGGATGTGTTGGTATCGGAGATTGCATTCCGCTGCGGTTTTTCTACCCTTTCTACGTTTAACCGCAATTTTAAACAGATTGTAGGGTGTTCCCTTTTGAGTGGAGAAAGAAGCCTGAGAATTTTGAGCAACAGTTGCTCAAATATGAAGTCCATTCGGAAGAGGGGTGGTAATGGTTGCAATTTTCTAAATAATAGAGGATTCTATAGTTGAAATTGCACAATATGTGGTCGAAAATGCAAACAGTCCACTAGGTGTTAATGGTATAATATGCACAGCAAATGCAGAGATAAGCACTGCAAATTGTACAAAATAACGAAACGTTATGAGGCAAATTTTTTTAAAGGAGGAAAAGGTGATGAGAAAAAAACTCATTAGTATGTTGCTTTGCGCAACAATGGTTGCAACAGTGTTTACAGGGTGCGGTTCATCCGATGATACAGATGATAAAGCTTCATCTGGCACATCAGAGCAAAAGGATTCTGGTGATAAGGATGCAAGCGGGTCGATTAAGTTGACTCTCTGGGGAGCTGAGGGTGATCAGGACTTTCTGAAAGACATAGTAAGCAAATTTGAGAGCACTTATTCAGATCAGAAATTTGATATCTCGATTGGCGTAGAGTCAGAGTCCAGCGCAAAAGACACTGTACTGACAGATATTGAAGCTGCGGCAGATGTGTATTCTTTTGCAAGCGACCAGATTTCTGATTTGGTAAGGGCAGGCGCACTTGCAAATCTGGATGATGTCAGTGAGGTTCTTACGAAGGCGAATAAAAAGCTTGATGATGTGAAGAGCGCAAATGTTCCGGATTCTATTGAGGCCGCAACTGTGGATGGCAAGATGTATGCATTCCCGACTTCCGGGGCAAATACGTATTTCCTGTACTATGACAAATCCAAGATTTCAGAGAAGGATGCTGCAAATTGGGATACTCTTTTAGCAGCTGCAAAGAAGTCAGGCAAAAAAGTGGGTATGACGCTGAATTCCGGATGGTATCTTGCATCATTCTTCTACGGTGCAGGGTTTACCACAGGTTTAAATGCTGACGGTACAACAACAATGGATTGGAACGGCACAAGTCCGGATGGCATCAAGGGTACAGATGTAGTAAAGTCTATGCTTGATATTGCATCAAATCCTGCATTTATGGCAGTTACAGACGGCAAACTTTCCGATACGCTTAAATCAGGAAGCTGCAGTGCAATTATTTCCGGTACATGGGATGCGGGCCTTGCTTCAGAAGTCTGGGGGAAAAACTATGCTGCAATTAAGCTGCCGACATTTACAGTTGGTGACAAGCAGGTTCAGATGCACCCGGCATATGGATATAAGTTAGAAGCTGTCAACGCATATTCAGAGAATATGGGATGGGCTGTACTCCTTGCAGAGTTTATCGCTAATGAAGAGTCTCAGACAAAGCATTTCGAACTGGCTGAGCAGGTACCTACTAATGTAAAGGCACTGGAAGTTGATGCTATTAAGAAAAATATTGCAGTGGCTGCTGCAACTTCCCAGGCTGACTTCGGTGTGATTCAGGAAGTAGGCGGAAAATATTGGGATCCTGCAAAGACATTTGGTGAAATGATTGCAAAAGGAAAACTGAAGGCTAAGGATGATGCTGGCATTCAGAAGGCACTTGATAACTTAGTTGCAGGTGTAACTGCAGCATTAGATTAAGGGCATATAAATGCTCTCAGGGCAGGCATGCATATGTTGTGTATACCTGCCTGTTTTAAAGATTGCTCATTTTATTCTGCCGGAAAGGAGAAATTTTTATGGCGAATCAGACAAAAGGCGGTGCTGCCGAAGCAATAGGCGGTTTTTTTAAAGCTATTGGCGGATTTTTTTCTGGTTTTGGAACGGCAGTTGCCAAAGGAGATTTATTTGTAAAGTTGTCGCTGTTATGGTGGGGGGCAGGTTATGCCCGGCGGAAACAGTATATAAAAGCAGTTATTATGACAGCTTTGGAAGCAGCGGTAATTCTGTTTACCATTTTCTTTGCAATGGATTATGTGCCGAAATTTGGCAGTCTGGGAACAGTAAAAGCAGAGAAAGTCTTTAATCCGGATACAATGAAAAGCGAGTTTAACAACTACGACCATTCTTTTAAAATTTTGCTATTTTCACTGTTTAGTTTTGTAGTATGGTTTGCAGCTATCATTGTCTGGATGAAGAATATGATGAATGTATATAAACTCCAGCAGATGGATGAAGCAGGGGAACATATCAATACATTCGAAGAAGATCTTAAGACATATGTCGGGGAGAAGTTCCATATTACTTTGTTGACGCTTCCTGTGCTTGGTGTTATTGTTTTTACATTGATACCAATCCTTCTTCTGGTGTTTGTTGCATTTACGAACTACGACCAGAACCATATGCCGCCTTCACAGCTTTTCTCTTGGGTAGGTTTTACGAACTTTATCACCCTGTTTGGCGGTGGCGGGCTGACATCAACTTTTGGTTATGCTTTTGTCCGCGTTCTTGGCTGGACTCTGGTATGGGCGTTTTTTTCTACGCTTACTACTTATATCGGTGGTATTTTGCTGTCCCTTCTGCTAAATAGTAAGAAAACAAGGGCACCGAAATTCTGGCGTTTCCTGTTTGTAGTGACGATTGCGGTACCGCAGTTCGTATCACTTTTGTTGGTTAGGAATTTCTTTGCGGATAATGGTATTGTTAATACTATCTGCGACAATATCCATTTGACAGGTTTTTTGAAGGATATCGGCCTGGTTGGGACGAATTATATTCCATTCCTGTCAGCGCCAGGTTGGGCACATGTAATGATTATTATTATTAATATCTGGGTTGGTGTTCCTTACCAGATGTTGATTGCTACCGGCGTGTTGATGAATATTCCTTCGGATCAGTTGGAGAGTGCGAAGGTAGATGGTGCAAAGCCATTCCAGATTTTCAGGAAGATTACGATGCCGTATATGTTATTTATAACAGGTCCGGCCTTGGTTACAGATTTTGTAAAGAATGTAAATAACTTTAATGTTATATATCTGCTGACGCAGGATGTTTATACAACAACGGATCAGGCGATGGCGAATTCGCAGGCACAGGAAGTGGATTTGCTGGTAACGTGGCTGTTCCGTCTGACGCAGGATTATTATAATTACAAGATGGCATCAGTTATCGGTATTATCGTTTTCATCATATGTGCGGTATTTACCTTGGTTGCGTTTAACTTTATGATTAAAGGTGATAAGGAGGGGACGTATCAATAATGAAGGTAAAGAAAATGAAAGACAGCCGTTTGTCTACAATTATATTGCATAATGTGTTGATTGGGGTACTGGCATTTATTTGGCTGATACCAATTGTCTGGCTGCTATGTACCTCGTTTAGTGCATATACAGGAATGAATTCAAAGACGTTTTTTCCGGAAAAATGGAGCATTCAGGGTTATGTCAGCCTGTTTCATCCGGATACCGTTGCACAGTTCCCACAGTGGTTTATTAACACATTTATTGTTGCGTGCGCAACCTGTGTCATTTCAACAATGTTTGTTCTGATGGTTGCCTATGCGACATCTATTATGCGTTTCCCAATGCGTAAGCCGTTGATGAATATGGCGGTTATATTGAATCTGTTTCCTGGCATGCTGGCAATGATTGCGGTATATTTTGTTTTAAAGACATTCAATTTAACAAACAGTTATGCAGGGCTGATTATGGTGTATTCGGCTTCATCCGGCCTTGGATATCTGATTGCCAAAGGTTTTTTTGATACCGTGCCAAGGGCGCTATGTGAAGCGGCACGTATTGATGGGTGCAGCGAGGCGCGCATCTTTTTCCAAATGGTAATCCCGATGAGCCGTCCGATTGTCGTGTATACGGTTATCAACAGTTTCCTTGCGCCTTGGATGGATTTTGTCTTTGCGAAGATGATCCTTAATGCAGGAGTATCTTCAAAATATACGGTTGCCATTGGACTATATAAGATGTTGGATAAGCAGCTTTTGAATGATTATTTTACCCAGTTCTGCGCAGGAGGTGTTCTGGTTTCTATCCCGATTTCTATATTATTTATTATAATGCAGAAATTCTATGTAGAAGGAATTACAGGCGGAGCGGTTAAAGGCTGATAGGCATGTTTTAACTGGTTTATTGACAGCTATCAGATGGCTAAAAGAGGAAGGCTTCGCAGCTTGAAAATATTGCTTTCAAGTTGTGGAGCCTTTATTATATATTAGGAAAGTTCTCGGTGTGTGGTGGTGCACCAACAAAAACGCTTTAGCATTTTTGCTAGGGCACAAGCGAAGTCTGTGCCCTTTGTTATACTTATTAAGGGGCTAAAAAATATGTGAATGGGGGCGAAAGTAGATGCAGATGGAAGGGAGACGCGGGATTACGTGGAAAACGCCGAATATTACCGCTGATGCTTTGAAAATATTTGCGGGAGTTATCATGCTGATTCAGAATTTCAGTATCATTATTATAGAGAAGGGGATGATCCACCTTGACCAGTATACCCAACAGGAGTTATCGCAGGCGTTGGCGGATGATTCTGATTTGATGTTTCTGGCAGGCGTAGGTTCTGTCCTGCAGTTGATAGGCGGCCTTGCTGTCCCGGTTTTTGCTTTCCTGCTGACGGAGGGGTTCAGGCATACATCCAGCTACCGCAATTATCTGCTGTCTATGGTTTTGTTTGCGCTGATTACCGAAATTCCCTATGATTTTGCGATGAGCCGGAAACTGGTGGACTGGTCTAGGCAGAATGCGCTGGCAGCTATGTGCGTCTGCCTCCTGATGCTGTATTTTCTCAGGATGTTTGCGCAGAAGAAAGGGTTTATCTACTCTGTGCTGCGGGCGGGGATTGTACTGTGCGCCTTATTCTGGGTGACATTGTTTCGGGCAGAATATGGCCTGTGCATGGTGCTTCTGACAGCAATTTTTTACCTTCTGCATGACAGGAATATACTGAAAACGATTTTGGGAGGGGCGGTCAGCCTGCTGTATGTTACCGGGCCATTAGCCTTTTATGCGATTTGGTTTTACGATGAAAGGCGCAGGGATATCCTGCCAAAATATGTGTATTACATTTTTTATCCGCTTCATTTTCTGGTGCTGGGTTTGATAGCAAAATATTACTGTTAGGGATTTGAAGTTTTTAAGAAAGGCTGGGAATGGACATGATTGTGCCAAAGTATTATGAAGACTTAAGCGTGTTGCATAAAAACACTATGCCAAACAGGGCTTATTATATTCCGGATTCATCAAGGATGAAAAGTATTCTAGAAGACAGAGAATACTCAGAACGTTTTCTGCTGCTGTCGGGTGAATGGAAATTCCGTTATTTTGAAAGCATTTATGAGGTGAAGGAGAAGTTCTACGAGGATGGATTTTCCACAGAGGATTTTGATACGGTGGCTGTTCCGGGTATGTGGCAGAACTATGGTTATGACTGCCATCAATATACGAATATCCGCTATCCTTTTCCGATGGATCCGCCTTATGTGCCCCATAAGAATCCATGCGGTGAGTATGTACGCACTTTTGAATACCATAAGGAGGAAAGGGCGCCGAAAGCTTTCCTGAATTTCGAGGGGGTTGACTCCTGTTTTTATGTATGGGTAAATGGAAACTTTATCGGATACAGCCAGGTATCCCATTCGACAAGTGAATTTGATATCACAGATAATTTGAGGGAGGGTACAAATACATTAGCTGTACTGGTACTTAAATGGTGCGATGGAAGCTATCTGGAGGATCAGGATAAATTCCGGATGAGCGGTATTTTCCGGGATGTTTATATCTTAAAAAGGCCGGAAAAAGGGATTTTTGACTACTTTGTAAAAGCTGCGCCTTCTAATGGGTATAGGGATGGCAGTGTTGAGATTACTTTTACGTACCAGAATGATCCGGTGCCTGTGGATGTAACGCTATTTGATGCGGCAGGGGATAAGGTGGCGCAGGTGCAGGTGCAGGATGGGAGGGCATTCCTTGAAGTAAAGGGTGCAAGGCTTTGGAGCGCTGAAACGCCTTATCTGTATACTCTGGTGATGGATACCGGGGATGAAGTGATTACAGACTATGTGGGAATCCGCGAGATTCATGCGGAGGATGGCGTTTTGTATATCAATGGAGCTAAGGTTAAGTTTCACGGGACTAACCGTCATGACAGTGACCCGGCCAGCGGTTTTGTCATCAGCCATCAGCAGATTATGAAAGATTTAAGGCTGATGAAGCAGCACAACATTAATGCAATCCGTACCAGCCATTATCCCAATGCGCCGCAGTTTTACCGGTTGTATGACCGCCTAGGGTTTTATGTTGTCGACGAGGCAGATAATGAGAGCCATGGGGCGGAATGTGTATACCATCCGGCTATGGACGGGGAAGAGAGGCTAAAGCTTTGGAATGAAGCGATAGCGGATAACCCGGCGTTTACAGAAGCAACGCTTGACAGGGCAAAACGCTGTGTGGAGCGCGACAAGAACCGTCCGAGTGTAGTGATCTGGTCTATGGGTAATGAATGCGCATATGGCTGCACATTTGAGGAAGCGCTTAGATGGACAAAAGAGTTTGATGCGACACGCTTAACGCATTATGAAAGTGCACGCTATATATCTGACAGAAGAAAGTATGATTACAGCAACCTTGATACCTACAGCCGTATGTACCCGCCGATTCAGGAGATACATGACTATTTTAGGGAAGATGGGACAAAACCTTTTATATTGTGTGAATACTGCCATGCAATGGGGAACGGCCCCGGGGACCTGGAGGATTATTTTGAGGTAATCCACCAGTATGATGGCGCCTGCGGCGGCTTTATCTGGGAGTAGTGCGATCATGCTATTGACATGGGCAGGGCTGCCAATGGCAAGAAGAGGTATGTATACGGCGGTGATCACGGGGAATACCCGCATGATGGCAATTTCTGCATGGATGGTCTGGTATATCCGGACCGTACTCCACATACCGGGCTTTTGGAATTTAAAAATGTCCACCGGCCTGCGCGGGCTGTGGCATTTTATCCGGATAAGGGAGAGCTGGTTCTTAGGAATTATATGGATTTTTTGAACCTGCGTGATTATCTGTCCATACAGTATGAAGTAGTCTGTGACGGCGCAGTGATCGAGAGGGGGATGATAGAGGAGGCGGATATTCCGCCGCACGAAGAAAGGGCGGTTCCGGTAACGGTCCATGTGCCGGAGCGGGGAAAGTGTTACCTGAAAATCTCATATCTGCAGAAGGAGGAAACAGAGCTTCTTCCTGCAGGATTTCATCTGGGCTTTGAGGAGGTGGGGATAGAGACAGGCGACAATGAGAACCAGAAGGTGAAAGCGCTTCTTTCTGGCCGTGGGAATGAGGTAGCATGTGATTTTGACATCAGGGAGGATGACTGCAGTCTGATAATTTCTACGCCGGAATTCCGTTATGTATATGATAAGTTTACAGGCCTGTTTGCGGAAATGAGTTTTCAGAACCAGCCTGTCATAGAGCGCCCGATGGAATTTAATATCTGGCGCGCCCCGACGGATAATGACAGCCCTGTCCGGGCGGAGTGGGAGAATGCACAATATAACCGCACTGTGGCAAGGGCCTATGGGACAGAGGTAAAGAGGCTGTCGGACAGGGTAGTGGTTGAAACTAGTCTTTCTGTATCTGCTGTGTCTGTACAGAGGATTTTGGAGATAAAGGCGTACTGGACTGTTATGCGGGATGGTGCAATTGATGTGGCACTGGATGTGGAGAAGAACGCAGAGTTCCCATATCTTCCAAGATTCGGCCTGCGCTTCTTCCTGCCAAAATCCATGGACCGTGTAACATACTGCGGCATTGGGCCGTCAGAGAGCTATATTGATAAAAGATGGGCCGGTTACCATGGAGTGTTTAGCAGCAGGGTGGAGGCGATGCATGAAGATTATCTCCGCCCGCAGGAAAATGGGAGCCATCATGACTGCGATTATGTTACTGTGGAAAATGGGAGGGCTGCATTAACTGTGGCGGGGGCGGAGAGTTTTGCGTTTAATGCATCTGCCTATACGCAGGAGGAGCTGGCCTGCAGGGCGCACAATTATGAGCTGGAAGAGTCGCCGTACACTGTACTTTGCGTTGACTACCGCCAGAGCGGGATCGGTTCAGGAAGCTGCGGGCCGCAGCTTCTGGAAAAATATCGGTTAAATGATGAAGCATTCCGTTTTCAGGTACGGCTGATACCGGAAAAGCGGTAAAGCACCACTCTGGTAGTTTTGCTAATCTTTTAGGGAAGTTCCCATTATGCAGCGGTACACTGGCAAAAGCAAGGAGCGTTAGTTCCTATGGAGATGGCATTAGAAATTTAATTTAAGATTTATAGAAGGGGGAATTAGAATTGAAGAATCAGATAAACAAGATGTTAAGCGTTATACTTACGCTGGCACTATTGCTGACAAGCGTCACGCTGCCTGGCTTTTCGAAAACGGCGGGTGCAGCAGGAGGCGCATTTAAATTATATTTTTATTATGAAACAGAGTTAACTTTGTATATGGATATCTGGCAGAATTCAGGTATTGAGTTTGCAGATGGCACGGTAAAGGAGGATGCTTTCGGCTGGGGAAGCGAGCAGGCGGTATTGCAGCCGGTACCGGGCAATGCAGGCTGGTATTCTGTTGATATAACAATACTGGATAGCACTGCTAATGGTGGATTTGATATCTACAACGGCGGAAGCGACGATGACAAAAAAGTTGGGACATATGATAACCAGTGGAATAATACGGCGGATTATGCGGTTTTAGTCGGCGGCACCAAGGATGCTTATGCGGTTAAGGCTGGTACGCTGTATACGGATTTGGCGGAAGCAGGGCTTACTCTCGGGACAGATCCTGAGCCTGGGGTTTCCCTTGAAAGCCTGAGGGCTCTTGTGGCATCTGTCCCTACAGATTATGAGACGCTCGGTTTTACCGCTGAGAGCATTGCAGATGTGAAAAAGGCATTAGAAACTGCAAATAGCTTGATTACGGCAAACAGCAGTGATGCTTCTGCGACTGATGCCGCTTATCAGGCATTGTCGGATGCAATTGACGGTTTAGCTTTTTCATCGGATATTTTTGTGAAGAAGATTGACAACTATGATGAAAATTCTATACGGGGCATGGATGTCTCTTCCTACTTAAGCATTATGAATTCTTTTGAGAAGGTTAAGGCGGATAAGAGGGCAGCAGGCGCAAGTGAGGCAGAGGTCAGCAAAATCGGATTTAAGGGCTGGGACGGAAAGGTTCTTGATAAACAGGGATTTTTCAACCTGCTTGCTGCTTCTGGCGTGAATTACATACGTCTGCGTGTCTGGAACGACCCGTTTGATGCAAATGGAAAGGGGTATGGCGGCGGAAATAACGATCTGGATGCCGCTATCGAGATGGGCAGGTATGTGACAACAGCAGGAATGAAAGTCCTGATTGATTTCCATTTATCAGACTTCTGGGCAGATCCGGAAAGGCAGCTTGCCCCAAAAGCATGGGCAGGATATACTGCTGACCAGAAAGCTGAGGCAGCGGCAGCATTTGTTACAGACAGCCTTACAAAGCTTGTGACAGACAATGGTGTGGATGTAACTATGGTACAGATTGGCAACGAGACAAATAATGGCGTAAGCGGTGAGAGTGACTGGGCAGCCAGAAATAAGATATTTGATGCCGGATGTGACGCAGTGCATGAGTTTAATAGAGCATCGAGCAAAAATATTCTGGCCGCAGTTCATTTTACAGATCCGCAGAATGAAGGTTATTCCATGGGCTGTGCGGATAAGCTTGCCGATTATGACGGGGATGGCGATGGCGTAAAAGAGGGCGTGAGTTATGATACATTTGCGTCGACTTATTACCCAAACTCACATGGCACCATGGCCAACATTACCAGTGTGCTGAATGATATTGTAAAGAAATATGATAAGTATGTTATGGTAGCGGAGACATCATGGGCAACCAGCCATAAGAATGGAAATGATTTGGATGATTCTGGTTTCCGGACAGGCGATTATGTAAATTATCCGGTCTCTGTCCAGGGGCAGGCAAATGAGATTAGGGATGTTGCAAATGCGGTACATTCTATCAGTACAACACTCGCAAATGGAGAAAAAGCAGCACTGGGATTCTTTTACTGGGAGCCGGCATGGATTCCGGTACAGAGTCTGTACGACGGGAATGGTAAATTGAAGAAGGATGCAGCGCAGATTGTAAAAGAAAACAAAGTTCTCTGGGATGAGTTCGGTTCCGGCTGGGCAAGTAATTATGCAGCGGAATACGACAGTGTGGTAGCTGCATGGGGTGGTGGAGGAAGCTCCATGACAAATCAGGCTGTATTTGATTTCGACGGGAATCCCCTTGCTTCGCTTAATGTATATAAATACCTGAAATATGGCGCGGAGGCCTCTGAGATCAAGGCAGACGGATATATTCCGGCAGAGGTTGAAATCGAGGTCGGCAAAAAGGTAGACAGTGTCCTGCCTAAGATTACGGTGATTTATACAGATTCTTCCCAGGCAGAGAAAGAAGTAAACTGGAATCAGGCAGATATTAACACAGTCAGCACAAAAGCAGCAGCTACAACAGGAATCGGGACATACACCATTAACGGGACTCTGGCTGATGATGCCTCCTTTAAGGTAGCTGTGACGGTAAATGTAATTCCGGTGAACCTGCTTGCAGACCCAAGCTTTGAAAATGAGGAGTCTGCATGGAAGATAACAGGCGAGGGCGCAGGCATTACAGGGGAAGATCCAAAATCAGGGAGTAAGGGGCTTCATTTCTGGAATGATGCGGATTATAAATTTTCTGCGTCAACTACTGTAACAGTAGCGAAGGCTGGTACTTACAGTGCATTTGTATGGGTGCAGGGTGAGTATGGCGCTGGAACAAGGGATGGCGAGAGCCTGAAGATTAAGGCTGTGACAGCAGATGGCAAGGAGATTTTCTCAGAAAGCGTGGCAATGGATGGCTGGGTGAAGTGGAAACAGATTAAGATAGACAGTATTCCGGTGCCTCTGAGTATGGTAAACGCTGGCAGCACAACAATTCCCCTGTCGGTAGAGGCAGCCTTAAATGAGGGGGCATGGGGGACGATTGACGATGCGTACCTTTATCTGGATAAAGAGGCGGTTAACACAACGCCAGGGAATCCGGCACCGAATGTACCTGTGGTAAATACACCGGCACCAAGCGATACACCAGCGCCAAGTGATACACCAGCACCGGGCGATACGCCGGCACCAAGTGATACGCCAGCGCCAGGCAGCACAGAAAAGCCAAGCCCGACTCCGGGGGCTACACAAAAGCCGGATGCAGAACCGACGCCAAGCACGTCGTCTGTGAAAAAACCGGGAAAGGTAAGTGTAACAAAGGCGGTACCTGCTAAAAAGAAAGTTACTATCAAATGGAAAAAGATAGCGAAGGCAGACGGATACCAGATACAGTATTCTACAAAGAAAGATTTTAAGAATGCTAAGAAAGTATTTGTTAAGGGTACTTCGAAAGTGATTAAGAAATTAAAGGGTAAGAAAACATATTATTTCAGAATCAGGGCATATAGAAATAAGGGCGGCAAAAAGCTCTATGGCCCATATAGCAAGAAAATCAAGGTAAAAGTAAAGTAAATATTTTTATTGGCAGAACCC
>RAYF01000039.1 GCA_003611745.1 bacterium D16-36 | reverse complement strand
TGCACCAACAATAAATGCAAAGAACTTTAGTTCTTTAGCATTTTTGCTAGGGCACAAGCGAAGTCTGTGCCCTTTTTAACTTAGCCATTTAGCCAAAGCAATCGTTACTGCTGTTCGCCGTCTGTTGGTTTTACGCCCCATACAGCGACGTTTTTCCCCTCTGCGGTAAATGTCATTGTCATGGCACGGGAGTCTTCGTCTGCCTGCTTTAAGAATACACCCTTGTAGACAAAACCGTCTCCTAAATCTATTGTCATTTTCTCATTGTCATAAGTCCATTTGCCGTGATATGTACCGGTAACAGTCCCGTCTTCCTTTAGCGTGACGGTATCGGCATCTGTCTGTATAAAGTTTATATTTGCAGAGATTGTCGATATGTGTTTGCCGATGGTTATTTCTTTTTGTGCCTTCATCTTTTTCAGTTTTTGTCCCCTGCCGACGATGCCAAGCTGTTTGCCGCCTGATACGCTGTAAAAACTGGTAGGCTCGTGGTAGATAAATTCATAAGTTCCTGCCATATCTTCCATCGCATACCCTATGTCGGATATGGTTTCCCCGGAATACTCATACGGTGCAGCTACCGGCCAGCCGTCGTCATTGATAAAGAGCTGGTGTACCCTGACCTGATGCATCTGGGCTTCTCCGGTTTCCGACTGGAATCTTGTGTGGTATATCAGGAATATTTTACCGTCATCATCTACAAAGGCGGAATTGTGCCCCTGTGCTACCTGTACCTGATCTATGCCATGCATGTCGTAGCTGCTGAAAATACGAAGCCCGCGTTTGGACAGTGTTGCGTCTTCCAGTTTCGTAAAGATTGGGGATGTCCCGTTCTGGTCAACAAATGGCCCGGAAATATTCTCGGAGCGGTAGATGCGCATCTGGTAACCTTCTGCTGCATTTAACCCGCCGTACGACAGGAACAGGTAGTAGTAATCACCAGATTTCAGGATGTAAGGGCCTTCCCCTGAGCAATAATAGCCGCCTGCTATTTTTGTTCCAAAATACGCATCTGACTCATCGCGTTTCGTCTCATAAGTGGTACCATAATCCCTCAGGCCAGTCTTTTTATCCAGTTTAAGCTGGTAGATGCCGGCTGACCATGAACCATAAGTCATATAGAGGTCGCCATTATCATCATAGCGCACGTTTGGGTCAATGGCATTGATGCAGGAATAGCCTGTGGATGCATACCTTGAAAGATCGGCTCCTTCCCCTAATACTTTGTAGATATCTGTTTTCTTTTCGTCCACTTTTTTCTTTGGATTGTTAATGCCGGAGTATACGACGATGCCGTTATATTCATAAGGGCCTTCAATATCGTCAGCGGTCAGCAGGCAGATGGAAGATACCCAGTTGTCCCCGTTTACGCTTAAGTACATGCACCATTTCTTCATCGTATCATTCCAGGTTACATCGGGCGCCCACATCATACCGGGAAGATCGCTGCCCGGTGAGGCAGGGCCTGCCCATTCATCCCATGGTTCTTTTAGCAGTGTCTCATAACTACTGCTGAGGTTTGTTGTGACGCTTTCCCATTCCATAAGGTCCTTCGATTTGGAAACTGCCCGGTGCGTGCCGAAGATATAGTACATGCCGCTTTCCGGATCCTTTACAATAGAAGGGTCGTGTACGGAAGTCCTATAGAAAAAGTTTTCCATAGAAACATTATAATTCCCGGTTTCTTTTGTTGGGTTCCCGGAATCCTTGGAGGAATCCGCCTGTCCGGAGCCTTTTTCATCATCTGCGCTGCTGTCGGCCGATTTTTCTGCTTCCGCCCTGTTTGGCGCTGTATATAGGAAGCTGTTTGCAGCCAGAAGCAGGATAAGCAGCATTGAGAGAGCCTGTTTTCCTTTCTTCTTCTTTTTTGATATGAATAGTGCAGCTAATGCGATAATCAAAATGACGGCACAGATACCTGCTGCGATGTAAGGGGTGTATGCCCCCTTTACGAGCGGTGCGTCCTTGTCTTCTGTTACATCTGCCTCGAATGTTAACTTTTTTGTTTCGCCTGCAGCAATGCTTTTTATTGTCTCAAACTGGCGGCCGGATGTAAGTGTAAAATTAGCCGGCAGCTTATACTGCACCTTTACGTTTGAGACATCGTAGCTGTTTGTGTTTTTGATTTCCATTGTGGCCTTTGCTGTTTCGCCGCTTTTGTACGAAGGCTTGTCAAATGATGTTGTTACGGTAATGCCGTTTTGCTCACTGTAGCCATCCTTTGTCTCAGAGTATGGAGTGAGGTCGCTTTCTGTGATTGTTCTGGCGGCGGCAGATACATATTTGTCCTGTGTGCCGGAAACAATAAAAGAAAGCATTGACAACAAAAGAATGCCAAGCCGGGTAAGCAGCCATTTTCTTTTTCCTTTTTTCATGCTTAAACTCCTTTCAATACCCTTTAGAAAATATTTGATGCTGAATTGTCAAATACCCTCTAATATGTTAAAGTTATAATTTGACTTTATCATATATTTTATCGCTTGTCCACATACTAAATTCCGTTGAAAAGGCTGGGATTTTATGCTACTATGGACACACGGAAAATCTAAAAAGATGAAAAAAAACCAGAAGATGCGGATAATAATTGATAGAAGATAGAAAAAGGAGAATGCGGCTTTATGGCATTTAGGGAAGAAGATACAAATACCGCAGATACCGCAGCAGATAGCAATGCAACGGTGCAGCTTCAGGGTGAGCGGAATAATATAACGATTGGCGATGTGGCAGAGGCGCTTGGCGTCTCAAAGACAACAGTATCCCGTGCTATTTCAGGGAAGGGCAGGATTGGGGCTGAAACCAGAAAGCGGGTGTTAGAATATATTAAGAAAAACCACTACCGCCCTAATGTGGTAGCGAAAGGGCTTGCTAAGTCAAAGACATATAATATCGGCTGGGTGATGCCCGGTGATTCCAATGTGTCGGACCTGCCTTTTTTTCAGAGGTGTATGATGGGAATCAGCGAGGTTGCGGCAGCTGGGGATTATGATATATTGATTTCCATGGTTTTTGACCGCGATATTTCCCAGTTGAAGAGTGTTGTCAAAAACCGCAAAGTAGATGGGATTATCCTTGGCAGGACGCTGGTGGAAGATGAAGGGATAGAATTTTTGAAAGAGAGCGATATACCGTTCGTGGTGATAGGCAGTTCTCTGGATGATGATGTGATCCAGATTGACAACGACCATGTAAAAGCATGCAGGGAACTGACGTCCATTGTAATTATGAAAGGCGTGAGGCGTCTTGCCCTGATTGGCGGCTCGACAAACCATGTGGTAAACCTGACAAGGCGCAAGGGTTTTGAGTCGGGCCTGAGGGAGCAGGGGATAGCGGTCAATCAGGATTTGATATATATGGACTGTGAGATGGATAGCGCTGTAGAGCGTGCAGTTGACGACTGCCTGCGCAATCAGGTAGAATGCATTATCTGTACGGACGACAGAATCTGCCATAGTGTGTTGGAAAAGCTGGAGCGGGACAGGGTGCGTATCCCGGATCAGATGAAGGTGGCATCCTTTTACAGCAGCATTATGCTGGAAAATAACCAGCCTGCGATCACATCGCTCCATTATGACCCAAAAGAACTTGGGGTAGTTGCATGCCGGACGCTGTTTGACTATCTTGCGGGAAAAGAGGTACAGAAGAAAGTGCTGCTTGGATATGAGGTAGTTTTAAAAGGTTCTACGCAGTAAAATATAGATAAATAAGGGCATCAGTATTGGAGGATGCCTTATTTACTTGTAATTGTGCAATCGTTTGCGCAGATTTTGGGGAAAATACTCAAAAATTTTATAGCTTTTTGTGAGAATTTACATTGACAAACAGGGTATTGTTCTTTATACTGTGACTATAGAGCAACCGATTGCACAAAAACAAAAATAATAAGGAGCTGGATGTAAATAACCTAAACGGATTGCGAAGGATATTTCAAGTTATCTACATACAGTTCCTAAGTAAAAAGGAGTATGCAAGAATGGAGAATACGTTTGTTGTTAATATTATCCACCGTCCGGAAATGGTTCCGGAGTACGCAGAAAAGGTAACGGGACAGGGCAAAGCAGAAGATATCGGAAGGAAAGCCCTTCTTACAGAGTCCTTGGATATCTTTAAGTTCCAGCAGGAAACTGCACATAAGAATAATTTGAAAGTAACCATTCAGATGACATATGCCAGCCTGTTTAATGAGGAGGCAGTGCAGCTTGCAAAAGAGCATCACGAAAAGTATGGGGATGAGATTGCGCTTTCCCTGCTGGGGCTCCCGTGCAAAGAGTTCCGTGAAAAATACAAGACAAAGGATTTCTGTATCTGGATGTTTTCTATGGAGGACAAAAAGAGCATTGTAGATGATGTCTTTGGGAAGTTCTATGATATTTTTGGCTTTTATCCGGAGTCAACGGGTTCTTATTATATGGATGCGGATTTGACAAATTATATCAAGGAAAAGTACCCAATGGTAAAATGTGCTGTTGCCACTTGTTGGGAGGAGGGACCGAAAGCATACCATACTTGCAATAATTCTTGGTATACTTTGTTTGACGGCGGCCCATGGAACCCATGGATTCCTTCTAAGCAGAATACACATGCGCCGGCGGCAAATGAAGAGGAGGACAGCGGTATTGTGGCAATCCCTCATCTGTCACGCGACCTGCTGGCATGCTATGACGGCAATGGCTCGAATTTCGGGACACACCCTCAGAATGTACTGCGCGGTATGATTTACGACAGTAAGACATGGGAGTATCCATATCTTTATAACCTGATTGACCAGTACCGCCATCTGGAGAAATATAATAATGGTTATGCTTATAATATGATGTTTGTAGGACCTGGCTGGCTTAATAAGATGGGGCGCTGGGAAGCTCCATATGAACTGCTTGCAAAATCCTATGAGGATGGCATGGCTTACTATGGGCAGTTAAAGAAAGAGGGCAAGCTGGTTGATATGACGATGGCTGAGTTTGCAGATTATTACCGTGCAAATAAGTCATATACGGAGCCGGAATGTGCACTGTGGAAAGATATCTTATATGGTTCTAATAAGCAGTTATTCTGGTATGCTGACCCGTATATGAGGGCCTGTGTCAATATGGATCAGGGCGGCGCAATTGTTGACCTGAGGCCGTATGCTGCAAAGCTGAGATGGGAAGTCGGTATTGGGACAAAGCATGTGCAGGATGCCTCTTATCCGTTCCTGATTCAGGAGAAGTACCGTGCCGGCTACTTTACACATTATGCCGGAGAGGGGACTGTGCGCAGTGCGAAGATCTGCTATAACGGCGAGGAAGTGGATCTGTGCCTTTGCCGTACACATGCTGCTTTTTCACAGGAAGGAAATACAAGAATTCTTACGCTGGATCCTGTAGATATTGAATTTTATGATTTGACAGTGAAGATTCAGACAAAGCTGTATTTTGAAGAAGGGGCTTCAAATATTAAGATAGAGAGAAATATTCTGGAAATGAGTAATCCGGATGCCGATGTAACGATTAATGAATATATGGTTGCATGTTATGGTACGACAGAATATCCAGAGGATATGACAGGGATTATGCTCTATCTTGATAAGGAGGAGGAGACTAAGACGCTGTCATATAAATATAAATGCCGTGAGGAGTATATGGACGGCGCAAAGAGCGCTTCGGCTGTTATCCCGGCTATCGAGACAAAGGTATCATTGAGTACGGATGTGGCTGACGCAGAGGGTTATATTCGGGAAGGTTATGCATTTTCACCGATGTTTACAATTGGATTTCAGAAGAAGATCAGTGATAAGGAGGTATTTGCAACATGGCTCAATCTGGAAAAGGCAAATTAAATTTTAGGTGTCCATCCTGCTTTATGCGTGATTTGGATATCGATATGTTTTATGATAAGGATAAAAAGGAATATTATTGTATGCGCTGCCAGTATACAGGCAGCGAGAAGGATGTACTGGAGAAAAATGAGATGATTCGTTTCCGTTACCGTAAGATGATGGAGCGCATTACGGATTTCGACTAAGGAACTGTTCAGAAATAATTTGTGATAATAATGTAGGATAACCGCAGGGCACCCCGGTTCGTTCCTGTGCATTGTTTGTTTTTTCGGGCTGGCTGCGTGGACGTGCCGGGGTTTTGGCAGTAAAGAAGGGAGGGATTAGCAGATGGCCGAGTTTATTAAGGGGATGGATATCTCAACTTTGTTGGAGGAGGAGCAATGCGGTGCGCATTACCATGACGGAGGCAAAGAGGGGGATTTGCTGGAGATTTTAAGCAGTTACGGTGCAAATTACGTTCGCCTGCGTCTCTGGAATGATCCATATGCGGAGGATGGGACTTCTTACGGGGCGGGGACGAATGATTTGGAAAAGACAATCATCATGGCAAAGCGCGCGACAGGGCTTGACATGGGGTTTTTATTAGATATACATTACAGCGATTTTTGGGCAGACCCGGGGAAACAGATTGTGCCGAAAGCGTGGGCTGGATATAATGAGGAAGAGTTAGAACAGGCTGTTTTTGAGTATACGAAGGCTGTCATGGAGGAGCTTCACAAAGAAGGGGTGCCGCCGACTATGGTCCAGGTGGGGAATGAGCTTACGAATGGACTGTTGTGGCCGACGGGCAGAAAGCCTGCTTTTGATGCGATTGCCCGGTATATCAGTTCCGGAATCAGGGGAGTGAGGGCGGTAGACCAAAAGGTGCCTATTATGATCCATCTGGATAATGGCGGGAATAATGAGATGTACAGGGAGTGGTTTGATGAATTTACAAAGAGAGAAGAAGACTTCCAGATTATAGGGTTGTCTTATTATCCTTTCTGGCACGGGACTGCGGATGAATTGGAGTTTAATATGCAGGATATGGCAGAGCGTTACCACAGGAAAATAGTTGTGGCTGAGGTATCTATGGGGTTTACCATGGAAAGCTATGCGGGGCATGAAAAACTTGCAGAGGGGCAGAGAAAGGGGATGGCGACAAAGCCGGAACTTGTAGAAAAGTTAGAATATCCGATGACAAAGGACGGGCAGGCGGATTTTATGAAAGATATTATGAGGAGGATTGCTTCGGTTCCAGGCGGGCAGGGATTTTTCTACTGGGAGCCGGGATGGATTCCGGTGCCGGGGTGCGGCTGGGCAACGGATGCTGCCCTTGCCTATACCGGGGAGAAAGGGCCGGGAGGAAATGAGTGGGCAAATCAGGCGTTGTTTGATTTTGACGGCAATGCGTTGCCTGCACTGGCCGCCATCAGGGATTTTCGTGCGGAATAAAATGTTTTTTAAATACATTTTTTCTCTGGCAAGACAATCAGAAACCAGTCAAAGGCGTTTAACTATGTAGTTTTGCATCAGATATGCAGAAATGAGGATTGCGATGGACAAATTAAATTTAAGTATTGCGAAATTAGTGCAGTATGGATTAGAGTCTGGACTGATTACAGGGGATGAAACAGTTTATGTGACGAACCTCCTGCTCGATTTATTTCAGGAGAGCGAATATGAGGCCCCGGCGGATGTGCCGTCTGGTATTAATCTGGAAGAGACATTGCAGGAGCTTTTGGATATTGCAGTGGAGAAGGGGCTGACGGAGGACAGTATTGTATACCGTGATTTATTTGATACACGCATTATGAATACGCTGGCGCCCAGACCGGCGCAGGTTATCAGGACGTTCTGGGAGAAGTATAAGGAGTTGCCGGAGACGGCAACAGACTATTTCTATAAATTGAGCCAGGATACCGATTACATCCGCAGGTACCGTCTGTGCAAGGATATGCGCTGGACAGTGGACAGCCCATACGGGGTGATTGATTTATCAATAAACCTGTCTAAGCCGGAGAAGGACCCGAAGGCGATTGCTGCGGCAAAAAATGCAAAGCAGGGCGGTTATCCAAAATGCCTGCTCTGTATGGAGAATGTAGGATATGCAGGGCATGTCAGCTATCCGGCACGCGAGACGCACAGGATTATTCCGCTGACTATCCATAATACCGGATGGGGGCTGCAGTATTCTCCGTACGGTTATTATAATGAGCACTGTATCCTCTTTAACGGGCAGCATGTGCCGATGAAGATAGAGCGCGCAACGTTTGTGAAGTTATTTGATTTCGTGAAACAGTTTCCACATTACTTTATGGGTTCCAATGCAGACCTGCCGATTGTCGGGGGATCTATTCTGAGCCACGACCACTATCAGGGCGGGCATTATGAGTTTGCGATGGAAAGGGCGGAATTTGAAAAGAAATTTACGGTTCCCGGATATGAGGACGTAACAGCAGGCATTGTAAAGTGGCCTCTGTCTGTCATCAGAATTCAGTCAGAAGATGCAGGGCGCCTGATTGATTTTGCAGAGCATACCCTGAACAAGTGGAGAGGCTATACCGATGAGGAGGCGTTTATCTTTGCGGAGACAGACGGGGAGCCACACAATACGATTACTCCGATTGCCCGTAAAAGGGGAGAGTTATTTGAATTAGATCTGACGCTGCGGAATAATATTACGACAGAGGAATGCCCTCTTGGCGTATATCATCCGCACAGCGAGTACCACCATATCAAGAAGGAGAATATTGGTTTGATAGAAGTGATGGGGCTTGCGGTGCTTCCGGCGAGATTAAAGCAGGAATTAGGGGATTTGGCGGATGCCATCCTTACTGGAAAAGATATCCGGGCGGATGAGACGCTTGCAAAGCATGTGGACTGGGTTGAAGAGTTTTTGCCGAAATATGATGCTTTCACGCAGGAAAATATTGATGGTATTCTGAAAAAGGAAGTGGGCGATGTATTTGTCCATGTGTTAGAGGATGCAGGCGTTTATAAGTGTACACCGGAAGGCAGGGAAGCTTTTGGGCGGTTTATTAAGACGCTGTAAGTAAATGATGCCTGTTCTGCATATTTGCTCTGGGGATAGGGCAGGAATTGGAGGGTTTCGATGAAGGAAAAGCTGTTAAAGAAGTTTTCAGAGATTTTTGGCGGTTCAGACGGGGCAAAGGTATATTTTGCTCCGGGACGTGTTAATTTAATTGGGGAGCATACGGATTATAACGGAGGCCATGTATTTCCCTGCGCGTTGACGATTGGCACTTATGGCGCCGCAAGGAAGAGGGACGACAAGGTGCTGCGGTTTTATTCTATGAATTTTGAGGAACTTGGCGTGTTGGAGTCCTCTGTGGAAGGGCTGAAACCGGAACGGGAAGCGGACTGGACAAATTACCCAAAAGGGGTTATGTGGGCGTTTCAGGAAAAGGGGTATGATGTAGATTGTGGAATGGATTTGCTGCTGTTTGGGAATATTCCAAATGGTTCCGGGCTTTCATCTTCTGCATCTGTAGAGGTCCTGACCGGGCATATCCTGCGTGATTTTTATGGTTTTGATGTGTCAAATCAGGATTTGGCACTGATTGGCCAGTATTCCGAAAATAAATTTAATGGGGTAAACTGCGGTATTATGGATCAGTTTGCGATTGCAATGGGCAGGAAAGACCATGCGATTTTTCTGGATACGGCTGATCTGTCTTATCAGTATGCCCCGCTGAAGCTGGAAAATGCCAAAATAGTCATCGGCTGTACCAATAAGAAACGCGGGCTTGGCGATTCTAAGTATAATGAGCGCAGAAGCGAATGTGAATCAGCGCTCGCAAGCCTGCAGAACGTAGTTGATATCAAGAGCCTCGGGGAATTAACGGAAGAGCAGTTTGCCCAGTACCAGTCAGCTATTCCGGATGAGGTGAAGGTGCGCCGCGCAAGGCATGCAGTTTCCGAAAACCAGAGGACCATTCAGGCAGTTGAGGCACTGAAACGTGATGATGTTACTCTTTTTGGCGAGCTGATGAATGCATCCCATGTGTCGCTGAGCAAAGATTATGAGGTTACAGGGATTGAGCTGGATACGATGGTGGAGGCAGCATGGAGACAGGAGGGTGTGATTGGCGCCCGCATGACAGGTGCAGGCTTCGGCGGATGTACAGTAAGCATTGTGGAAGAAGATAAGGTTGACCGTTTTATTGAGGAAGTAGGCAGGGAATATGAGGAAAAAATCGGTTATGCTGCCAGTTTTTATGTAGTTGAGATTGGCGATGGCCCGGTAACGTTATAAGGGCTGAAAATTTAGAGGCTTAGTATTTGTATCTATGTGCTGCCTGATGCAAAGAGGGCGGCGCGGAAATGGGGGATGAAATGAAAGTATTAGTTTTGGGAGGAGCTGGTTATATCGGTTCCCATACAGTCAGTGAGCTGATTGATGCAGGAGAGGAGGTTGTGATTGCTGATAACCTTGAGACAGGCCATATTGAGGCAGTCCACAAGGATGCCACCTTTTATCAGGGTGATATCCGTGACAGGGCATTTGTGGACAGCGTTTTTGAGAAAGAAAAGATAGACGGCGTCATCCACTTTGCAGCGAATTCCCTGGTCGGGGAAAGCATGACTGACCCGCTGAAATATTATGATAATAATTTAAACGGAACGAAAGTCCTGCTACAGAGCATGGTTGCCCATGGCGTGGATAAGATAGTATTTTCTTCCACCGCGGCAACTTATGGGGAGCCTGAGAGCATCCCGATACTGGAAACGGACCGTACAGAGCCTACGAACCCGTACGGGGAGACAAAACTCTCGATGGAAAAGATGATGAAGTGGACAGGGGTTGCACACGGGCTGCGTTATGTGGCGCTCCGCTATTTTAATGCATGCGGCGCCCATGTGGGCGGGCATATCGGTGAAGCGCACAGCCCGGAGAGCCACTTGATTCCGCTGATTCTTCAGGTGCCGAATGGGCAGCGTGAGGCGATAAACATTTTTGGGGATGATTATGATACAAAGGATGGAACCTGTGTGCGTGATTATATTCATGTAACAGACCTCGCACAGGCACATATCCTTGCAATGAAGTATCTGATGGATGGGAAAGAGAGCGATGTCTTTAATCTTGGAAACGGTGTCGGTTTTACAGTTAAGGAAGTAATTGAGGCGGCGCGCAGGGTGACTGGCCATCCGATACCGGCAGTGGTGGCGCCGCGGCGCGGCGGGGATCCGGCAAAGCTTATCGCATCCAGTGCAAAGGCAAAAGAAGTGCTTGGCTGGAAGCCGGAACATGCTGATTTGGAAGAAATCATTGAAACGGCATGGAACTGGCATAAAAATCATCCAAACGGATTTGCTAAGTAGTGCTTTGAAGATAAGAATGAAACAGACGTGCAGGATTTACCGCACGTCTGTTTTTAACGCTATAGAAAACCTCCCTCTACTCGATTATATCTGGGAAGTTCCTAAGCAAATCATGCTCTTTTACTGGCAGCAGGCAGGGCTATGGCATAGAGCAGGAAATTATGCCCCTTATATGTAACCTCTTTTTCAAACGTCATATCTAGGTTTTTGGCTGTGTTGATAGAGCGTGTATTGTGCTTGTCGATTAAAGCAACAATGCGTTTGATATCAAGCTGTGATTTGGCATATTCAAAAATTGCTTTTCCGCACTCAATTGCATACCCATATCCCCAGTATTTGCTGTCAAGAAGATAGGAGAGTGTAATCTCTTCCTTTCCGTCTATCATCTGGTTTTCAATGCCGCATTTCCCAATCAGCTTCTTTGAGGTTTTACTGTATACACCCCAGATGCCGTAGCCGTAAAAGGAGTAGACATTGCGGATATAGGCAGCCTGTTTTTCCATCTCGACATCCAGATAATCGTCGATATCGGGAATATATCTGCGGACTTCAGGGTCTGAGTATATATTATATATTTTTTTGACATCATCTGTTGAAAGCTCCCGGATGATCAGGCGCTTTGTGTCTGCAATTGTGATGGGTTCCCCAAGGCTTCTTTTTAGCACATTTTTAAAGAAACGGTGGTCAATAGCCCCAAAGGATTCGAGCAATACATCGGCGGAAGACAAATCCTGGCTGCCGGAATTTGGGTTGACAAAACCGACACAGACAATGCCTGCTGCTTTTGCCGCCTGACAGCCGTAGCAGGAATCTTCCACAACAACTGTTTCCTTTGCGCTTACGCCAAGCTCTTTTAATGCAAGCAGGAAAGAGTCAGGTGCAGGTTTTGGCTTTTCCACGTGGGTGCTGGAGATTAGTTTTGTAAAATATTTTTTTATGCCAAGTGATTTTACCACATTCTCTATTTCTGCGAGGGAGGAAGAAGAGGCAATCGCGAGGTGAACCCCTTTCTGGTATAAAACTTTAATCAGCTCGGTGATTCCCGGCATAATCTGGTATCCTTCTTCTCCTAGGACAGCCTTTTTTTCGTTATTCATTTCCTGCAGTAATTTATCTGCGGTTATATCCAGATGGAAATGGGCAATGGAATCCTCACAGAGTTTTTTAGTGGAACTTCCGATAAAACTTTTGCAGTATGCTAAGTCGGCAGGTGCATGCAATCGTTCAAATACACGGAGCGCTGCTTTGGCATGCTGCGGTTCACTGTCAATGATTACACCGTCCATATCAAATATAATAGCTTTTAACATAGCAATCCTCATTTCTGCGCTGTATAATGTAAAGAAATGTTCCTAAAGCAGTTGATATCCTGCAGCGCACAGACATAAACTAATAGTTCTTTATAAACAGTTCTTATGTATAATTATAACAAAAAACATGATAAAGGGAAAGTAGATGCAGGAAAAAGGGATAGGTTTTTTTGTTTTTTTTTGATATAATTATTGATGGAAATATATAGAAAACAGCGAAGGCAGACTTCTGCGCAGCAGGAGTCAGGGGATTTGTATCTGTGCGCACTTGGGGCAAATCCTGTTCAGGCGGTTTGGAAATATTGGCCTGAGTAAAGAATGTGCGCAGAAATGAGGAACTTATGGCAGGGATTAAACCATTTACAGCAATCAGGCCGCAGGAGGAATATGCATCACATGTGGCAGCGCTTCCGTATGATGTATATAATAGGGAGGAAGCGAAAGCAGAGGCAGGAAGGGAGAAATTGTCATTTTTAAGGATTGACCGTGCGGAGACACAGCTTCCTGACAGCATAGATACCTACGATGAGAGGGTATATCAGAAAGCGAAGCAGCTCTATGGGGAGATGAAGGAGCAGAAAATCTTTCTTAAGGATGATAAACCTTGTTACTATGTCTACCGGCTGGCTATGGATGGCAGGAAACAGACGGGAATTGTTGCGTGTGCGAGTGTAGATGATTATCTGAATAATATTATTAAAAAGCATGAGAATACAAGGGAAGAGAAGGAGCAGGACAGAATCCGCCATGTAGATGCGCTGAGTGCCCAGACAGGCCCTATTTTTCTTGCATACCGTTCCGAGGATGCTATCAACAGGGTGGTTGCTGATTTGGTAGAGTCTTCTGAGCCGATATATGATTTTACCGCGGATGATGGTGTGTCCCATACGGTGTGGAGAATGGAAAACCCGGGACAGATAAAAGAAATCAGTGATGCTTTTGGCAGGATGGATGATATTTATATTGCGGACGGGCACCACCGTGCTGCCTCAGCGGTGAAGGTCAGCTTAAGGCGCAGGGAAGCGAAGGCGGATTTTGACGGCAGCGAGGAGTTTAACTATTTTTTATCTGTTCTTTTTCCGGATGACCAGCTCATGATAATGGATTATAACCGTGTGGTAAAGGATTTGAATGGTTTGGCAAAAGAGGAATTTTTGCAGGAAATTGGGAAACATTTTACTATATCAAAGCTGCCTGGCGCCAAATCCCCTGAAAAGAAAGGGCAGGTTGCAATGTATCTGGAAAAGGAATGGTACCTGCTTTGTGCCTCGGAGGAACTGCTTGGGATAGATGATGCGGTGGCTTCCCTTGATGTCTCTCTTTTGCAGGATTACCTGCTGGGGCCGGTGCTTGGCATTGGTGATCCGAGGACGGATAACCGCATTGATTTTGTAGGGGGCATCCGGGGGCTTGGCGAGCTGCAACGAAGGGCCGACAGCGATATGAAAGTGGCATTTGCTATGTATCCGACCTCGATTGCTGAATTATTTGCAGTTGCGGATGCAGGGCTTTTAATGCCGCCGAAATCTACGTGGTTTGAGCCAAAGCTCCGCAGCGGTCTTTTTATTCATGAAATATAGAGTGTATCTGTTTGTGCCTGTGCGCACATGGCGCAAATTTACAGGGATATTAGTTTCTGTAAGCAGAAAGAATGTGCGCAGGAATGGGGGTTTTTATGGAAAAGAAGCTATATGATTTAATGGACTGGGCAGAGATTGAGGCAATCGTATATTCTGAACATGACCATCCCGAGAAGGTGCTTGGGCCGCACAAGGTGCGAGGAGGTATTCTGGTGCAGGCATTTCTTCCGGATGCAAAGACAGTATTTGTCAGGAACCAGAAGGACGGCAGGCTGCACCAGATGGAGGAAGCGGATGAGGCTGGTTTTTTTGCGGTGCTGATGCCCGGAAGGAAGGTGCAGCCGTACGATCTGCTTGCAAAATACGGCGATGGGAGTGAGTGTGTTTTTAGGGATCCGTACCAGTATTCTGTATCCATTCCGCAGGAGGAGCTGTCTCTTTTTGCCGAAGGGAAGAACTATGGGATTTATCAATATCTCGGTGCACATCCGGTTACGGTGTCAGGGTGCGGCGAAACAGCAATGGTGGTGCCAGAGCAGGCGGAGACAGCCAGACGGGGGAACACTGGGGTAAAGGGGGTATTCTTTGCTGTCTGGGCGCCAAATGCGTTGAGGGTCAGCGTAGTAGGCAATTTCAATCAGTGGGATGGGCGCAGGAACCCAATGTGCCGTCTGGGGGATTCCGGGATTTTTTCTCTGTTTGTGCCGGAAGTGGAGTGTGGGGAAATATATAAGTATGAAATTAAACTGAATGCCCAGAAGGTGGTTTTGAAGACAGACCCTTACGGATTCCGCAGCGAAGTGCGGCCGTTAAACGCCAGTATTGTAACTGATTTGTCGCGATATGTGTGGAAAGATGCAGAGTGGCTTGAGAAAAGGGCTGGGTATGACTTTGAGAAAGAGCCTATGTCGGTCTATGAGGTGCATCTTGGCTCATGGAAACGGCCAGAGACGGAAAATGGATATATTGGTTTTATGAATTATAGGGAAATTGCACCCGAGCTTGCAAAATATGTGAAAGAGATGGGGTATACCCATGTCGAACTGATGCCGGTTATGGAACATCCTTTAGACGAGTCGTGGGGGTATCAGGTAACTGGTTATTATGCAGTGACATCCCGTTATGGTACGCCGCAGGATTTTATGTATTTTATGGATTATATGCATAATCAGGGAATCGGGGTTATTTTAGACTGGGTACCGGCCCATTTTCCAAAAGATGAAAATGGCCTTGCAAGATTCGACGGAACCTGCCTTTATGAGCATCTGGATCCCCGTCAGGGGGAACATCCGCACTGGGGAACATTGATTTACAATTATGCCCGCCCGCAGGTGGCGGAGTTTTTGATAGCGAATGCTTTGTTTTGGAAGGATGTATATCATGCTGACGGTATCCGAATGGATGCGGTGGCGTCTATGCTGTATCTGGATTATGGGCGTGGTGTCGGTCAATGGATTCCAAATGAGTTTGGAGGGCATGAAAACCTGCAGGCAGTGGAATTTCTGGAAAAGTTAAGTACGGCATTTCATGAGAAAAAGGACGGCGCCCTGCTGATTGCTGAGGAGTCCACGGCATGGAAGGGAGTGACAGGGGACGTTGCGTCGGGCGGACTTGGATTTGATTTGAAATGGAATATGGGCTGGATGAATGATTTTACTTCCTACATGAAGATAGACCCATATTTTAGAAAAGGCAGCCACGGCTCGCTTGTCTTTAGCATGGAGTATGCCTATAGTGAGCGTTACCTGCTGGCATTTTCCCATGATGAGGTAGTGCATGGCAAATGTTCTATGCTGATGAAAATGCCGGGCGATATGGAGCAAAAATTTGGCAATCTGAGGACAGCTTATGGATTTATGATGACACATCCCGGCAAAAAGCTCCAGTTTATGGGACAGGAGTTTGGGCAGGAGAAAGAATGGAATGAAAAGGGGAGCCTGCAATGGGATGAACTGGAGGATTCAGACCATAAAGCACTGCAGAAATACGTCCGGGAGCTGAATCTTTTTTATCAAAAACACCCCGCATTATATGAGAGTGATTACAAAGAAGGTGGTTTTGAGTGGATAAGCAGCCAGGATGCAGACCATAGTATTATTGCATTTATGCGCAGGGACTCTTTAAGCAGGGAACAGCTTTTGGTTGTCTGCAATTTTACCCCGGTAATGTATGAAAATTTCAAGCTGGGGGTTCCTTTTGAGGGAAAATATAAGGAGATTTTTAATAGTGATAAAGAGCAGTATGGGGGCATGGGATGCCTGAATAGGAGGCAGATTGCTGCTAAGGAGGTAACATGGGATGGCAGGGGGTATTCTATTACATTTGATATGCCTTCATTCGGAGTCTGTATCTTTCAGGGCATTCCTAAACCGAATGCCCCACAGTAAACGATAGTTATAGTTTTTGGCAAGTTTGTCCCAAGGGGCGGGGTATCCGGCGTGTTCCCCGCTTCTGCTGCTAAAGGGGGCGGCTGTAGATTGAGAGGAGGGATGGGATGTTTTTTTGCAGCATGATACATTTTTCTTCAGACCAGATGAGTGTGGAGGAGCTGACAGAAGCAATGCAGTCTTCGGCAAGCGGGGAGGAGAAAACCAGCTTTTTGATAGAATATCTGCTGTCGCAGAGGGAGGGGATATTGGATTTTGCCAAGACCCTGATTTTTGCGCTGTTTGTATATTTTATAGGGAAGAAGATAGTAAAATTCTGCCTTAAATTGACAAGCAAGTGGATGGTAAAGCGGGATGTCGAGGCAGGGGTGCAGAATTTTGTGATGTCCTTTGCTAAGGTCGGCTATCATCTTGTGCTGATTTTTGTGGTCGCATGGATTCTTGGAGTGGGCGCTACTATCATTGCACTGGTAGGATCTGCCGGCCTTGCGGTGGGCCTTGCCCTGCAGGGCAGCCTGTCAAATCTTGCCGGAGGCGTATTGATACTGGCCTTGAAGCCTTTCCGGGTGGGGGAATATATTTCAGTAACCGGGGTAGAGGGCACAGTAGAGAGCATTGACATTTTTTATACCAGAGTTGCCACAACGGACAATAAGACAATCGTGATACCGAACGGCACGATAACAAGTGCGACGATAACCAATGTTACCAATGCGGAGAAACGTATGCTTGTGCTTGACTTTATGGTTCCGTACGAAGCTGATATACCGGAGCTTAAGGAAATATTGAAAGACATTATGAGGCGGGATGAAATGATTTTTCAGGATGAGCCGATGGATGTGGTGATAAATAAACTGTCACCGTTAAAAGTCCAGATGCAGCTCAAAGCATGGGTAAAGACAGAAGATTACTGGGATGTCAGATACCGGCTGCTGGAACATATTAAGATAGTATTGGAAGAAAAATTCAACATACCGTGATAAGGCCACGGAAATTAATATTTATATATCTCCAGTTACAGTTCCTTAGGGGTTGTGGCAGGGGATAAAATCATCTATAATTATGGAGAAAAAGATAAAACAGGAAGCAGGTGAGAGGCATGGTTAAGATTTTTCGTACCGATGACAGAATTATCCATGAGGAGGAGCAGATTGAGCCGGGTGTCTGGGTAGATATGGTGAACCCTACGATAACAGAGGGGGAAGAGATTGCCAGAGATTATGGGATTGACCTTCAGGATTTATTGGCAGCATTGGACGAGGAAGAGAGTTCACGTGTGGAACTGGAGGATGGATATACATTAATCCTTGTTGATATCCCGGCAACAGAAATCCGCCATGACAAAGAAACATATACTACCATACCTCTTGGCATTATCCTGACAGGGGATATAATTATTACAATATGTACAGAGGAGACGCCTGTCCTGCAGGCCTTTATGAATGGGAGGGTCAAGGAGTTCAGCACAAAGAAAAAGCTGCGTTTTGTCTATCAGATTCTGTTCCGGGTGGCATCACTGTACCAGTCCCATCTGCGCATCATTGATAAGAAGCGTACGGAGATTGAGGAGAGGATTGACAGCAATACGGAAGATGCTGATTTGATTGACCTTCATGCACTGGAGTCCACGCTGGTTTACTTTGCCACCTCGCTTCGTGCTAATGGTGCGGTTCTTGACCGCCTGACAAGGTATAAGAGGCTGGAACAGTATCCGGATGACAAGGATTTGTTAGATGATGTTATTGTAGAAAATAGGCAGGCGATTGAGATGACAATGATTTACCGTGATATTATCAATGGAACGAGGGAGCTGATGTCGTCTGTGCTGGATAACCGGCTGAATAATGTCATGAAAGTCCTGACCTCCGTAACGCTTGTTATGGGTATTCCAACGTTGATTTCAGGTTTGTACGGGATGAATGTAAACAGCAAAGGGATGCCGTTTGCATCCAACCCATATGGTTTTGGGATTGTCTGCACGATGAGCCTTGTAATCTGTATTGCTTTGCTGCTGTTGCTGAAACGCAAGAAAATGCTCTAGGTGCATTAAACTATATTTTTAAAATACGTTTTAGAAGAAAAGGCACATTGCAAGGTATCCGCAGCTCCAGTGAAGGAAAGTACAGCCCCACAGGTCTTTCTGGCGCTCGTAAAGATAGCCGAGGATAAGGCTTAGAAAAAGAGCCCCGACCATAAAGATAAAACCAAACGGAAGGTGCATCAGTGCAAAGAGCAGGGAGGTTAAAAGAATTCCAAATTGTTTCTGGTATTTTACCCTCATTAACGATTTTACACTAGTCTGGATAACACCCCTTGCCAGAAATTCCTGAATGAAAGCGGTAAAGAGATAAGTGTATGCCCCCTCTGGTGAACCGCCGATAAAGTATTTTTTAATCCGGATTCCAACCAGTGTGAGTATTACTTTGCTAAGAAGCAGCAAGGCGCACACGGTAAGGGCAATGCAGAAAGTTTCCAGTACGTTTTTCTTTATCCGCGAAATGTTTGGGATAAGCCCGATTTCCTTAAGGGAAAGGCTTGTCAGAAAAATAATTTCCAAAAACAGAACAAATGCCATGACTTGAATCATCATAGTGTAAAAGGGCGTCTTTAATGGGAGCTTCAGGGTAAAACGAAGCAGGCTCCAGACAGATAAATAAATACTGATACAGAAAATCAGTCCGGCAAAGATGTAGGCAAAATCGTGTTCGTGCTGTTTTAGGCGGTATTTGGAAGTGAGGTCGTCAAAAAGCACCACCATACCCGGAAAACAGTGTCCGGCATCTGTAGTTTCTTCTTCGTGAATCAGGCTGATATCAACAGCGAGATATTGTACCTCCGCATTCTTTTCATATTTTACGGTTGTTTTTTCGGGGATTACATTTTTTCTGAGGCTTGCGAGGAATAGCCTGTTAAATGCTTTATTCTTTTTGTTATTTAGAAATACATCTTCAAAAGACTTGTTTTCTAAATCGGCCAGAGTGATTCCAAAAATCTGCTCACAGGCTGAATTCATATAGGTGATGCTGCCATTCTGGTTAATGGTCATAATGCCATCACTCATATTTTCGAAAATCCTCTCATTCTGATAGGAAGAAAGGGGTGATAGGTTTTTTGTATCCATAAATAAAATCTCCCATCCTTAATAATATTCTGGTAAAAGGGAAGTTCTCAGTATGTGGAGCAAAATCTGTGCCCTTTTTGTCAGGGCTGGCAGGAGCCGCATGGGGCGTACCCTTCTTTTATCAGGCTTTCCCTGTTTTGTTTTGTGTATTGTATGTTTTTCCGGGACATCTGCCTGATGCTCCCACAGTCCGGCTTATGGAATTTTTTTGAGCTTACATTAATAACATATGTAGCATCTTCTGCCGATATGGATTGATTCTCTGGGGCAGAGGGGTCTGCTCTCTTTTCTGAATCTGTTTTTGGGGTGCCGGAGTGTGCCGTTTTTTTGGAGGACTGGGTGCTTTCCCCTGCTTTCCATGTGCCGGAAGGTGAGGCGTTCCACCGTATGGAGCTGCCGTCGCTCTCCGCGACAAGGCTTCCCTGTTCATCTGTGCGGAATACCTTTGTATGTGTGCCCCGCATCAGGTTCAGGACCCTTGCGCTAGGAAAACCATAGTGGTTGTTTTCGGCACAGCTGATGATTGCCCATTCTGGTTTGACCTTATTAAAAAATTCTTCCGAAGTACTGTACTTGCTTCCATGGTGGGCAACTTTCAGCACATCAGACCGGAGGTTTTTTGTGTGTGCTATTATATCCGGTTCCGTATCAGCCGTAGCATCTCCCATAAAAAGGAATGAGGTATCCTGATAGACCAGCCGCAGGGAGATGGAATTGTCATTTGTTTCTTTATATTTTTTTACAGGCCCGGTAATAGTAAATGTGGCGTCGCCAAGAGAATATTTTGTTCCGGTTTTTGGGTGGACTGCTTTGTAACCTTTTGATTTCATGCTGTCTATGACATCGCGGTAAGTAGCAGTGTCATTTTTGCAGTCTGGCATTAAAATGTTTTTACAGTCAAATTTGTAAATTACCACATCAAGGCCGCCGATATGGTCAGAATCAGGGTGTGTTCCGATTACGTAATCGAGGGAAGTGATTCCCTGTTTTTTAAGATAGAGCTGGACAGCAGTACCTTTTGAATTATCCCCGGCATCAATCAGCATGGCGTGGCTGCCTGTTTTAATCAGGGCAGAGTCACCCTGCCCGACATCAATAAAGTGGACTTCCAGCCTGCCGGATTTGGCAGAAGTTTTCTTGCCGGAAGCTCCCTGTTTTTTGGCGCTTTGTCTGCCGTCTGGGTTGTCTGCCGTTTCAGTATCTGCCCTGCCCTGCTCTTGTGAAGAACTATACTGAACCTGTTCCTGACTTTTGGAAGCAGGTTCAGAAGTAACACTGCATCCTGTTAAAAGTAAAGTGCAAAGTAATAAAATAATCCAATTTTTTTTCATATTATACCCGTCTTTCTTGGTTCTGATGCCCTGCCGAGGGCTGTTTTTTTATAAATCTAGTAATGTTTATATTTATACTGCTTTTTCGTTATAAATGGAATGGTGCAATTCATAGGCTGCCATTGCAGTTGAGGTTAACCATGCCATAAAATCCGCAATCGGCCCGGCATACATAATGCCATCTATTCCCATAAAGAGGGGAAGTGCAATAATAAGGGGCAACAAGAAGATAATCTGCCTTGTCAGGGATAAGAAGATACCTCCCTTTGGTTTCCCGATTGCTGTAAAGAAGTTTGAAGTGATGGGCTGCAAAAAGTTAAAAAAGGTAAAAAATAAAAAAATACGAAAGTAGTTTTCAGCAAAGGAATAGTAGGCATCAGAGCCATCGCCAAAAAGCGAAATAATCTGCCTTGGGGCAAACTGGAAGAGCAGGAAGGCGGCAAGGGCAAGCCCAAAACCGTAGGATGCCGCCATCAAATAGGCACGCTGCACCCGTCCGTATTTTCCAGAACCATAATTAAAGCTGACAATAGGCTGCACCCCTTGTGAAATTCCGATAATAAATGCCATAAATACCTGATTTACCTTAGTGATTATACCGGCGCAGGCAAGCGGTATGGATTCCCCATATACGGACAGGGAGCCATAATATTTTAGGGATTTATTCATAACAATCTGCACAAGCATCATCGCAAGCTGGTTGCTGCAGGGAGCGGCCCCCAGTGAGATGATGCGCATCACAAAGCCTCTATGCGGAATAAGGTGTGCTTTCTTTAAAAAGATATTTTTCCCATGAAAAAGCATCCAGATTGCCATAATGCCTGATATAATCTGCCCGATTACGGTAGCTGCCGCAGCACCTGCCATGCCCCATTGGAATACAAACACAAAAAGGGCATCCAGAATGGTATTGATGACAGCCCCAGCCAGATTGCAGAACATTGCGAATTTCGGCCTGCCGTCTGCACGGATTAGATGGCATCCCCCAGTTGCCAGAATTAGGAAAGGGAAACCGAAAGAAACAATCTGGGTATAAGTTTTTGCATAGGGCAGTACATTTTTGGGCGAACCAAAAAATACCAGCAGCGGGTTTAGGAATAGCTGTGTAAATAAGCATAAAAGAATGCCGCAGCTGACAAGCATGGTAATAGAATTACCGATATAATTTGGCGCTTTTTCAGCCTCTTCCGGAATAGCCTGTCCCCTCCCTAGTGAAATGTTAAAGGAGGAAGCCCCTCCGATGCCAAAAAGCAGTGCGATGGCAATGCAGGAAATGGACAGGGGAAAGCTTATGTTTGTGGCGGCATTTCCGAGTTCCCCTATGCTCTGCCCTATAAAAAACTGGTCAACAATATTGTAAAGTGAGCTTACCAACATCGCAACGATGCTTGGAATTGCAAATTTGCGCAGCAGGGCGCCTATTTTTTCTTCTCCTAATGGATTTGTGCCCATAATATTCCCCCCTTTCTGCAAGGTGAACTTTAAAGCACTATTTATCATACGAGGAAAAAATTGACTTGTCAATGATTTATCTTGTAGTATACTGTTAGTAGTATTGGTTGTATTAGGCAGGGAGCGGGCAGTAACTTTAAAAAAGGGGCAATTTAAAAAAGGAGAAGTGCAGGGATGAGGATAAATATGCTGATGAGGCTCAAGAATAGGGTTCCCATTTTTTTTGGAATCTTGACAGTGGTGCTGTATCTTGTGGTTTTGAATCTGGCATCGTATGGAATAGCGGTTTTGGGAGGCAGGATGGCGTGGGAGAATCCATATCTGCTGCAATTTGCTGGGACGGCTGTTGCCAGTACCTTTATGATTGTGGTGGTATGGAGAATTGATTATCTATGGATTTTTAAAACAAGGGGCAGAGGTTTCCTATATAGTGTAGGGACTGGCGGTTTTCTGCTGACGGTCTGCGGCATAGCTTTTGCAAGTAATCTTGGTGCATATCTTTTGACAGAGGAACATATACTTCGTATGCCCCAGCCGGCATGGAACATTCTGGGGTTTTTACTTTCCATGCTGGGGGTTGGGTTTGCGGAGGAGCTGGCATTCCGGGGCATTCTAACAAATCTGCTGCGTGAGAGGTTTCCGACAAAGACAGATGGAGGGATTTTTCTTGTATTATTGATACAGGGAGCTGTCTTCGGGGCATGCCACCTTGCCAATATATTTGGCGGAGTGAGGGTTGAGAGTGCAGTGGTGCAGGCTTTGATGGCAGGGCTATTGGGGATACTGCTGGGGGCAATTTATCTGAGGACAAACAGCTTTTGGTTTGTGGCATTTCTGCATGGGCTGAATGATTTTTGTGCGCTGCTCGCATCCGGAATCTACGGGGTTGACAATATGTCAGGCACGATTAACAGCTATTCATGGATAAATCTGGCAGGTGCCCCGGTATATATAACAGTGTGCTGTATCTTGCTGCGCAGCAGCAAGAGAAGGGAAATAAAGGAGGGGCAGGTTCAGGAATTGCCAATCTATTTAAAGATTATCAAAGGAGTTATCTTGGCCTGCCTGTCTTTGTTCCTCATTGCATCAGTATTTCTTAGTGCATTCTATACAACTTGGTCGGCATGAGGTTTTAATCAAAAATTTATTATGCACAAAAACGTGTGCGGAAATGAGGATTATAATGAATTATAAAGAATTAGAAAAAGATGCTAGGTTAGGAAACCATATGGCAGCGAAGCGTTTGGAAGAGCGGAGGGGGATGCTGGAGAAATTGCCAATCCGTGATGCAATGGGGAATTCGCTGACATGGTGCCCGCAGGCAGTGCCGGAAAAACTTCTGAAAGATATTGACACAATGTATCAGAATATAACGATTACAAATATTGATACAGATATCTCTATAGAGGAGGAGTCATTTCATAGCTGCCGGATTGAGGGGGCGGATACAACAATTGATGAGCTTTTTGACATTTTCAGGGCAAAGCGCAGGGAGTCAAAGGGGGATAAAATGATTCTCAATACATACCGTGCCGTAAAGTATTTAAATGTCAGCAGAAAGCGTGATGTTGATACATTGGTAGATTTGTGGGGCATTGTTACAGACGGCGTCTGCGATAATGCGAACCTGTCGGGGGAAAAGTTCCGCAAGGGCGTTGTGATGGTAGGAACCCATCAGGCGCCGGATGTGGAACTGTTAGATTACTGCATGAAACAGTTTTTTGAATTTTACCATGGGGAAAATATCAAGTCACCGTATATTAAAATGGCAATTCTGCATTTCTATTTCGTGTATATGCATCCATTCTGCGATGATGATGTTATAATAAGGACAAAGTTAGAGAAACCCAATAAAATCAAGGGGTTCGCACTAATTTAGTCCTTATTTTTTATCATTTGGGGTTGAGAAGAAGGACGGCGCTGAACAAATTCAAAACCTACATTATGAAAGTCAGATATGGTCGATTGTATATAGTCGGGCTTTGGCTTTTAGTGGAATGGAGGTGACAATATAATATAAGAATCATTTAGGCAGGACTAAATTGGCTCTTGAAACGGATTATCCGTTTTGGTATCGCTGATTTGGTCCTGCCTTTTTGATTTGGAAAGGAAGGATTGCGGATGTGCTTTACAAGGAAAGAGCTGGTTCAGTTTATTGATGGTTAGTAGCGTTAGCCAGTGAAAAAAGAAGATAGGAGTGATTGCATGAAAAGGAGGAAATTCAAAATGGATAACAAAATAGAAGTGATCGGGATTGACCACGGCTGGTCTGGGATGAAAACGGTGCATGAGGTGTTTACATCGGGCTGTAAGGAAATCAGCACGGAGCCGGCATTTACAGAGAACCTGCTGGAGTTTGGCGGGAAGTATTACAAGATTGGCAGCAGGCGTCTTGAAGTCAGGGACACAAAGGTAACGGATGAAATTTATTACATGCTGACACTGGCGGCGGTGGCAAAAGAGTTGAAAATCAGGGGTAAAAAGACAGCCCATGTGCTGCTGGCGGTAGGGCTTCCGCTGACAAGGTTTGGGGACGAGAAGAAAGATTTTGTTTCTTATTTGTCAAAGAAAAAGGAAGTGTCTTTTGCCTTTGAGAAGGAGAAGTACCATATTTTTATAGAAAATGTATGTGTCTATCCTCAGTGCTATGCGGCAGTGATTGACCGGATTGACAAATTTCCGGAGAAACAGCTTGTGGTGGATATTGGCTCATGGACAGTGGATATTATGCCGATTATTAACCATCTGCCGGATGAATCGGTGTGTGTGACACAGCCGCATGGGATTATCACCTGCATACAGCAGATTAACAAAGAGTGTGTCAGACAGTTAAACGCAGAGGTGGACGAGTATGATATTCAGAAAGTCATGGTAAACGGAGGGGGAGACCTCCCGGAGAAATATCAGGAGATTATCATTAAGGAAATCCGTGATTACTGCAGGCAGATTTACCATAACATCCGGGAGCTTGGCTATAACATGGACCTGACGCAGATTATCTTTGTGGGCGGCGGTGCCGGGGTTATGAAACGCTTTGGCAGTCTGGAGCAGAGGAATATCCAGTATATTGAGGATGTGAAAGCAAACGCAAAGGGCTATGAAATGCTTGGGAATGCCTATCTGGCACAGGCACAGAAACGTAAAATTGGATAGGAGGGAGCGCTATGGCTTATGGAGAACTGTTCCGGCATTTTACCATACGGTTTTCTTTGAAAAAGGCGCAGCATGTCAGGCTGCTGCAGCTGTTTGAAGATAAAAAGCTGACTGCGGGCTGGACAAAGAATCAGCTGGTCATGGATGCACTGGAAATGTTTTTTGATGCCCTGCTGGCAGGGGATGGGAAGGAACTGCCGGAAGAATTGACACCTGCCTATTTTGAAAAGAGGCTTTCCGGGATGAAAGAGGAGATAAAGGTAGAAGTCATTCAGGAGGTTGTCCGCATTGCTTTGGGAAATGCAGTGGCGGGGCAGCCGGTGATGGCAGCCGGGCCTCCTGCCGAGGAGCCGGAGGCAGAGGAAACAGGGGAAGATGATATTGCAGATATTAGCGGGATGCCGGACATTATGGATAAGATAATGGGATGGAGTGAGGACAGTTAGGAGGCGGTCTTTATGGTAAAGCAGGGAATCAGGGGCATTGCCCGTTTCGCAGGGTGGATGTTAAAGGGTATGGCATGGATTTTTATACACGTTTTGAAACTGGCGCTGGCGGTATTGGAGACTGCCCTGCTTTTGGCCGGAAATGTGTTGAAGATGCTGCTGCTGGTCTTTCATGCAGGAAGATGTTAGGGGGAATTTATGAGAGAGAATAAAGGTTCTGTCCTTATCCGTGGCAGAATGGCAATGGAATAAGGGAAAGCCAGGTTTGCGGACCGGCTTTATGGGTTGAAAAGGCACGCTGAAGGAATGGGCGTGTCTTTTTTATGCATAAATGCCGGGAAAATGCCCGGTATCTGTGCCGGCAGGGAAATATCCGCAGGAAACGGAATACTGTGTATGAATGGAGGATAATGCGAAAAATTACGCTGATGCGTTATTTTTTCACATGGCTGTTTGTGTTAAAGCGTCACAAACAGCTTTTATCGCAGGGCAGAATCTGAAATTCTGCCCACGTTCCTCAGCGAAAACGCTTCGGAAAAGGAGGATTATATGACAAAAAAGAGATTGAAAAGGGTTATGGCTCTGGTAATGGCTTTTGTCCTGACTGTGGGGGCTGTCATTCCGGCGGCTGCTTATGCTAATGCAACCGGACCGGGTGCGGATGTGTCAGACAGCAACGGGACCGGTCAGGCAGAGACGGAGCAGGAGCTGGTGCTTTATAATGAAACGGACAGGCCGGATTTGGAACTGGCAGAAATTGCAGCAGCAGAAGATATTATTGTGGCTGCCGGCTATGGGTTTGATGTGGAGCAGTCCTTTGACGGGCTTTCCTATGATGATAAGGCTGTCAAAGTCAGTTATTATGCGGAGCAGGGTTCCTTTGATGGGAATAAGCCGGGGGATTACAGCACTTATTACAAAGCAGAGCCGGTAAGCGGCAAAAATCCTTATCTTATCTGTCGGACTATTTCCGTGCGTGAACCGGAGACGGCGGTGGAGGAAAGCCGGGAATCCGGGGACGGAAAGCAGGAAACAGGGGAAGAAGATGATGGTAACGGAGAGGAAGGGCCTGCCCCCGGAGAGGGGAAAAGGCAGGTTACCCCATCGGACGGAGAGGAACAGGAAGAAACTTCGCCGGGAGAGGCGGCCGGACAGGTTTTACTGTCAAAAGGGGAGCTGGAGGACTTTGGCACAGGGGACACCATGATGGTACGCATGGCATCTGCCCCGGTGTTAAAGGCAGCGGTAAAATCTTCGGACAGCATGAAAGTGTCGTGCAGCGGCTATGCCAAATACTGCGGCCGCAGCATGGGCATTAAGTATATCTCGGAGTCGGGCAAATACCACAATCATCTGGTTTACTGCCTGAACCTGAACAAGAACACGACAAACGGGGATGTTTCCACTTCTGCCGGCAGGAGCAGCATTAAGCCGGAGATTACGTTCTGCATGGTGAACGGTGCAAGGACGCTGAACGGGACCTGCCACAACAGCAAATATTCTGCGGGTTCTGCGGCGGCGGATTACTTCATTACCGGTGCGTCAATCCATGTGCTGAACGGGGAAGTAAAGCTGAGCTACTATAATAATGGCAGCAGTGTTTACAAAAAAATTGCGGCAATGGTGGAGGATGCGAAAAATTATGATGAGGACAAGTATGATGCGGCAACCGGCGTGACAAAGTCCATTCATAGTGTTATATTATACTTCTGGTTTTTGTGGAAATAGTTAATATCGGATAAAAATGCAAAACTTTAGAATGTGCAAGAATTTTTTTAAAAAGTTTTTTCCTTTCGTTCCCGAAAAGTAGGCGATTCATTCCATACACCCGAAAAACGGATTTTTTTTGTCGATATAAAAAGTGTAACGAAGATGAAATAACTTGAAATTTGATGAAGGTTATTTATGGTTCATTACATTTTGTGGA
>RAYF01000038.1 GCA_003611745.1 bacterium D16-36 | reverse complement strand
TTGGCTCATTCATCTGAGATATGTAACTATAAATTCCTTGATTTTTTAAGGAAAATCACTTGACAATATAGGGAGGTTGAATATGAAACAATTAGCAAAAATCTTAGGAATCTCAGGGCTTATCCTATGCTTAGGCGGCCTTGGCATCTTTGCTGTCGGCTATGCATACGGCGGCAGCGATTATATTGGGACAACAGATTATGAAAACTTTAAGAAAGCCCTGCACCTTGCAGAAGAAGCCACGCAGGAGCAAACGCCGGAATCAGAAGTATCTTCTGGCAATATGAAGTCAGCCAAAAAGAATACGGCAGATGCTAAAACTTATAAAATGAAGAACAAAGAACTTGGCACCTTTTCGAGCATAGCAGCAGATTTAGATTATATCGATCTGATTATCAAGCCCTCAAAAAATCAGTCTGCCTATTTATCTTATGAACTGCACTGCAAAAATAATAAAAACCCATTCACCTACAAGATAAAAGACGGCTGCCTGCATTTAAATGAATCTAATTTCATAGAGGCTTGGGCAGCTGTCAATAACAGCAGCAAATTAAGCACATCCATAAATCAATGGAAATTTACTGTGCAAAATTATATCAATACGGTAACGCTTTATGTTCCCTCTGGGACAACTTATAAAAACAGCAATATTGTCATGAATGAGGGCGATTTAGCCGTCAATGGGCTTCGTTGCAAAAAGACAAGCCTCAAACTAGAAGACGGCGACGCGACAGTAAAAAAACTATCGTGTGGCAATATCACTGTCACAACAACTGATGGCGACCTCATAATATCTGACTTAAATGTCACAGGAACTGCCACTGTAAAAACAGCGGATGGAGACATCACCCTCACCGGAGTTAAAGTTCCTGGAACTCTTCAATTAGATACAGAAGACGGGGATATTAATGCCGGATTAAAAGTATCCGGGACCTTAAAAATAGACACGGAAGATGGGGATATCACCGTTCCCAGCCTCAGTGTATCTGGCACTGCACGAATCAATGTACTAGATGGCGATATCAATGCCCCTAACCCCGGCATCTCTGGTTCCTTACAAATCAATACGGAGGATGGAGATCTCAACATCTCAAATCTCCATACTTATGCTTCCGGAACTGTAAAAATAAATACAGAGTACGGCGATATTAATGCATCCCAGCTTAATATTTCCGGCAACACCCAGTTTAGAAGCATCGGAGGGGACATGTTACTCCAGATAAGCAGGCAATGCCTAAACCGCCTTGCAATCAACGCAGACGTAACCGATGGCAATATATCTGTAAACAAGACATTACATGGCAGCAAAAAAAGGAGAGGGGACGGCTGGTATTACACAAAAAAGGCAACAGGAAGCAAAGCCAGCCTAAAAGTACACACTGGTGATGGGGATATTTCTATAAGGAGCGGTCAGTAAATAACTTTTAAAAAGTGCGTAGGATAATCTCAACTTACGCCACCTGCCCCGACGGGAAATGAGGAAATATGCCTTCATTTCCCGCCAAGGCTTTAATGCCTTTTCCCCAGATATACCCTCTGTACCAAAAAGCCCCGCGAAAAAACAGCGTCCCTACTTTTCATCGCTATCTGAAAACCTCTGCAATTCATATTCCAGAAACCAGCTTGGCTCTACATCACACAGAGCCGCAATACTGAAAATCAAATCCAACGAAATTTTCCGATCTATATTCGGTGCCTCAATCGCGCCAATATGCTGCCTGCTGACTCCAAGTTTCTCTGCAAGCTGCTCCTGCGTTAAGTGCATATGTTTTCTGCAGTATGCAATCTTATAACCAATTTCACGATATTTATCCGCATAAGAACCTTTCTTCTTCTCATTTTTCTCTTTCATGGCTAACCTCCTTCGTATACAAATTATTTTATCAATTTTAGGCATTATTTAAATAATTTGAAATACGACTCTTGTCTCTTATAGAATAACACACTATAGTTGTCAAGAAAAGATTACCATGTCCTTTTAAACCAAAAACCAGCCGTTGGTTGCAAAACCTTGCAAAGTCAAATACCCCGCCCCTTGGGGCGGGGTATTTGACCCGCGCGCAGTCGCCAAGTGCAAGCAAGCTTGCGTTTGGCTCGTTGCGTACGCGAGAATAATAGCTTTCAAGTGCCTTAAGCGGCAAAATCTTTTCTGGTAAATTTAAGCCACGACACCATAAACGCTGCTGCCGTGACTATAATCCCAATACCAGCCATACAAACTTCCACCTCACCGCTTGTAAAAATATCCGCTGCATTTGCATAATAAAACGGCGTAATATACTTCAGGTTTTCAATTGCCGGTATAATACGGCACATCATGTCTGCCGCAAACAAAAGGATTGGCACTCCCAATCCTGCACCCAGAAAACTTTTCTTTGTAAAGGCAGATATTAAAAAACAGATGGTACCAACCTCCAGCTGCATCAATACCTGCGCCAGATGGAAACATGCCATTTCATTTGCCTGTATCTCTTCTCCCAGCAAAAGAAACCCCAAAACATATAATACAGCACAGATAAAATTAAAAAGAAGGACATTGCATACTAAAGCAAGATATTTCTGCACTAGAATGCTTGTCCTTCCCACCGGAAAAACATATAAAAAATCTGTTGTATGCCCGGCCTCCTCTTTCGATAACATTCCTGTCCCCACAACTGCGGCAAACATGGCGCCGCCAAGCCCATGCATCATGCCTACCTCTGTTGCATAAAAGCCTGTCAATGTCGCAAGGCTCATCTTATCCATTCCAAGTGCCGCCGACATTGCCCCCATATCAGAATAGGCATCTGCAATATCCTGCAGCGAATCCTCCAGGCTCGTGTAAAGCAGTATGCATCCCATACACAGCCCGCCAACACACAATGTCCAGATAAGCAGGCTCTTTAAATTCATCTTCATTTCATGTTTAAATAGTATCATGAACCCCCTCCTCCTCATAATAGTGTATAAAAATCTCATCCAGTTCCGGTTCTTCTATGACAATATCTGAAATATCATGCCCTGCAAACCCCGCAAATAATTGATTAAGATCCCCTTTATAGACAAACTCCTCTGCTACTCCATCTTTCACCATCCGGATACGTTTCGCACTTGTCCTTGTCAAATTCTCAACCGTATCCGTGCATATCAGCCTGCCTTGACGGATAATCGCCGCATGGCGGCAGTATTTTTTTATCTCAGACAGCACATGGGAAGATAAAAAGCAGGTGGCACCCTGCTTATTGTACTTAAGAACGAGCTTAAAAAACTCCGCCTGCATCAGTGGGTCCAGACCGCTTGTCGGCTCATCAAAAATGAATAGGCGCGGCTTATGCTGCATGGCACAGACAATGCTGACCTTCTTTCGGTTTCCGAGAGATAATTCTTCTATCCTTTTTTCTGTGTCCACCGACAGGCATTCACACAGCATAGCAGCCTCCTCTGCACAATCCATCTTCCTCATATCCGCTGCAAACCTGATCACATCCTTCACCTTCATGGACGGATAAAACATCGCCTCCGACGGCATATACCCGACGTGTTTTAATATCTCCCCGTGCTGCTTCCTGACATCCATCCCTAAAAGTACAGCACTTCCTTTTTGAAACCCAATCAGCCCAAGCATGCTCCTGATGGTAGTCGACTTGCCTGCGCCGTTCGGCCCAAGAAACCCGAAGATATCGCCCTCTTCAACATTTAACGTTAAATCCGATACACCCTTGCTTCGGCCATACATCTTGGTCAGATTCTTTAACTCAATACTATATTCTCTGCCCACCTTATCCCCCTCCTGCAATAAACCAGCCTGTCATGCATCCAGCAATCCCGTACTAAAGTAACGTTCCATGCGGTCTGCCATAACCGTTGCAATTATTTTATCTTTGCCATACTTAGCTGCCATCTGCTTAGCCGCCCAGACATTGGCGCCGGACGAAGTTCCGCACAACAGCCCCTGCACGCTTGCCAATTCCCTTGTTGTCGCAAATGCATCTTCATCTGTCACTTCCACAATATCGTCAATCAAGGAGGTGTCAAGCACATCCGGCACAAAACCATCGCCAATCCCCTGAATTTTATGTATGCCCGGTTCATGCCCAAGAAGCGCAGATACATTTTTCGGCTCCACTGCCACCAGCTTCAAATCAGGGTTCTTCTCCTTTAGATATCTGCCGATACCCTGCAGTGTCCCACCGCTGCCAAGCCCGGAAACAAAAACATCCACTTTTCCATTCAACTGCTCAAAAATCTCTGGCCCTGTTGTCTTATAATGAATATCAGGATTGTTTGGATTGACAAACTGCTGCGGAATAAACGCTTTGCCGCTGCCTATCTCATCAAGCAGTTCCTCCGCTCTCTTGACAGAACCGTCAATGCTAAGCTCCGCCGGCGTCAGCACAAGCTCTGCACCAAGGCAGCGGATGATTTTCTTGCGCTCCTCACTCATATTTTCCGGCATCACTATAATAACGCGGTAGCCCCTGCGGACGCCTACCAGTGACAGCCCGATTCCTGTATTTCCCGAAGTCGGTTCAATAATCGTCATGCCGGGTTTTAATTCCCCTTCCTCCTCTGCCCGCAGAACCATATTCTTTGCAACACGGTCTTTAATGCTGCCTCCGGGATTTAAAAACTCAGCCTTTGCAAAAATGCTCATCCCGGTTGTTTCTTTCAGGCTGACAAGCGGAGTATTCCCAATCAAATCAATTACATTATTAACAATCATGCTTCCTCCCCTTTACTAATATAACCCACTTTAATTCACCATAAACTATTACTAAGGCGGTTAAATGTCGCATGAATTTTACGCAGAATAAATAATTATTCTGCAAGGCGGAAGATTGAGCTGTAGCGAGTGCTACAGCGATTGATGACAACGTAGCAGATAAAAATTTAGTCAAGTAAAAACATCGACATTTAACCGCCTTAGTAATATATACACAAATCTCCTAAAACATTCCATTAATATGAATAGCTACATTTACCTATTCATGATACAGTTAGACAGGCTATCAGAATAATTTTCACTGCGCAAGGCTTGGAATCCCACACTGGATATCCACATCTGCACTGTAATCGACACCTTTTATGCGGAACCCGAAAATCTCATAAAATTCCTGCCAATAACCATCCAGATCAGCAATATCCTGAATGGCATCCTTTGAAACTTTGCCCCAGAGTTCTGCCACTGCGCCCTGAACCTCCGGCTTCATCTCATAATCATCCATACGGATTAAATGATTTTCATCTGTCGGCACATCCTCTTTACAGATTCTATCATGGACCAAACGGTACATCTGCTCAATGCACCCCTCATGCAGCCCTTTTTCTTTCATTACTTTAAATAAAAGCGAGATATAGAGCGGAACAATCGGAATCGCTGCGCTGGACTGGGTAACGACAGCCTTATTTACAGAAACATATGCCTCCAGCCCCTCCATCTGGGCATTCATTTCATCCGCTGTGCGGTACAAGTCTTTTTTCGCCCGCCCAATAGAGCCGTCATAATAAATCGGGTGTGTCAGTTCCGGCCCGATATAAGAATATGCCACCGTCTTAGCATTCTCCGCCAACACATCGGCATCCTTTAGCGCCTGCATCCAAAGCTTCCAGTCCTCGCCACCCATTACCTTTATCGTGTCAAAAACCTCCTGCTCTGTCGCAGTGGGAATCGTCACCTCGGATATCTCATTTGTCATTAAATCAATCGTAATATTTGTATATTCTTTTTCTGTCGTTTTTAAAACGGAACGGTATGTCACGCCGTCCGGCGCCTTGCGGCGGGGCGCGGCAATACTGTAAATCACCATATCTACTTTGCCCCAGTCTTTCTTAATTAAGGCAATCGTCTCATCCTTGATTTCCTGCGAATAGGCATCCCCATTAATCGACTTTGCATAGCGGCCGTCAACAGCAGCAAACTCCTCAAACGCCGCTGTATTGTACCAGCCTGCACTTCCCGTCCTTTTCTCTTTTCCTGGTTTATCAAATATAATGCCAATGGTATCTGCATCACAAGAATACGTAACCGCAATGCGGCTTGCCAGACCGTACCCCATGGAAGAACCGATTACTAATACTTTCTTTGGACCCTCTGACTTTGGCTGTGACTTTACATAATCAATCTGTGCTTTAACCGCTGCCCTGCACCCCTCCGGATGGGCAGTCGTACACATAAACCCCTTTACCTTTGGCTCTACTACCATTCCTCTTACCTCCAAATATATTTCTTTTGCCTGAAAAAGGGCACAGACTTCGCTTGCGCCCTAATAAAAACGCTGTAATTACAGCTCTTTCCTGTTGTAATAACTTTGCTATTATAGCACAGCCAGCCTCTTTTTGTCCACCTTGCCACTCTCGTTTCTCGGCAGTCCTTCTACAAAATACAGCCTCCTCGGCATCTCATAATGCGCGAGGAACCGCCGCAGCCTCTCATAAATGTCCTCCTGCCGGCATTTCTTTCCTTTACAGAATACAATATACGCCACAAGATACTGTTCCCTGCCGCCATCTGCCGCCTCTGCAAGAACAGCCGCCTCCTGAATTTCAGGAACCTGCCCCAATATATTTTCTATCTTAACAGCAGAAACCTTCCTGCCCCGGATATTCAGGATATCATCTTTCCGCCCGGCAAAATAGAAATTCCCCTCCTTATCCTGATACCCACAGTCAGACAGCGAATATGGGCAGGCAACCCCCTCCACATGGTATGGTGTATTTACATAGATTTCATCATCCTGCAAAAACACCTCCACCTGTGGAAACGGCCTGCCAATCAAGTTGCGTTCCTCTGTCATCTCCCCGTCTGACACATAGGTAACATAGTTTAACTCACTTGCAGCATAATACAAAATAATATGTGTATTTGGAAATACCCTCTTTAACCTGTCCGCCTCCCTTTTTCCCAAACTCTGCGAACCGGATATAATCATATTAATACTCGGTATTTCCCTATTGATAACCTCCGGCAGGAGCATCAGCTTAGACGGAATCAGATAAATGCCATCTGCGCCCCACTCCTGCATCCGCCCTGCCCACCGCTTTGGCAAAAATGCATTCTCCGCAATAACTGTTGCCCCTGCATAAAACTGTGCCATATAAAGATTCAGGTTTCCAGTAAACGCAAGGCTCCCCTGCATAAAAAGACGGCTGTCCTGCCTTACCTGAAAAATCTCATTCTGCACTGGAAAGTAGCCTGCCCAACTCTCATAAGTGCGAAAATAGATCTTGGGGGTTCCCGTCGTTCCAGAAGTGGAAACTGCCATACACGCATTTTCCGGTATCTCTATATCAGAAAGGCATTCCCCGTTTCGAAATTCCTTGCCGTCATACGGGACAATCAGCGGTATGTTATCTATTACATAACAAGCCAAGAATGACACAAGCTGCGCCAAAATATCCCTTTCCTTAATCACACGAACCTGTGGACAGCGCACCCCCGTATTTCCTTCCTGCCCATTCCGAAAGGCATTCCCGCCTCTGCCCCATTCCTTACCAAGCTGCTGCGCCCTCTGGATCAGCATTCCGTATGTATATACTGCCCCATCTACAATAAGCGCCTCCTTTTGAGGATTTTTTTCTAACATCATTTTATAATAATCCATTTCCATACCCCTATGTATTACATCACTCATTACACGCAAAAAAACACCGGACAAAGCTTCAAACCTCACGGAAATCAATTTTTATTATTCATGTTCGATATTACTCCGCATCAACCTACCATGATTCACAGTTGACTGCTTATTAAACTATAACTCCCTGTTATCCGTCATTTTCCAATGTACCTGCGTCCGGCTGTGTTTCTGTTTTTGCCCTCACAGAGTATAATACGCCTAAAAAGAAGGACAAGATATGCCGCCAGACAACAACGGTTTTCCAGAGGAACTCTGTCTTGCAGGGCTTTGATGGATATGCGCCTTGCAGCGCTGTCTGAGCAGCATGCGCGGTTTCAGGCTTTCCTAGGAGGCACGCTCCCGCTACCTCTCATAACGCAGCGGTACATAGCAGGGCAAAATACACCCTGCAAGTGCCGGCGATTCGAGAGTGCCTCTGCGGAAGGCCATGAAATCCGCTGCATGGTGCGAGTTCGCGAAAAGGCGCATAAACCAAGCATCAAAGCCGCAAGGCAGATAGTTCCTCGGAAAGGCGAAATGTTGCAAGGCATATCCTGTCCTTCTTTTTAGGCGTTTGGTTTGTCTGCGAAGCAAAAAACAGAAACATAACCGGATGCAGGCACAAACAAAAATTGACAGATAACAGGGAGTTATCATTTAGAAAGCAGTCAACTGTGAATAGCAGCAAATTGATGCGGAGTAACGAACATAAATAATAAAAATTGATTTCCGTGCTTCAAACCTTTTTTAACAAAACCGCAGTCCCTATGCCGCCTGCCGCCGCGATGCTGCATACCGCAAGCGTCCCTCCAGTCTTCCGCAGTGCATTTAACGCATGCAGCGCAATGATTCCGCCTGATGCCCCGTATGGATGCCCATACGCCAGTGCTCCTCCAAAAATATTATAGCTATCTGTTTTGTCAGGATATGCCCTTGCAAAAAGCACATCAATCACAGCAAATGCTTCATTGCACTCAAAAACATCAATATCCTGCGCAGTCAGGCGGCAGCGCGTTAAGAGCCTGTCAATTGCCTGAACCGCCGTTACCGGGCTTTCTGACGGATTTCCGCCAACCTCAGCCATCCCTGCAAATTCTGCCTCTGGCACCAGACCATGCTGTCTGGCATATCTTTCTGAACAGAGGGCTAAAAATGCCGCCCCGTCATTTGTCAGGCAGGCATTCCCTGCGGTAATGATTTCCCCTTCAGGAAGCACACAGGGCAGCCTGTCCAAAAACTTTTCACTCATCCGCCTGCGGATGCCCTCATCCCTGCTGCACCCTTCCAGTATTTCAAATACAATATCCTTCAGGTCTCCATTTTCTTCTGCCTCTTTTGCAAGGCGATGGCTCCTGATAACCCATGGATTCATCTCCTGTCTGGTAATCCGGTATTTCTTTGCTGCATTTTCCGCCCCTTCCAGCATGGCAGTTTCCCGGTGGATGCCCGGCGCAAATTTCGCCACACGGTACCATCCGGCTGCCCCGCCATATTTTTCAAATTCCGCATGGTTTGCATGGTAGCCCCTCCTTGGCGCTGTCGAACTGCTTTCAAATCCTCCGGCTATATAAAAATCTCCCATCCCACTCGCTATTTTAGCGGCAGCAATACCGATAGATTCCAGCCCGGAGCCGCATTGCACATCAACCGTAACTGCCGGAACCTTCTGCGGAAGGCCTGCTTCCAACATCATCAGGCGCGCAATATTGCCGCCCGCACCTACCCCATTTCCCGCAATCACCCCATCAAGACTGCTGATATCATAGGGCGACACAACTCTCTGGAGTGTCCTTGCACCTAGGATTTCCGCAGGGATATGGCGGTACATACTATTCTCTATCCCAATATAACTACGTCCGCCGCCTAATATATATACCTTATTCATTAACCCCTCTTTTCTATGCACAAAGCCCCATCAGAAATATAATTCCGGCTCAAAACCAAGCCTGCCCAGAATCTCCATATCCTTCTCAACAGTAATGCCCGATGTAGTAAGCATATCACCGGAGATTGCGGCATTGGCACCAGACTGGAAGCACCTCACACCTTTATCCGGCAGAAGGCCGCGCCCCCCTGCCATGCGGATAGAAGCCTTCGGCAGAATAAAGCGGTACACCGCAATAATTCTGCACATCTCATCTTCTGAAAGAATCTTCTGATGCTCCAACGGCGTCCCAGGAATAGGATTTAGCATATTAACCGGAACAGAACATATTCCTAATCCCCTAAGCTCCAGTGCCATATCAATCCTGTCCTCCATCGTCTCACCTATCCCCATAATCCCACCGCTGCATACTGTCAGCCCTGCCTTTTTTGCGGCCTTAATCGCAGCAATCTTATCATCATATGTATGTGTTGTACAGACCTCCGGAAAATAGCGTCTGGATGTCTCCAGATTATTGTGGACCCTTGATACCCCGGCTTCCCTAAGCTTTATAAAATCCTCCTCCTGCAGCAGCCCGAAAGATGCACAGACTTCAATGCCCGCCTCCTTCTTTATAGCACGGATAGCATCGCATACCCGACCAATCTCTTCGGAATTCAGCCTCCTGCCTGATGTGACAATAGAGTACCTCAAGACCCCCTGCCCTGCATTATGCTTTGCCTCCTCCAAAAGCCTTTCTTTCGGAAGCAGCGGATACTCCTCTGCCGATACAGCATAACATCCCGCCTGCGCACAGTATTTGCAGTTTTCAGAACATTTGCCGCTTTTCCCGTTAATAATTGTACAGATATCAAACCCATTACTACAGAATGCCATCCGAATCTCATCTGCAGCCCTGCACAGTTCCCCTAATTCTGCATCCGCCAGCTGCAATGCCTCTTCCTTGCCAATATCCCCGCCGCTTAATACTTTTTTCTTTATTTCTTCAACAAAACTCATAATACTCCCCATTTCTGCAAGGTGAACTTCGTTCACCTTTGTTCCATTGCGCATAACAAATTTGCGTGTGAAAAAAACCGTTAAATAACGTTAATATCGTATCTATTTTTTATCTATTTGTCAACCACATTTAAAACCAAGTTGACAAACGCCATCTTTTCTAATAACATAAAGGTCACGGAAATCAATTTTTATAGAGAAGGGAGATTATAAAATGAATTCAGATATCAATAGAACAGAGACAAACCGTTATAACACACCACCTGTGCAGGCAGCCTTCCGAACCCGTTCCCTAGTAATGACAGCATTGTTTGCCGCCATTTTATGTGTATCTGCCTATATCAGCATCCCGCTTCCGGCAGGCTCGCACATCACGTTCCTTAACTTTATCATATTGCTGATTGCTTTAGCCTTTCCGGCGCAACAGTCCTTTTTCACCTCACTAATCTGGCTGCTGTTAGGCATTGCCGGAATCCCCGTTTTTGTCGGCGGCAATTCAGGCATATCCTATATCACAGGAGGCTGGGGCGGATACAGTATCGCATTTGTGTTAGTTACCATCTTAGTCCCACGCCTCCGTGGCAGGGAATACAGACGTATTTATTACACTATCCTTGCAGTCGCCGCAGCCATCTTTATTGATATCTTCGGAGCCGGATGGCTTATGGCCCTGACTGGCATCACCGCAAAACAGGCTGCCCTGACCGGTGTCCTGCCTTTCCTTCCACTGGATGTGGTAAAAGCTGTGGCAGCAGCCCAGATAATACCACAGTTTAAGCGCATAACGAATTTAATTTAAAAAAGGGCACCGACTCCGCTGGTGCCCTAGCAAGAATTTTCTGCGAAAATTCTTGTTGGCGTACCATCACACATTGACAACTTTCTTATAAATTAAAAAAGGGGGAGGTCGATACGCTCCCCTAATTCTTTCCATTCAGCAATATTTTTTTGATAAATATTCAGATATTAACGCCAAAGCCATTTTTGCCGTATCTATCTGCTCTAAAGCCTCATCCCTCGATGCCATATAAAAATCATTATAATCACTTACTTCACGAATCCGTTTGCTCCTACCTATTCTCTTTCCCAGTTCCCTCGGAAAAACCTCTGTTGCAATATAATGCTGGTTAAAATAATTAACCGCATCCTTATGGCGCTTAAAATCTACTGAATCTAAGGCCAGCACCGCCTTTACCGCATAAAATACTACATAATAAGAACGGTTAATTGAATCTTTAAATAATCCATTTTCGAAACAAACAACCGCACTCCTTAAAGTTTCTTCTGCCTGTGCCAGCCTGTACCTGCTTAAATCATACTCCTTTTGTATCATGCAATACCACCCCTTCCCTTTTTATATTACGGTAAAAAGGCAGCGTATCCTTCCAATATCTAAATTGCTCAATATTGATAATTACAGGAGAAATATCCTTACCTGTAGCCATCTCCAATTCAAATGCCACATCATAAATACTATATTGAATCTCCTTTATCTCTGCATCTGAATAATCAACCAACAATAAAATATCAATATCTGAACCCTCACTTTCATCATTTCGTGCATAGGAACCAAACAAGACAATCTGCTGTATGTGGCTACCAAGCTGACTTTTCACTTCCCATATAAATTCATTTATTACATCAGATGGTTTCTCCATCATTTTTAACCACCCCCTGCCAACAATAAATTGACTCCCTTTTGCTGTGCTCTAATTATATCATATCCCCCCTTTTTTACAACTGTGCATTTTACACCACACGCTCTAATCAGCGTTTCCCTAATATGCAAAAAGGGCACCGACTCCGCTGGTGCCCTAATATTACAAATATGTCAGTTATTTCACCGCGCTACCCCGGCGGAGTAATCTTAATGCCGTACGGCTGTTTTCTTGCCTCATGCGGCGTCAAGCCAAACTCCCTTTTAAAACTCCGGATAAAAGACGATTCATGTTCAAACCCAACATCATAAGCGATATCACATACATTTCGATTGGTACTGTATAGAAGCTCCAAGGCCTTCTGCAGCTTCCTGCCCCTGACGTACTCCGCAATCGTCATATCAAATGTAACGTGAAATAATCTCTGTAAATGCGCCGGAGATATATAGGCCTTCGCCGCGATATCTTCGACAGTCAACTTGCTGCAAATATTTTCCTCAATGTAACATATTACGTCATCTAGTACCTCATTTTTGCTCACTATCTAGAATCCCTCCTATCTATAACTGCCAGAGATAGGAGACAGCTACCGCTACTGCCTGCCTTGATTCTCACACATACCGATGCATTCTATACCCCATAATCCTTTTGCACAGAACAGCATCAACCTTCTCTGCATCTTTTTCTTTTTTCTCATCTATGGCTATGCCACATCTTCCAGAGCAGCACATCCGCCAACGCACCTCCTTTTTCTGCCAGGAAATCCAGGCCAGCAGCAGTTTCTCTACTCCATACACAGGAACGGAGTCCTGGATTTCTATGCACCTTCAAAAGCGTTCAGTATGCTTACCACTATATCACACTTAAACAATAGAAAAATTAGCATTCTGTATCAAAAAATAACTATTTACTATGAACACCCGTTCTGTTATTATATTCTTATCTTATAGCATTGTCAAATTTCGTATGTGCATCCATACACATTACAACCATTTGAAAGGAGGGCATCCCATGCCAGAGACTATAATCTATCATATCGATGTCAACGCAGCCTTTCTATCCTGGCAGGCTTGCAGCGATATTTCCATAGATGAAAATGCACTGGATATCCGCACCATTCCAGCCGTCGTCGGCGGCAATCAGGAAGAACGGCATGGAATTGTCCTTGCCAAATCAACACCAGCAAAGGCATACCACATCCGGACTGGAGAACCGTTGGTCAATGCCAGAAAAAAATGCCCGCATTTAACAATTGTCCCCCCAAATTTTCCTTTATATGTGGAAAAATCAAATGCTTTTATCGAACTTTTAAAAAAGCACTCACCGATTGTAGAACAATACAGTATTGATGAAGCCTTTTGCGATATGAGCGGAATGGAAAAGCTGCACGGCAATCCAATAGCATTTGCCCACACACTCCGGGAAGAGATAAAAAATGTACTGGGATTTACCGTCAATATTGGGGTATCCAGCAATAAACTTCTCGCTAAAATGGCATCCGATTTTACGAAGCCGGACCGTGTGCACACCCTCTTTCCAGATGAAATCCAGACAAAGCTCTGGCCGCTGCCCATTGAAGACCTATTTTATGTCGGCAAATCCACATCACAAAAATTGCGTTTCCTTGGCATTAAAACAATCGGTGAGCTGGCAAAAAGCGACCCTGAAATTATCAAGTCGCATTTTAAAAAGCATGGGGAAGTTATCTGGAACTATGCAAATGGAATTGATACGGATATCTTGAAAGACCGCCCAGAGCCAAATAAAGGTTACGGAAATTCAATTACAACACATTTTGATATCACAGACAGTGACACCGCACTAAAAATCATCCTATCCCTGTGCGAAACAGTCGGTGCAAGAATCCGTGCTGACAATGTATATATCAGCGTGGTATCCGTAACGCTGGTAGATTTTGAGTTTCATCATACTTCAAAACAGATGACACTCCCCTCCTCAACCAATGTTACCGAAAAAATATTTGAGGCCGCCTCTGCTTTATTCGGGCAGGCTTGGAATAAAACGCCCCTGCGCCTGCTGGGTGTCAGCACCAGCCATGCCAGTACAGAACGATATGAACAGTACAATCTGTTTGACATGGAAAAATATGAAAAACTTTCCAAACTAAATACCGCCATAGACTCTATCCGCAGCCGTTACGGCGAAGATTCGGTCAAACGCGCCTGCTTCATCAATTCAGAAACAGGCCATATGGGCGGCGGCCTGCAGAAAGCAAAACGGGAAAGAAAAAACTAATGGAGGACGTGTACCATGCATTCTATTAAACTATCCGTACGAAACCTTGTGGAATTTATTATGCGTTCCGGCGATCTATCTACTTCCCAGACGGGCCTTAAGGATCCTGACGCTATGCAGGAAGGCACCCGCATCCACCAAAAACTACAGAGGCGCATGGGAAAGAATTATCGCCCGGAAGTTACTCTCTCCGGTGAAATCCCAGTATCCCGCGATGGTATCGAATTTTCAATCACATTAGAAGGACGCGCTGACGGTATTTTTTCTGATGAAACCGGGGAAGTGGTTGATGAAATCAAAGGCGTTTACCGTGATATCCGAAACATGCAGGAGGCTGTGCCCGTCCACCGCGCACAGGCACTCTGCTATGCCTATATCTATGCCAGCCAGAACCATCTGGAAGCGATGGGGATTAGAATGACTTATTGCCATATCCCCACAGAAAATGTACGCTATTTTGCAGAGCACCTATCCTTTCAGGAAATATCTGACCAGTTTAATGAGATTCTGCAAGAATACGTAAAGTGGGCTGCATGGCAGATCAAATGGCAGGAGGCCAGAAATGCATCCCTTAAAGAGCTGGAGTTTCCATTCCCATACCGGGAGGGCCAATCCAAGCTGGTCCGGGGGGTATACCAGAGCATTCTCCGCAAAAAACGCCTTTACATCGAAGCGCCTACCGGAGTTGGCAAAACGATATCCACAGTGTTCCCGGCAGTAAAATCAATAGGGGAAGGGCTGACAGAAAAGCTCTTTTACCTGACCGCCAAAACCATTACCCGCACAGTGGCAGAAAATACATTTCTCCTTCTGGAGAAAAATGGAGCCATGTTAAAATGTATAACCCTCACTGCAAAGGAGAAAATCTGTATTTTAGAAAAACCTGCCTGCAATCCAATTACCTGCGAACGGGCAAAAGGTCATTTCGACCGCATAAATGATGCTGTTTTTGATGTGCTGACACATGAAACTGTCATTACAAGAGATACTGTTCTTGAATATGCCGGCAAGCATATGGTCTGCCCATTTGAAATGTCACTTGACATCTCTACCTGGTGCGATGCTATTATCGGCGATTACAATTATGTCTTTGACCCTATCGCCAGCTTAAAACGTTTTTTTGCCGTTGGAAAAGAAAATGATTTTGTTTTTCTAATAGACGAAGCCCACAATCTGGTAGACCGTGCCAGAGAAATGTATTCTGCAACACTGGCCAAAGAAGACTTTATTGCCATGAAGAAGCTGGCAAGACCAAGCTCCCGCAAGGCTGCCAATGCACTAGAAGCCTGCAACCGGATACTTCTGGCACTAAAACGTGAATGTGATACACTAAAAAAATATCATGCTATCGAAATTGAAGACTTCATATTGCGGCTAATGAGGCTCTGTACTATTCTGGAAGAGTTTTTCCAAGAAGACGAGCATAATGCTGACTATCTGGTCCCTATGCCGCCTGCACAAAAGGAACAGCTCCTAAACTTCTACTTTGAAGCCAGAGAATTCCAGAATATCTATGAACTGCTTGACAATCACTATGTGATATACAGCGACTTTTCCGATGACGGGGACTTCCGGCTGCACCTGCAGTGTATGGATCCTTCAGTAAATTTAGACTACTGCTTAAAAAAGGGAAGATGCAGCGTATTTTTTTCTGCAACACTGCTGCCAATCCATTATTACCGGGAACAGCTTGCCGGAAGAGAGGAGGACTATGCAATTTACGCCCCATCCCCATTTTCCCCTGAAAAGAGGCTCTTGATGATTGGGCGCGATGTTTCCACAAAATATACCAGACGCAGCCCTGCCATGTACAAGAAAATCGCACAGTACATTATTACTTTCGCACAAGGCAGATTAGGCAACTACCTTGTATTTTTCCCCTCCTACCGGATTATGGAAGAAATCAGGCAGTATCTGTTGGAACAGGAATTCATTTTGGAAGACGAAACCCTGCCCGGACATATGACACTCTACTCACAGGCAACCGCTATGACAGAGGAAGCCCGCGAAGAATTTCTGTCGCACTTTAAAAATACGCCGGAATATACCAGCATCGGCCTATGTGTAATGGGCGGGATTTTCAGCGAAGGAATTGATTTAAAAGGCAGCCGCCTGATTGGTGCTGTTATCGTAGGAACTGGACTGCCCATGGTCTGCACGATAAATGAGCTTTTTAAAGAATATTTTGATAAGACTAAGAACAAAGGATTCCTCTACGCCTATCAATATCCCGGCATGAACAAAGTAATGCAGGCCGCGGGCAGGGTAATCCGGACAACAGAAGATATCGGCGCAGTCCTCCTTTTGGATGACCGATTCCTTCTAGACAGCTACCAGTCACTCTTTCCCAGAGAATGGTTTCCGTATGATGTCGTTTCCCTTAAGGCAATGCCGGAATATCTGGCCCGGTTCTGGGGGGAAAAATTGTAGCAGCGACGGCTATTTCTTTTTCCCTTTGAAAACGGTGCCACCCTGCCACTCCACCTTCACTATTTTTTGCAGTATTTTTTAAAAAACTATTGAAATTTTTCAGATTCGTGATACAATAGGAAAGTACTTCGGCGTGTGGCTCAGTTTGGTAGAGCGCGTCGTTCGGGACGACGAGGCCGCAGGTTCGAATCCTGTCACGCCGATTTCAAGGTTTGAAAAGAGCGAAGTGCATAACAAACCTTGGCAGGTTCGAATCCTGAAAGCAGCTTTATATTTGCTTTCAGGATTTTTTTATGCACAGGGGCGCATAAGGAAACTTGCTGCTTACGCAGTATGCGCCCTTTTTAACTTATAGTATAAAATAGCCATTCTTCCCATTCTCTTTTGCATGGTACATTGCCTCGTCTGCATCCTCAATCAACGACTCATGAGTAGATTCATCCGCTTTTGCAATCGTAACACCGATACTACATGGGATAGGCATATTCTTACCTATTTTCTCATTATAAAACCCCTGATTAAATTTCTGTACTAAAGCTTTCATACGATATACAATCTCTTCGCGTCCCGAAAACTGTGTCAGACAGAACAAGAACTCATCGCCGCCATTTCTCCCTACACCGTTTCCTATCTGCTCCTTTAACGCATTGGCAACAAAACATATGACATCATCCCCTGCCTGATGCCCGTATTTTGTATTGTAATCCCTGAAATCATCTATATCGACAAAACCGACAACAATCTCGCCACCATTTTGTGCTACGCCTTCTATCGTCTGCTCAATATAATTTCCTATCGCCGCCTTATTATAAATACCCGTCAAAGGATCATTCTCTGCCCTCCGCTGCAGATGTTTCTGTTTTCTCTGTTCGCGGCGTTCTGCCGCTTCTGCATAGAAAAGCAGTTCGTCAACCTCTCTTGATAAAATGCCAAACTCATCCTTACTTTTATTATTGACCCTCAGGGAATAATCATGCTCCTTCCTCACTCTCGACAGTGTAGTTACAATGCGCCCAAGCGGCTTTGTCAGCCTGCTTGACAGATAAATATTAACCAATAAAAGCGCCGCTGTCAGAAAAGCCAACGATATAATCAACAGCTTCCGAAATTTTTGGGTACGCTGATGGTAAGCACTCAGATTGCCATTGATGCGAATCTTCCAATCCGTATAATCAATATTAGAATAATATGTAATGTACTTTCTTCCCGACACCATATAGGTAAAGGAACCGGCAGGATTTTTATCCCAATTGATTTTTTTCCACAGCTCATTAAAATCGCGCCGCTCTTCCTCTGTTACAATATATTTTGTCCTGTTCTCCTCCTCTCCGGAAGTACCCGCAGTAATAATCTGATCATTTCCATCTGTGATATACATTGTTCCCCCGGCAGATAAATTTACGCTCGCACGGTACTGGTCAAAATATGAAGTTGGTATCTCCTCAACAATATACCCAATCAGTTCATCCTCATTGTAAATACCTGCATATGCAGCTACTACCCTATATTCACTGCTTCGTATCATCCGTTTATAGACCTGGCTAATTAAAAATTCTCCAGTCAGGCATTTGGGATCCACTTCATCTTTCAATGTGCTAACCTCGCCAGCCGTATACTGCCCACTGGAAGATACCATACGGAATTGTGCATCCATAATAAAAAGATTGGAGACAAATAAATTGGATTTTGCCCTCTCATCCAGCATATTGTCTAAATATTTCTGATATGATTTATTTAGTTTCTTCTCCCCTTGCATACTTACCAATACGGCCTCTTTGACCATATCATACTGACCAATCATCTCCAAATATTCTTTTCGCTCTTCACAAAAATTCTTTATATCCTGAATCTGTGTCTTACTGATAGATTCCAAGCTCTCTGCCATCACATCTTCAATATTTCTATCATTCTCATACATAAGGACTACACCAAGCACATAGAGCGGCACCAGAGAAAACAACAGAAAAACAATTAATAATGTATGTCGAAATTTCATCCCTATACCCCGTCTTTCTCTATTTTGAATGCTTTTCTCAAAATAGAGAAAGCATTAATAAATAGTTTGAAAGGGACTTTCAAACTTATCTTCCTTTCTTGTAAAGACAACTTCCCCCGTTGCCTGTATACATAAGTTATCACATTCAACGATATTTTACAAGAATTTTCCGTCTGCATCCACGGAAATCAATTTTCAGTATATTATCCATTACTGCCCTATTAATTTGTCACTATTTACAGCCTATTGCTTTCTATACTCCGGCTTGCACATCCTAAAAAACTGTATTATACTTTTATGAAGAAATGAATATCGAAATTGTTTGAAATGGAGGATTGAATATGGCTGAAGTATTAATTTTTTTAGCTCCGGGATATGAAGAAGTGGAGATGCTGACGGTTGTTGACCTGCTCCGCCGCAGCGGCATCGAGATTGACATGGTATCAATCACAGACTCTTTAGAGGTGACAAGCTCGCATAATGTAACAATCAAAGCAGATGTCCTTTTAAAAGATGCAGATTTTGACAGTGCAAAAATGATTGTGCTGCCGGGCGGAATCCCTGGCACGCCAAATCTTTTGGCATGCCAGCCCCTCACGGATAAGATCAAAGAATTTGCCGCAGAAGGAAAATGGCTGTCTGCTATCTGCGCTGCCCCGACAATCTATGATGAACTCGGTCTGTACAATGGCTGCAAAGCTACCTGCTACCCTGATTTTGCCGAGAAGCTTACAAACGCTTCCTATGTAAAACAGCCTGTTGTTGTCGATGGTATTTTTACTACATCCCGCGGTGCCGGGACAACCATTGAATTTGCTGCTGCTATTATCGAACGCTTTAAAGATAAAAAGGCAGCGGATATGATTTTAGAAAAAATAATATATAACGACAACTATAACCTATAGAATACTGTGCCAGCCGTAGCCGTTAAAAATACCTTGAAACACTGATAAGCCAAATACCCCGCACGCAGGTCTACACTCCGTTTCGGCCCATTTTAGACAAGCCGTCCACCGGACGCTTAAAACCGTTGCGTACGCGAGGATAAAAGCAAGAGGAGGGCAATCGGATGAATGTATTAGCAGGGGAATATGATGAAGAGAGCGGGCTTCCCATGGATAAATCTTATCTGGAATGTGGTCTGCCGGGATTTTTACAGGAATCGTTAGAACAGATGAAAGAGGCATGGAGAAAGCGGGATGCTGGAGAAAACTATCTGCGATGGGACTGCGATTACTGTAGTTTCCAGAGCGATATCAACGTTGCCGAGGTTAATGGATTGATTACCAGCGAGCAGGCATGGTATCTTCGGGAGGAATATCTGCGGATAGAAAGACCAGGAGCGGACATCTGAAAGAAATGGCATAAAGAGTTGGAAAGGAGAAATAGGGGACGGTTATGATTGATTTTACGGGACTGCCAAAGAAAAATAAGTCCTATGCAGGTGCGAACGGCAGCAAGATTTCAATTGTCTATGAGGGAGAGCAGTATATGCTGAAGTTCCCTCCGCATCCGTCAAAAAATGAGAAAATGAGTTACAGTAACAGTTGCATTTCAGAATATCTTGGATGCAAGATATTTGAAAGTGTGGGGATTCCCGTGCAGGATACAATGCTAGGCACTTACATGACAGAGAAAAGTGGAGAGAAAGTAGTCGTGGCTTGCAAGGATTTTACTTCGGTCGGGATAGTCCTACAGGATTTTGCTTCACTAAAAAACCAGATTATTGACTCAGAACGCAATGGATATGGCACAGAATTGGGTGATATTGTTTCGGTGTTTACGGAGCAGACGGCAATGGAGCCGGAAGAATTAAGCAGGCGTTTTTGGGATATGTTTATCGTGGATGCGTTGATTGGAAACTGGGATCGCCATAATGGAAACTGGGGATTTTTGTACGATGTACAGAAGGATTCCCTTACGCTTGCCCCTGTTTTTGACTGCGGAAGCAGTCTTTTTCCACAGGCGGATGAGAGGATGATGGGGAATATTTTAACGGACGAGCGGGAAATTCACTATAGGATATTTAATATTCCGCAGTCTGCTATCCAGAAAAATGGCAGGAAAATCAATTATTATGAGTTCATTTCTTCATTGGAAAATGAGGATTGTAATAAGGCATTAAGACGGATTCTCCCAAGTGTAGATATGAAAAGAATTGCTGAAATCATTAATGAAACTCCATTCATTAGCGATTTACAGAAGGAGTTTTATAATAAGATGCTGGCGGCAAGAAAGGAACGTATTTTAGATTATTCTATAAAGCGGCTACATAAACGGGAGAAAGGCAGGAGTATGGAGCAGTAAAATTAATAAAATAGTATCTCTTATGGGGGGGGCAGAGTGAAGCCTGCCAAATTTTTAAAGAAATTTATACATCAAATAAAAGTGTTGACAAAAGCCCAAATATAAGGTATTATCTGTAGCACTAAAACTAAAATTCAATTCATCGGAGAACTTATGACCGCAGTCATAAAGTTGAGAAGATGTCGAGTGCGCTCGGTTATGTATATAACCGGGCGTTTATTTTAACCTATAGTATTGATTCGGAAAATACTGTAATCATACAGAAAGAGGGGTACAATGTAAAAAATACATTTTTCACAAAGCGAACTATGTTCGCTTTGCAAATATTGTGTCTGCGCACACTTGCCACAAATTTATTATACACAATATAAAAAAGGGCACAGACTTCGCTTGTGCCCTAGCAAAAATGCTAAAGAACTAAAGTTCTTTGCATTTGTTGTTGGTGCACCACCACACACCGAGAACTTTCCTAATATAGAATAAAGGTGAACGAAGTTCACCTTGCAGAAATGAGGTTTTCTATGAACATTCAGTTATCAGATCATTTTACCTACAGGCGGCTGCTTCGTTTTGTTGTTTCACCTATTATGATGATGATATTTACATCATTATACAGTGTTGTCGATGGTTTTTTCGTATCTAATTTTGTCGGCAAGACATCTTTCGCTGCCGTTAATCTGATTATGCCGATTATGATGGGAACTGGAAGTATCGGTTTTATGATTGGCAGCGGTGGAAGCGCTATTGTTGCAAAAACGCTAGGCGAAAAGAAAAATGAACTTGCCAACCGATATTTTTCAATGCTTGTTTATGCTGCCGCTGTGATAGGCATTACAATATCCGCAGTATGCTTTATCTTTATCCGCCCAATTTCTATTTTTCTGGGGGCGGAAGGAGAACTTTTGGAAAACTGTATTATATATGGAAGAATTCTTTTTGTGACACAGCCTGCTTTCATGCTGCAGAATATTTTCCAGAGCTTCTTTATCACTGCGCAGAAACCGGACCTAAGCTTAAAAATGTCTGTCGCCTCCGGTTTAACTAATATGGTTCTTGACTTTATTTTTATTGCTGTATGCCAATGGGGAATTGCCGGAGCTGCCATTGCTACCGGCCTTGGTGAAATCATAGGCGGCATTGTCCCTGTAATTTATTTTGCGAGAAAGAACAGCAGCCTTCTGCGTTTAAAAAAGGCAAGATTTAATGCTAAAATTTTCATCAAAACCTGTACAAATGGCTCTTCAGAAATGGTGACAAATCTTTCCGCATCCATTGTTAATATTTTGTATAATTTTCAGCTTATGAAGATAGCTGGCGAAAATGGCGTTGCTGCATATGGTGTCATTATGTATGTCAACTTCATCTTTATGGCAATCTTTTTCGGCTACTCCCTCGGAAGTGCCCCCATTATAGGCTACAACTACGGTGCGGGCAGACATGAAGAATTAAAGAACCTGTTTCAGAAAAGCCTGAAACTAATTATTGGCACATCTATTGTTTTAACCATCACAGCAGAACTCTTTTCATCACCGCTCGTCAAAATCTTTACAAACTATGACGCAGAACTGTATGAAATGACTTGCCACGGCTTCAGGCTTTACTCCCTCGCCTTCCTCATAATGGGAATCAATGTATGGGGGTCTTCATTCTTTACTGCCCTCAGCGATGGTGCAGTCTCTGCAGCGATTTCTTTCCTGCGGACACTGGTATTCCAAATTGCTGCTGTTCTATTCCTGCCTATTATTCTTGGTATTGACGGAATTTGGCTTGCAATTGTCGTTTCTGAACTGCTGGCACTATTTGTAACTTTTGCATTCTTTGTAAAGAAACGGAAAATATATCATTATTAGCCATATTTCAGAATATCTAAAAGGAGGAAATGCTCTGGCTTACATGGACTGGTTACTGTTCACTCCGTGCCCAGAACCAGTCCAGTTCCGCCGGACACCGCCCCAAAAGAAAATACTTGAAACACTGCGCAGATTGTGGTATATTTAGCATAAAGAAAGGCACCTGCTGGTAACAGGTGCCCTACAGGAACCCACTCCAAAGGTGGAGTTTCCCAAGCGGGTTACTTACCTCTCAATAAGAGGCGCCCGTCCTGGTTGCGACAGGGCGGGCATTATTTTTTTCGCTTGTGTTCCTTATCTCTGTCGAGAAAGGCAAGCAACGCTATAACAAAGCTACCAAAGGCAATCAGCAGGCCGATTATCCCTATAAATATCAATATGATATCCGCAGCAGTCAATGGCGCCACCTCCCTTCCTATGTATTCCGGCAAGCCGGTCATTGGCTCGGGAGGCTACCACCCCTGTCATGGGTTCCATATTGAAATACTACCACAGTTCGACAGGAATTTCCAGCCTTAATATCCATTATTCTTTCACGATAATATCATCCAACACTTCATCAAATGCCTTCAAAAGCTTCGGGCTAAATGTGCCGCATTCCCCATCATGTATCATCTGTACTGCCTTTTCATGGGAAAATGCCTTTTTATAAACTCTTTCTGCAGTGAGTGCATCGTAGACATCCGCTACTGACACAACCTGTGCCCAGATAGAAATATCGTCACCGCTAAGGCCATCCGGATATCCCCTGCCGTCCCAGCGCTCGTGATGATGCCTGCAGATATCATAACTATACTTATAAACCCCTTCATCTATAATATCCGGTATATTCTGAAGAATCTCACAGCCTTTTACCGTATGCTGCTTCATAATTTCAAATTCTTCCTCAGTGAGCCTTCCGGGTTTATTTAGAATTCTATCCGGTATGGAAATCTTTCCTACATCATGCAAAATAGACGAAGTAACTATCTTATCAATTTCCGTCTCCGGCAGATGGTGTTCTGGATACATTTCACTCACCTGCGTCATCAGAATCTTCGTCAGCCTTCCAATCCGCTTTACATGCTCACCTGATTCACAATCCCTGAACTCAATAACCGTTGCCAGTGTCTCTACCATTGACTGGTTCAGGCTGTTAAGCCGCTCTACCTGCTTTGCCACAATATGCTCCAGCTTATTCCTGTGGGCATATAACTCAATCACATTATTGATGCGGCATTTGATAAAATTCGGCATAAACGGTTTCATTATAACATCCACTGCACCAAGCTGATATCCGTCCATCAATGCCTTCTGGCTCTCTGCCGCTGTTATCAGAAAAACAGGAATACTGTCCGTTTTGCCGCTTTTATTCATTTCTTTCAGCACTTCCAGACCGTTTATTCCGGGCATAATCAAATCCAAAAGGACAGCGGAAATGCCAAAGCTCCCATTAATCATCTCAATTGCCTGCAGGCCATTGTCCGCCTCCAGAATATTATAGTCATCCTTAAAAATCTCTGCCAGAATGGTACGGTTAATTTCAACATCATCCACGATTAAAATTGTTACTCTGCTTTTATTCATTAAAAATCTCCCTGAAAATATACTTCCTGCAATTCTACAAACTCCTCAAATTATGCGTACTTCTCAATACAGGCAAGTATCTCCTTCTGAACCGGAAGGATATCCCTTAATATCTGTTTCGCTTCATCTGGTTTGTCACTGCGCAGCAAATTTACTATCTCAGTGTATGCCTCATAAATCGGTGTGATAGACAGATTACCGGAAGCACCTTTGATAGTATGTGTCTTCTCTATAATTTCAGCATAATCATTATTGTCAAAATCGGGGCTGACCTCTAAATCATTCATCACCTTTATAAATTTGACAAGCATTCTCTCGTAAAGAGATGAATTTCCCATCATACGTTCCAAACCTTCATCAACATTAACATTCAAAGCCTTTAAATCTTCAAGTAAACCCATTATTAACATCTCCTTTTCATTTATTCTATTCATGCTCATTATCATGGAAACAAAATCCCACACTTATACGGCTTTTTTAACGCTCTTATTTTAACACTTTTTTTCTTCTCCTGCAACTCTGCGGCTAACAAGATAGATATTAATAATATTTTAAGATATTATATAGCTTTATATCCCCTGCCTCTGATTTTCAATGCAAAACTAATCTAAAAAGTGCTGTATATTTCCTGATTCCGTTTCTTTGATTTCGGGCAAAAACATTATATAATGTATGTAACAGTCACAAAAACACAGGCTTACGGCTGGCAGATGGGAGAAAATATAATGAAACAGCGCAGATTTCAAAACCTGATTACAAAAATCAAAGTACAAAAACAGCTTTATATCATCTATTTTATTGCTATGTTTATCCCCTTTGCCTCAATTGGAGGGTATCTGGTTTTTAACACCCGTTCCCTGCTATTTGAACATTACGAAGAGCAGGCCTATTCTGATAACCTGCGCGTCAAATCACTTCTTCTAGACCTGACTTTAAATATATATAACAAAAGTAATTCCCTATCTTCTGACAAAGAATTAATCCGGATACTTAGTACAGAATATAATTCCGCTGATAAACCGTACAATGCCTTAAACGATTATAAGGGCATCCAGACTATCCTCACACAGGACGCCTCTATCCAGCAGATTTCTATTTATACCTGGAATACCGCACTGGGGAAAGCAGTTATATTCATCAGATTACAGATGAAATCAAAAAAGAACATTGGTTCCAGGTAGCATCCTCTACTGTTACACCCTTCTGGACAGAGGAACTTACTACAGACAGCTTTGGTAATGTAAAAGTTGTTTTATGCCTGCACACAAGAATTTTTCTGCCGCAGATTCAGAACTATGCAATATTAAATATGGCAGTAAGTAACAACCATATCAGGAACCGTATCGGGAACAGCAGCTTAAACACCGTATTATGGCTTAACAAAAGCGGGATATATTATTGCAGCCAAAAAAAGGATACCGAGCCATCCCTGATAAAATATACCTCCGATTCAGAGAAAAACTACCTCGGAGAAATTACAATGGCAGACCAGAAAGTGATCGGATGCATCTCTTCACTTTCTACTACGTATTCCAAAGACCTATTTTACATGGCATCACTTGACTATGATGGGTATCCGCATATACAGAAGATTACCCATGCCCATTTTATGGTACTGCTTTTGGTCCTTATAACAACCAGTGGGTTTATTTATGTGTATTCCCATTATTTTAGCAAACGTATTATTACATTGAGGGAAACGATGCATAATGCCAGCCAGGGAAATTATCACATCGCAGATACATTTCATGGCCGGGATGAAATATCAGAGGCTTTTGCTGATTTGAATGTTATGATTCAAAATATCTTGTTCAAAGAAGCTTCTGTATATGAAGCACAGTTACAGACAAAAGAGCTGGAAAACCAGCAACAGCGGATGGAGTTTAAAATGCTTTCCAGCCAGATTAACCCGCACTTTCTATACAATACTTTAGAAAGCATCCGTATGCGTGCCATAAAAGCCGGAAACCGTGAAGTTGCGACCGCCATAAAAATGCTTGGCAAATCCATGCGCTATATTTTAGAAAATACCACAACCTCTTTTACAACACTAGCCAAAGAACTGGACTATATTGAAACTTACCTTACAATACAAAAGCTCCGCTTTCATGATAAGATTAACTATTCTTTAAAATCAAATACGGAATTTGATTTGGATGAATACCAGATTATGCCCCTGCTCCTGCAGCCGATTGTAGAAAATGCTATCCTGCACGGGTTAGAAGAGATGGAACAAAATGGAAAAATCATCATCCACATTAATCAGGAGGAAGACATCTTATATATTCACATTTTCGACAACGGATGCGGCATGACACCAGATGAGATTCAGAACATGAAAAACAATATATACCACCATCCAAAGGAATCTTCAAAAAGTATCGGCCTGTATAATATTTATCAACGTATCCAACTGTGTTATGGAAAGCCATTTGGATTGCAGATAAAAAGCAAAAAAAAGTGCGGTACTTTAATTACACTTGTGATTCCTGCCATAGAGAACAGAAGAAAGGAGTTGGACGAAAAATGAAACTTTTCATAGCAGATGACGAAATTGATATACGCGAAGGCATCCGCTGCCTTCTTGACTGGCAGGAGCTTGGATTCTATATCTGTGGCGAGGGAAAAAACGGCCTGGATACTTTAGAGCAAATCCTGCGGCTGCATCCTGACGTTGTCCTTATGGATATCCGGATGCCAAAACTCTCCGGGCTGGAAGTAGTGAAGCAGGCAAAAGAGCAGGGATTTCAGGGAAAATTCATTATTTTAAGCGGGTACTCTGATTTTTCCTATGCGCAGGAGGCAATCCGCTATGGTGTATCCTGCTATCTTACAAAACCGATTGATGAAGATGAGCTGGAAAAGGCAGTAATCGAGACAAAAAACTCCATCGAGGAGGAACAGGATGCCCAGAAGAAATTAATCCAATACCGTGACAAAGCGAGAAGTTCTATTATACAGGATATCCTATATAATACGGCCTCCTATGAATTTCTGGACTATCATGATATGATGTTAGAATCCTCTGTCTATCAGGTAGTAATATATACAAATTATAATCAGGAATCTTTTCAGAATACATGGAATTTTGCTGAAATTCTTTTGCTGGCTAATAAAAATAATAACTCTCTGGACTACCTCAAAATAGAAAACCAGAATGTCATTATACTCAAAGGGGATTATGCATTAAAGCGTTTTCAGGAACTTTTAGAAAACCATATCGGGCATCCGCAGAAAGGTTCCCCTCTGGACTCCCTATTTCTGACATATGGCCAGCCCGTTTATTCTGTGGAACAAATCCACAGCTCCTACGAGACTGCCTGCCTTTTAATGAACCGGCGTTTTTTCTGCCATTTTAACCAGCATATCTTAGGGTACCATGAAATGCCGGAAATCCCGCCATACGATACAGACATCCTTTCTTCAGGAAATTTGTATGCGCAGAAAATAACAAACTATATCCAGTCAGGAAACCGCCATATGCTTTCTGAAGTGCTCAACGGCCTAAAGGATGGGCTATACCACACTAATCAGGAAGTTCCTGCACTGAAACATTTCCTTGCAGATGTCATGATTCAGATAAAATCTGCAATTCTGCATACATATGAAAATCTGGAAATACTACTCCCAAATAATGCCGCCATCATTGACACAGTCGAAGAAAAATTCTATCTTTATGAAATCCTGCAGTTTTTTCAAATGCAGTTTGAATTATGTATCAATGCAATCGGCTCCCCTACCCGCGAGAGCGTCATTGACGGCATCCTTTTGTATATTGCGCACAATTATCAGGAGAACCTGAAACTGGGCACCCTCGCGGAACTATTTGGATACAATAGCTCTTATCTGGGAAAAGTATTTACGAAAGCTACCGGGAAAAATTTTAACTCCTACATAGATGAAGTCCGCATTGAAAACTCTAAAAAGCTCCTTCTGGAGAAAAAGTTAAAAGTTTATGAGGTCGCCCAGCGCGTCGGCTACACAAATGTAGACTACTATCATAAAAAATTCAAAAAATACGTAGGGATAAGCCCGGCAGAGTACCGCAAACAAGCGCACTGACTTCGCCAGTGCGCTTGCAAAAACACTAAAGAACTAAAGTTCTTTGCGTTTTGTTGCCAATCAAAACAGCCCCTTTACCGTCGGGTATATCCTCCTAAACTGCTGGTACCTCTCTTCATATTTTGCAGTTAATTTCGGCTCCGGCTCAATGGTATCTACAACTTTCACGATTTTTTCTGCAATTGTCTTTACATCCGGATATTCCCCACAGCCAACTGCTGCCAGCATTGCACCGCCGAGCGCCGGCCCTTCCTCGCTCTCTATCACATCTACCCTTATACCCATAATATTAGCAATCATTTTCTTCCACAGCATGCTCTTTGCACCACCGCCGCAAATCTTAGTCCTCTCTATCCGGATGCCAAGGCTTTTTGCCACCTCAAAGGAGTCCCGGAGCCCAAATGCAACCCCTTCAAGCACCGCCTGTGTCATGTCCTCCCTTGTCGTATCCATGGACATGCCAAGAAACATTGCCCTTGCATCTGGATTATTATGAGGGGACCGCTCCCCCATAAGATACGGCAGATAGAACACCTGATTTTCCCCAAGCCTAGAGATGCCCGCCTGCTCCGCAGCGTAATCCTTTGTTTTTAAAATCTCTTCATTCCACCACTTATTGCAGGATGCCGCGCTAAGCATACACCCCATTAAATGGTAGCTTCCATCCGCATGGGCAAACGAGTGAAGCGCATTATTTTCATCGACGCCGAATTTAGCGCTGGAAATAAAGATTGTGCCGGATGTCCCCAAAGAGATATTACACATCCCATCTCCGACTGTTCCCGTTCCAACCGCCGCTGCCGCATTATCTCCTGCCCCTGCTATTACCTTGATGCCCTCCGGCAGACCTAATTCCCTTGCGACTTCCGGCTTGATAACCCCTACTGCCTCATAACTCTCGTATAATTTTGGCAGCTGGCTTTCCCTGATACCGCAAATGTCAAGCATCTTCTGGGACCAGCATCTGTTTTTCACATCCAGCAAAAGCATTCCGGATGCATCTGACATATCTGTACAGAAAACGCCGGACAGCCGGTATGCGAGGTAATCCTTTGGCAGCATAATCTTTGCAATTTTTGCAAAATTCTCCGGCTCATGTTTTTGCACCCATAGAATCTTGGGGGCAGTAAACCCTGCAAATGCAATATTGGCAGTATACTCTGACAATTTCTCCTTTCCGATTGTTTTGTTTAGATATTCTGTCTCCTCCCCCGTTCTTCCGTCATTCCAGAGGATTGCCGGTCGGATTACGTTATCATCCGCATCCAGCATCACCAACCCATGCATCTGCCCGCCAAAGCTGATTCCGGCAATATCTGATTTGTCACAGCCTGCAGTCAACTCTCTGATTCCGGCTGCAGACTGCAGGAACCAATCTTCCGGATTTTGCTCTGACCACCCGGATTTCGGAAAATACAACGGATATTCTTTTGAAACAATTTTATGAATCTTTCCATCCCCATCCATTAACAGCAGTTTTACTGCTGAAGTCCCAAGGTCTACTCCGATATATAACATACTTCTCTCCTCTCCCGCAGGAAACAAAACGGTTCATGATATTTTTCTATATAGTAAATATCATCCCTCCTGCTTTAAAACCAACACTCCGCCCGCTTCAATTTCCAAGGCATCTCCTGCCTGATACTGTTTTCTGGAAATTACATCCAGACAATCCTTTTCCAAGACAACCTTTGAACTGTCTGCATTATGGTTAATTAAGAATAACGTCCTTCCGTTCCTGTTATCCCTTGCCGCTGCCTCTATCCCCTCTGGGGTATCCAATACTGGCATAACGCCTGCTTCACGCAATACATCCCCCAGAAAGTGGCTGTAAAAGTCAGGTGTTGGCCTGCTGCCGACATAGTAAGCCTGCCCTTTCCCATATCTATTTTTTGTCAGTACAGGCATCCCCTGATAGAAATCTTTTTCGTACTCAGCAAGGCTTCCCGCCCCCTCCAGATGGAGAAGGTCGCAGATAAGCTTAGCGTGGTAACCCTTTCCATGGTAAGTAAATGCATTCTGCTCGCCCTCCGGCAAAGCATCATTTTCCTCCACCCAGATGCCAAGAAGATCCTTTAATTCGCCGGGATATCCCCCGCTTATTACTAAATCATGCTCATCCACAATCCCGCTAAAGTAAGTGGTAATAAAAACTCCGCCCGCCTTTACAAATTCCTTTAATTTATCTGCATACCCCTCTTTTGTCATATAGAGAAGCGGCGCCACCACTACTTTATAACCACTTAAATCATCCTGCACCCCTATCATATCTATTGGAATATTTCTCTCAAAAAATGCCGTATAAAAATCCCTCACCGCATCAAGGTACTTCATCAGCACACTTGGCCCTGCAGAATATTCTAATGCCCACCAGTTATCCCAGTCAAAGACAATTGCCGTCTCTGATGGTGTACGCCCTTCCAGAAACAGATCGCCTAACGTCTCAAGTTCCTGCCCCAACGCTTCCACCTCACGGAACACTCTTGTGTCATCCCTTCCGGCATGGTCGATAACTGCCCCATGATACTTCTCACACGCACCAATACTCCTGCGGATCTGAAAGAACTGGATTGCATCTGCACCGTGCGCTGCTGCCTGAAAACTCAGCCTGCGCATTTCCCCCGGCCTTTTTAACTTATTGTATGGAAGCCAGTTTGTCACACTTGGGGTCTGTTCCATCAGGACAAAAGAATCCTGTCCCTTGATTCCCCTCATTAAATCATGGTTCATTGCGATAGCAGCAGGGCTGTCATCCGGCGCAGGATAACTGTCCCACGAAATAAAATCCATGCTTCCGGCCCACTTCTGGTAATCCAGAGGCTTATAAAACCCCATTAGGTTTGTTGTAATCGGTACATCCGGCATTTCCCTGCGAATTGCATCATATTCCATCTGAAAGCACTCCAATATGCTGTCAGAATTAAAACGCCTGTAATCAAGGGAAATCCCCTGAAACATTGTCCTTTCCGCCTCAAAATGTTCGCTTAAAAGATTTGGCAGGACAACCTCATCCCAATCATAGAACGTATGCCCCCAAAATGAGGTATTAAAACTCTGGTTCATTTTCTCAATCGTCCCATATCTTTTTTTCAGCCATTTCTGAAATGCACGCTCACAATTTTCGCAGTAGCATTCCCCTCCAAACTCATTTGATACATGCCACGCAACAATATTGTCAAAATCTTTGTACCGTTCCGCCAATTTGCCTGCAAGCCTCGGGGCATACATCCTATATGCCGGGCTGTTTGGGCAGGAATTATGCCTGCCGCCAAATTTCCGCTTCATCCCGTTAAACTCTGTCCTCAATATATCAGGATGACGTTTCGCCATCCATGCCGGATGTGCCCCTGTGGAAGTTGCCATGCAGACACTTAAGCCATTCCCCCTGACAAACTCCATAATTTTATCCAGCTTCTCAAAAGAATATGTTTCCTCGTCCGGCTGCAGCGCCGCCCAGCTAAATACATTCAGCGTCACAATATTGATATGTGCCTTCTTCATCAGGCGCATATCCTCCCTCCAGACATCCTCCGGCCACTGCTCCGGATTGTAATCCCCGCCGTAATAGATTTTTTTAATTCCCTTTCCGTAAGCCATATATTCTCCCTCGCTTGTTTTTAAACTTAGTATACCATACAAACCGAAACAGCGGAATCATCAATACTGACGCTTCCGCTGAGGATTAATAGTTTTTACAAATATTATTTGTCTTTGTCACTATTAGGATGCTTTTCGTTATAATCTTTTACAACCTGAATTCTTGCATTTGCTTCATCCTGAGCATTTTTCATATCTACTTTCAGTACATCCTTGTAACCAAGCCCTTTCACAGTATCCTGCATCTCCTTGAGAAGAGAATTAAATTCTGCTTCATCCTTAGCAAATACCATCTTCCATGAGCTGTCCACAATAACGGCCTTGCACTGGTTTCTGAGAGTTGTAATATCAGATGATTCTTCCGGTGCAACAAATGAAGTTCCCGGTGCTACCGACAATGCATTTTTTTCATCCAAAAATCCAATTGTAGTCTGCGCCCCTCCTGCATAATTCTGCCAGTCTTTATCCAGTTTTGTTGTATTCTTTGCCAAAACGGAGCTCCACATTGTCTGCATATACGGTTCATTGTTATTCGTATCAATATCTGCCAGACAAAGTGCCTTGAAATTCAATGCAGATACTCCATCCTTCCAAGAGCCACCGCCCCATTCATCCGAAACCTGGACATCATTATTCGGAAGTGCCTTCTCACCAAACTCAGTGATAACTGCCTGATCTCCCTCCATTTCCCATGTCAGCCCCTTAGGCCCTGCCGCTCCGCCTGCCTGCCCGGAAGTTTCCATGCCTTCCGGAGAATAGAGCCAGTCAATAAAATCTGCCAATCTCTCAGGATCTTTTGCCTGACTGCCGATAGCGATGATAGTCTTTCCATTCCCCTCTGAATAGCAGCCGCTCGAATATGGCGCAGAATCCTCAATAAACATTGGCATAAACCCTACCCCTTTTTTCTTATGCTCCGTTGTATTATAGACAGACTGCCCCTGGAATCCCCACAGGGAAGTAAGAACCTGCCCGTCACGGTATTTATTGGAAAGAATATCATAATTCTGCGTAGTAGACTCCGGATCTACCAGCCCTGCCTGATTTGCCTTAAAGAGGAAGCGCAATGCTTTGACATACTCCCCATCGTCAGTTGTAATATCCTGAATATCACTCCCGTCTGCCTTAGAAAGCACAAACTCCAGTTCATTATATCCATACAGGCTGGCAATATTCTTGGCGTTCACCATCATATTGCCATCCCAATCCTTAAATAAAGAGATTGCATATGTCTTTTTACCGGAATCACTTTTCGGAGTATTTTCCTGCATCTTCTTCATGACCGGAATCCAGTCATCCAGCGTCTTAACCTCCGGATATCCCGCTGCCTTATACGAATCCCATCTTACATAAGGAGCAACCATCGGTTCGATTCCCTCTGATGATACTTCTGGGGACTGTACGGAAATCTCACTTGGAATTCCCCATATCCCGCTTTTGCCGACAAGTTTATTTGTCTTATCAATCGCATCTTTATAATTTTTCAAAACATCCTTATCCTTTAAAAGTTCCGTCATGTCAGCCAAAAGCCCTGCATCCGCCATGTTCTTAAAACGGCCGTTGTCAGTACCTGAGATAATCAGGTCTCCCAAATTTCCCGCTGCGGAGCGCGTCTGAAACAAAGTGTCCCCACCGCCGCTGACATTCGGTGCGATAATGTTAAGTTCCATGTTAAATTTATCTTTTACAACTTTCTGAAACCACCCTGGCTGGACACCTTCATAGTTTGCCAATGCGTCAAATACATCTACCGAAATAAACTCACTATAGGTTCCGTCCTCATTTTTCTTAGAAGGCTCTTTCTTGCCCTCACTATTCCCACAGCCGGAAAATACTGTGGATACCAAAAGCACAATACATAAGAATAGGCTTATTGTTTTCTTTTTCATATATATATCCTCCATATTAATTAATTTAACCCTTCACTGAACCAATCATAATCCCTTTTACAAAAAACCTTTGGAAGATTGGATATACAAACAATATCGGAAGCACAACAATAACAGATACTGTCATGCGGATGGATGTAGGCGTCTGCTGTGTTGCAAGTGCGGCAGCGCTGACTGCCCCCGCGCCATTGCTCCTCACCATCGCCGCCAGCGAACTTGCCTGATTAATGTATGTATACAATAAATACTGCAGTGAATAAAGTTTCTGGTCAGTAATATAAATCAGTGTATCCTGAAAAGAGTTCCACATTAAATGTAATGTCACCACTGCTCATTTTTTTTCGTTTTTCTGCTTCTATTTTCACTGCATCCACCCCTTTCTATATAATTGACTCACCGCGTGTCTTCTTTGAAACAAGATTAACAACTGCCAAAAGCGTCACGCTGACTACACTCTTTAACATGCTGATCGCTGTTGCCAGCGACAGGCTGCTGCCCGTCATACCGATATTATACACGTACAAATCCAACACTTGAATATGTTCCTTGTTAAAAGAATTCTGGAATACATGGTACTGATCCATTCCATTATTCAGGAAATTTGCAACCGACATCATCAACAATACAAAGAAGGTAGGCATCAATGCGGGAAGGGTAATATTTTTCATCAACTGGAAACGGTTCGCCCCGTCAACCCTCGCAGCCTCATAAAGCTCTGCATCAATCCCGGCAATCGCTGCCAGATACATAATCGCGCCCCAGCCAAGCCCTTTCCACAAATTCCACAATGTCATCCAAAGCCATGTATGGGCGTCACTGTCCAGAAAACGGATTGGGTCAGTAACCAGCCCCATATTCTGAAGCAAAGTATTTACCATACCGCTGTTTGAAAACAAACTAAATGCTACAGAATATACCAGTACCCAGCTTATAAAGTTCGGAAGCGTGGTAAGTGTCTGCACTAGATTTTTAAACCATTTGCATTTAATCTCATTCAAAAAGATGGCAAACCCAATCGGCAAAACTGAAGTTAAAATCCGACTTCACATCCATATAAAATCACATTTTTTAGGTATTTTTTTTCATAATGCCTATTTTTAACTGTACTTTACCACTAATTCTTTCTATATCCTTTTTTTTCGCTGCCTCGTAAGATACAGGTTAAGAAAACACTAATTTAAAGGAGGATTAACTATTATGAGATTCAATATGGAAAGCCCGGTCTTCCGGTTTCTTGAGACATTAGCAGACTTTGTTCTGTTAAATTTGATTTTTTTGATTACCTGCATCCCTATCGTAACAACAGGTGCTGCACTCAGCGCACTTTTTTCTGTTACCATGCGGGAAGCGAGGGAGGAGCATGGTTATATTATCCACCCCTACCTAAAGGCATTTAAAGAAAACTTAATCAGCGGTATCTGTCTGACAGTCCTCTACATAGGAATCGGGGCTGTATTTGCATTCAATCTGGTATTCTGGATGCAGTCAGGCACCTTATTTGGCAATATTTCTTTAGCTATTCTGGTACTGTGCACAATTTTATATTTGATCTCTTCTTTCTATGTATTTGCACTAAATGCACGGTTTGAGAACACCCTGCGCCAGACAATCAAAAACTCCGTGCTGATTGCCCTGACAAATCCTGCACAGACTGCAATCATTGTATTAATCTTTATTGCAGCCTGCACAATCATGTATGTATCCCCTTCATTCCGGGCATTTCTCCTGATTTTTGGATTTGCCTTTCTGGCTTATTGTATCTCTTTCCCGCTTGTCAGGGTATTTAAGAAATATGAGGCATAGACACAGATGTCATCTACGGATTTTCCCACAGAAATTCTATATTCGCCAGGCTCAGCACGAAATGCCCCCTCTGACTCCTCATAATACGCAAAGGCTTCCCTGCCTAAGTGAAAAGTCACTTTCCTGCTCTCCCCTGCTGCCAATTCCACTTTCTCAAACGCCCGAAGTTCCCTTACCGGGCGTTCTTTCTGTGTCCCCTCTTTCCCAACATACAGCTGGATAACCTCTTTGCCAGCCCTGCTACCCGTATTTGCCACATCCAGACTGACCTGCACGGACAGTTCTTTTTCTCTATCAGAATCTGTACACTGCCTTACCTGCAGATTTGAAAACGTAAACTCTGTATAAGAAAGCCCATGCCCAAATGGAAATAATACCGGAACCTTCCTCGTACTGTAATAGCGGTAGCCAACAAAAATCCCCTCACGGTACCAAACTTTCTCCCCGCCCGGAAACTCACCGATACAGTGAGCAGGGCAGTCTGTATGGCATGCCGGAAACGTCTCCGGCAGCCTCCCGCTTGGATTTACTATCCCAAACAGCACCTCCGCCAATGCGGTTCCACCCTCCATCCCGGCATACCACTGCCATACAAGTGTCCCGGCAGCCTCCAGCCATGGCATCTCTACCGGGGAACCGGACATCAGTACAGTAACCATATCCGGGCGCACCTCAAGCAGATTCTCAATCAACAAATCCTGTACATAAGGCAGTTTCATATCCGGACGGTCATGCCCCTCCAAATCCTGCAGATGGTTCTGCCCACCGACAAATATGACAGTATCATATAGAAATGCTTCTTTCCCATCTACCGCGCCTGCCGCATCTGCGGACACACCCTTATCACCTGCGCCCTTTCGTGCCGCTGCCAGCCTCACGGCTTCTTCCCTCAAGTTTTTCTGCATTTCCAGAAGTTCCGTATCCCCTGCTTCCTGTCTGGCAACTGTACCCCCACCATTTTCAAGGCTTTCAGCCTGCCAGTTCACGTCACTGCATGGCTCGCTAATATCATCCGCCTCATACCCTTTTACATATGTAACATCCGCATTTCCGCCCAACAGCTTTTTTATTCCCATCAATGGCGTAATCTCGTACAGTGCTTTAATCTCAGCGCTGCCGCCCCCACAGGAATGAAGTCTGTCCGCATTATCGCCGATTACCAGAACCCTCTTTATATCGTTCCTGCAAAGCGGCAGCCGTTTCTGTTCATTCTTTAGAAGCACAACAGCTTCCCTTGCCGCCTCCAGAACACACTGCCTGTGTTCCGGAGTATTATAACTTCCAGCTTTTCTCTCCTCACCGCCAACCATATGCAGGCGGAACATCAGACGCAGGATATTCCTCACCTTTTCATCAATCAGCGTTTCAGAAATCTCACCCGCCTCCACTGCTTTTTTCAGCGGCTCAGCCATAAAATAATCATCAAAATTATCCGTCACCGACATCTCAATATCCAGAGCACTCTCGGCAGCCTCTTTTGTTTTATGGACTGCCCCCCAATCCGAAACAACCATCCCGTCATAACCCCACTCTTTACGTAGGATTCCATTCAAAAGTGCCTTGCTCTCACAGCAGTGCTCCCCCCTCAGGCGGTTATATGCCCCCATCAGAGAGAAGCTTCCCCCCTCCCTGACAGCCTTCTCGAATGCCGGCAGATAAATTTCCCTAAGTGCCTGCTCGCTAACCTCAGCTTCTACCCAGAGGCGTTCTGTCTCCTGATTGTTAACTGCAAAATGCTTCACGCATGCTGCAGTATCTGCTGTCTGGACACCCTTAATCAAAGAGACTGCCATCTCGCCTGTCAGATATGGGTCTTCACTCATGTATTCAAAATTCCTGCCGCAGAGAGGGCTCCGCTTAATATTAATTCCGGGAGCCAGAATGACATCCTTCCCGCGTCCTCTGGCCTCCTCCCCCAGCACCTTTCCGGCCTCATAGGCAAGCCCCCTGTTCCATGTCGATGCAATGGCACTGTTGCATGGCAGATACGTCACATAATCATCACTGTTCCCGACAGCTTTCCATGCATCATTTTCAAATTCCTGACGCACTCCCATAGGGCCGTCTGACATCTTCAAGGCTGGAATCCCCAGCCTCTCAACCGCCTTTGTGCGAAACAGCCCATCCCCATGTATCATGCCGATTTTCTCATCAAGAGTTAATTCTTTTAAAAGCTTTTCAATTTTCGTTTCCATTTTCTTCTCCATATAAATACGCCTGCACCTGTGCATCGCCCTGACAGGTGATAGCACATCCCTCTTCCTGCATCTCCCATTCCGCTCCCTCTACGGCTTTTACTTTCTCATGCACCAGAACAACCCTGCATGGCTTTTCCGCCTGAACCGAAATATGGATTATATTATTTTCCTTCTTTACGGCAACTGTCGTCTCTTTTCTCTGATTCATGCCATACACAACAGTCTCTGCCTCCCTGCCATCCAGCAGGGTATATGCTTTAACCGTAACGCCGTCCGCATAGTCATAATCCGGGCGTCCTTTAACATTCCCTACTGCAATCAGGCTGTTTTCCTTTACAAACACCGGGATATCCAGATAGCCGCACGGTTCATCATACCACGTGCCAACCTTTTTCACCTCACCGGTCAAATAGTGGACCCAGATGCCTTCCGGCAAATAATAAACCGCCCTGCCCTCTTCATTAAAAATCGGCGCTACCAGAAGCGAATCCCCAAACATATACTGTTTATCCAGATAAGCACAGTTCCTGTCCCCTGTGTATTCTAACACCATACTCCGCATCATTGGAATACCTGTCTGCGATGTCTCAATGGCATTCCGGTACAGGTAAGGCATCAGCTGCGCCTTTACCTCCGTAAAATAGCGCACCACTTCTACAGCCTCTTCATCGTATGCCCATGGGACACGGTAAGAGGTGCTCCCATGAAGCCTTGAGTGGGAAGAGAACAAGCCAAATGCCGCCCAGCGTTTGTAGACATCCGGCGTCGAAGTACTTTCGAAACCGCCGATGTCATGGCTCCAATAGCCAAAGCCTGACATTGTAAGCGAAAGCCCGCCCCGCAGGCTTTCCTCCATAGAAACGTAGTCAGACCAGCAGTCTCCCCCCCAATGCACTGGGAATTTCTGGCCCCCTACTGTCGCTGAGCGCGCAAATAATACCGCCTGCCCTTTTCCACGCTTCTTCTCCAGCAATTCAAATACAACTTTATTGTACAGATACGTATAGTAATTATGCATCTTTTCTGGGTCGGAACCATCTGCGTATACGCAGTTTGTTGGAATCCTCTCACCAAAATCTGTCTTAAAGCAGTCCACACCCATATCCAACAAGACTTCCAGTTTCTTCTGGAACCAAAGGCAGGCATCCTTATTCGTGAAATCCACCAGCGCCATTCCCGGCTGCCACATATCCCACTGCCATACATTCCCATTCGGCCGTTTAATAAAATATCCTTTCTCCATTCCTTCCTTAAATAAAACAGACTCCTGGCCAATATACGGATTAATCCATACACAGACATTTAAATCTTTTTCTTTTATCCGCCTTAACATCCCCTCCGGATCCGGGAATACGCGGCTGTCCCACAGAAAATCGGACCAATGGAATTCCTTCATCCAGAAGCAGTCAAAATGAAATACGCGCAGCCCGATTCCGCGCTCTTTCATCCCATCAATGAACTGCATAACAGTCTCTTCATCATAGTTAGTCGTAAATGAAGTGGACAGCCACAGGCCAAAAGTCCATGGCGCCGGAAGTGCTGGCTTTCCCGTCAGGTCTGTATATTTCTGCAGGACATCCTTCATAGCAGGCCCATCTATCACAAAATAATCCAGTGTCTCACCCGGCACGGAAAATTCTACTTTTGCCACCTGCTCTGTCGCCACCTCAAATGATACTTTTTCCGGATGGTTTACAAATACACCATACCCCTTATCTGTCATATAAAACGGGATATTTTTGTACGACTGTTCTGTACTGGTGCCCCCATCCTCATTCCAGATATCCACCGACTGCCCATTCTTCACAAATGCGCTGAAACGCTCTCCAAGCCCATACACATGCTCATTTACGCCCAGGGCAAGTTCCTGACGCATATATGCCTTGCCCTCCGAATCCATATCATAGGCAAATCCCTTCCAGTCCGTGCGCATATACGCCAAATCCCTTCCGCTGCTGGAAGTCAGGAGTTTTCCATCCCTCTCATAACGCATCTCCCATCTCTTTTTATTAATCCGTAGAAGAAGCGACCCCGACTGAATAAGCAACTCATCCTCCGTTTCCTCCGTATGCATAAAACCTGCCTCAGCCAGATTTAACTCAAATTCCGGCCCCTTCTTTACCGTCCCAAGATAATGGCTTACCTGCACCCGTATCACATCCTTAAGCAGAGCCGTAATGCGGATTGTCAGGTTAATCCCTCCTAATGTATCGCCCCTGTGCTCAATATGATGTGTCGGTGCACAGATTATCACTTCACGCTCATCTTTATTAACAAAATACACTTCCTGTGGTGCAAAGCATTCTATTCCTTCCCTCTGCAGCCAGCATCCATTTCCAAACTTCATAATCACAGCTCCTTTTCTTTTAATATTATTCCCATTATAACCTTGGTCCGCTTCTCTGAATACATTCAATATTCAAGATGAAATACGCTAGTTTTTAGAGTGGGAAAAACCGCAATCCCACACTTGCAACCACCAGTTGACAGATTTCTAAGCGCACTTGCTAGTTGTCAACCCAGATATTTGCTATAATAACTCAAGAAACATGGTTACTCCGTACTAGAATGTAGGCACATTAATATGCTTCCGAATTTTATAAGATATCAATGTGCAATTCACAGGAGTAATATAAAGTATCATTACAAGTATAAGTACAAAAACAAGGAGGTATCTATGGCATTAGCAGATAAGATTATTGATTTAAGAAAGAAGGCTGGCTGGTCGCAGGAACAATTGGCGGAACATCTGGACATTTCCAGACAGTCTGTATCCAAGTGGGAATCCGGGGCATCCGTCCCTGAGCTGGATAAGATTATTAAAATAAGTGATCTTTTTGGCGTCACCACAGACTATTTATTAAAGGAAGAGACAGAGGAACGCACAGACGGGTACATACCTGAAAGAGATAACACCGCTTCCTTTGAAAAAACATCAGACACACCAAACGGCTCCCCACAAGATGCAGAGAGAACTGTATCACAGCAGGAAGCAACTACTTTTATAGATTTAGCAAAAGAAGTTTCGCCAAAAATTGCACTCGGTGTATCTCTTTGTATATTATCACCAATCTGCCTGCTTTTTCTTAGTGGGATTGCAGAATGCAGTTCACTGCTGTCAGAAGATGTGGCAAGCGCTTCCGGTATAATCATCCTTCTGCTGTTTGCAGGCGCAGGCGTTGGATATTTAATTTTCTTTGGTATGAAACTGGACAAGTACGAATATCTGGAAAAAGAGAATATTTCTATATTAACAGAAACCCGGACACTCGTCACAGAAAAAAAGGAAAACTTTGCACCTCTTTACCGAAAAAAAGTCGTGTTTGGAGTATTACTGTGCCTGTGCAGCGTGATGCCCCTTTTTATAGCCACCGCTTTTGATCCAAAGGATTTCGTATACAGCTTCTGTATGTGTATATTGCTGGGCATTGTTGCAGTGGGGGTAAACTGCTTTGTAAAATATGGGATAATACAGGGGAGCTTTGATAAAATTTTAGAAGAAGGAGACTACACAAGAAGCAAAAAAGCAATAAGCAAAAACCTTGGCGCCGTTGCGAGAATATATTGGTGCTTTATCGTGGCCGCCTATCTGGGCGCAAGTTTCATTACCAACAAATGGAACATCACATGGATTATATTTGCTATTGCCGGAATCCTGTTTGCGGCATGCATGGGTGTTATGCGCCTGCATTATGACCATAAGCAGTCATAATATCCTATAAAAAAGCACCACCACATACAGAGAACTTTCCTAAAGATTAAAATTACATTGCCCCGCAGTAAGCTGCGGGGCATGACAAAGCACAAAACGTGCCTTTTCTTTGGATTATTGTATGATTTAAAAACAGTTCTCACATTTCTTTTTTCAATTCGTGCACTTGCTCAACTGCAAGGCCAGAATATGCCGCAATATCCTCTACGGAAAGCCGGCCAGATTCCAGCATTCTTCTTGCCGTTTCCATTTTCCCACGCTCCAAACCACGCTCCAAACCACGCTCCAAACCCTGCTCAAGCCCTTCCGTTTTTGCCTGACGGCGTATTTCAATAATTTTCGGCTCCATAATTTCTAACAATGCTTCACTCATACTATCATCTCCTATCAATTTCTCTATTAATTCCCTGTTTTCTCTTAAGCATACTTCCAACACAGAATCCGCTGATTCCCTGTCCAACTTATCTTCAAGGCACCGCACTTCTGCCAGAAACATCCTCATGTCCTCTTCTTCTACACTGCCCGATAAAAACCTTAGCCAAGAATGCTGCCCTTTATCCAGTTCCCTCACTACAATAATCTGTGTTGGGAACAAAACTTCACCTAAGATATAATATATCCCGGGATGTGGGTTCCTCACCGGAACCCCGTGTTCCCTGAAATACCGAAACAGGCCTTCCGGCTTCGTCTCCCTGACAATAGAAACGGTTATGTCAGCCGCTTTTCGTTCATCAACTGCTGTCCCGTAAGATTTATAAAGGCCTGCATAAGATTCCGTCTTATAAAAAACATCTACGTCAAGATGCTGCTCTGGCGATTTAAATTCTATGATATTAAATTTTCTGAATATCTCTCCAATTTCATTGCTGAGGTTGCCGGACACACCATCTTTTCTAATAATCAGAAGGTCAATCTGAAGCGGCCTTGTGTTCAAATTATGTTCCTTTTCAAATATCAGCCTCCCCCGATCCTCCTTAAATTCAAGATCCATTGCCCCGATAAAACCGGGATGCCATTGTGTGTTTGTATCTTTCACTCCGTATTCCTTCCTCTAGTTTAATAAATTATAGCATTTTTATCCCTTCTTTACAACTTCACCTTTACACATTTAATAAATGTGTACCATGGCCCGAAATTTAATTGCGAAGCAATTTCAATTCCGTGATTTTGGTACTCCACAACTTAAGACTTTATTTTAAAATTTTATCATTTACATTTCCTTCTGTAAAGCAAATGTAATTTGGCGGGTACCATAAGGCAAAAATAGGTGGAAATTTTTTTATCTAAATGCTACAATAGCCAATAATCCCTCAGCAAATCTTTTTATGGAAAGGATGTCCGGCTATGCTATACCGAGTTGACACTTTTAAAGAAACAAATATAAATCCGATTACCCAAAAGAAATATGATGATTCTTGGATTATCTACATCTTGAATAATGAACCATACAAAATGTTTGTGGGAAGCGTGAACGGATGTGCCTATACATTAAAGGTAAGTAAAAATGTCAGTTACTGGGAAATGACACTCGGTGATTTTATAAGCTACAATTCTTCAATTGGAAAAAATATGATTTTGGCCGTTTCGGAAAATGACTATCAAAAAGCAATAAAAAAATATAAGGGGCATTCGCATAATGAAAAATATTTAAGGGAATATGAGGAACCTGTTTTAGTACACAGTACAACAAAAGAAAATTACGAAAACATTCTAAAGGACGGATGCCTGAAAAGTTGGAACCAACTGCATAGGGAAGGTTTCTGTACTGAAAAGGAACCTATCGGCAAACAATTGGGCGACCCTGTTGAGTTAAGGGATTTTATATTATTTGGAAATGGGATAACAGGGGAAATAGTTGTAAGTTCCAAACAGTCCCACAAAATACTTATGGATGAAAATATAGAATATAGGCCAGGTGCCAGACTGTACTTTAACGTTAAAAAAATGGCGGAAGATGGTCTGATTATCCGCGATGGCGGCGAAATCAAAGTGAAAGATACATTACCCCTGAAGCCATATTTGTTATGGGCTGCTACCTGTGCTAATACAGGATTGGATTCTGAAATTTCAACTCCAAAAATATTTGCACAGGCTGCGGATAAGTATTTTAGGAAGAACATCGCAAGTACATGTATTAAGAAGCTGTAGAAAAGTCAATAACTGACGCATCTCCTATAATGGTTCTGGATAGTTTTACATAACCCCTCAGGCTCTATCTTTGTACTGCCGGCAGGCTTACTGTAACTTCCAGCCCATCCTCACAATTTTCTAAAACCACCGTACCCCCCATCTGTCCGGTGATATATTTTACAATATACAATCCCAGCCCGGAACCCTGCTCCCCGCTGCTGTTTTTGCCGCGGTAAAATTTATCAAAGATGAAAGGCATGTCTTCATCAGCGATACCAGTGCCATAATCGCGAAAATGAATTTCCACATTGCCATCTTTCTTCATAACCCTCACATCTATCTGGGATTTTGCGTACTTTCTTGCATTATTAATGAGGTTTTCTGTAATCTGCAGAAGCCTGTTTCTATCTGCATAGACAAATACGTCAAAATCAGGTTCCTCAAAGCAGACATCGTTTTGTTCTGCGGCTATTTCACTTACAGAGCATTCTAAAAAACGACATAATTCTAATTTTTCCAGATTGATTTTTAGCTTATCCAAATCTGCAAGCGAGTGCAAAAATAAATCGTCCGTTAATTTTGAAACCTCATCACATTTGCGCATAATGGTTGACAAATATTTCCTGCGCTTTTCATATGTACTGTCAATATTTGCCTCCAAGCCCTCGGCATACGCCCGGATGGATGAGATGGGTGTCTTGATATCGTGGGAAAGTGTTGCGATTACAGTCTTATTATTTTTTATTGCTTCACGCTCACAGGAACGCGCCTTTGTGATTTCTTTGCGCATACTGTCGAATGCCCATGTGAATGCACCAAAATAATTTGACCGTTCAAAATTCAATGGAAAATCAAAATTTCCCTGTGCTATTTTTCCTGCAAAAACCTTCATCTTGTCAAATGGACGCAGAATCATAAAATAGACATAGGCAAATACTGAGAAAAGTAAGATAAGGCTGAGTGCGCAAAAAAGCAATACCCTGCTGTCAGAATTGACACCTGTTTCCGAGATTCGGATGCTCTGCTGCAATTCTGCGGCTTTTTGGGCTGCTTTCTCTGCCTGCCCCATGCGGATAAGCTGTTCAATTTCATTTGCGGCAACAATCTGCCCGGAACGGATATCCCCTGCATCTGCCGCCCTGTCTGAAATATAAAAATATGCGGTTATGCCAAGAATGACTGCTGTAAACAATGCCATAATGCCGGTTAATCTTCTCTTCATTTGCCTGCCTCCAACAAATATCCTACACCCCAGATTGTTTTAATATATACAGGTTTGGATGGGTTGTCCTCCAGTTTTTCCCTGAGCCAGCGGATATGCACTGTCAGCGTAGAGGGTTCAACTTCTGAAAAAGCGCCCCAGACTCCAGATAATAATTCTTCTTTAGTAACCGCAGTATTTTTATGTTCACAAAGATAAGCCAGCAAATCAAACTCGCGCAGGGAAAGAGAAATTTCTTCCATGTTCTTCTTGACAGACCGGGCAGTAATATTCACCACAATATCTCCAAATGCAACCATCTTCTCCTGCCCTTCAAAACCATATGCCCTGCGAAATAATGCATTTACTCTGGCGAGCAGCTCTTTCATGGAGTACGGCTTTGGAAGATAATCGTCCCCGCCAATATCAAACCCTGTAATACGGTCTGTCTCGTTTGTCCGCGCACTCGCAAAAAGCACAGGGACAGTTGACAGGCGGCGGAGTTCCCTGCACAGTTCAAATCCTGTCATATCAGGCAGGTTGATATCCAGTAAAATGAGATGATAGGCACTGGCGGAGAGAAGCTCCATGGCTGTTTCACCGTCCGGGGCACATGTTACCACGTACCCATAACTTTCTAGCATATCTGTGATAATATATGACAAATCCTCATCGTCATCTATCAGAAGAACCCGCTTCTCAGACATAAAACCTCCCATTCTGCGCTGTACTAATGACGCCGCTTTTTGCTAACAGTATATGCCTCCGCTGGAAGAAAGTCAATTTATTGCATCTTTTGAGCACAGGAATCAATTTTCAGTATATATTCATTACTGAAAATTGATTTCCGTGTCTTTTGAGACATTACGCTCTTGCAGTATCTTTGCATCTTATGTATACTAATAGAAACTGTAGAAACGGCAAAGAAATGGAGGTTTACTATGTATAAGAGCAAACGGTTCGAGTACACATATACGGATTATGAAGAGGATAACAAAAATGCAGAGACGATGATCGGGGAGATTATGGATGATCCTGAATTTCCTGAGTTGGAGGAAATTATCATAGGAGACTGGGGAGGCGCATGGGAAGATTCCGCCCAGCCGCTGATTGACGGCATTATTGAAAACAAGGAAAAATTCTCCCATATTAAGAGCCTGTTTATCGGAGATATGGAATTTGAATCCTGTGAGGTTTCATGGATAATGCAGGCAAATTATACCAAACTATGGGAAGCAATGCCACAGTTAGAAAAAATGGTTATCAAGGGCAGCATGGACTTAGTGCTTGGAAATATCAAACATGATAATCTGCAGCATTTTGAGATCATCTGCGGCGGCCTTCCTAAAAGCGTCATTGCATCTATCAAAAATGCAAAACTGCCATCCCTGCAGACATTGTTGCTTTATATCGGTATAGAAGATTATGGGTTTGACGGGGACATTTCTACAATTAAAGATTTGCTGGCAGAATCTGACTTCCCGAAACTTACTTACCTTGGGATTACAGACAGCGAAATTCAAGATGAAATTACGGAAGCTGTATTGGATTCAAAATACATAAGCCAGATTACGACATTAGATTTGTCAATGGGTTCACTTACTGACAAGGGAGGCCAGATGCTTTTGGACAAACTGCCTGATTACCCTAATATTAAGACCTTAGATTTGGAATATCATTATCTGTCCGATAAAATGATGCAAAAACTGGAAGATTTACCGGATGTAGAAGTGAATGTGGATGACCAGCAGGAAGCAGACGACTATGATGGCGAAGTTTATTATTATCCAATGCTGACAGAATAATGAAACTGATATTAATAGGCGAAGAGCATTCCAGACGGACAGACTATCTAAAGAAAGCTGCAGGCAGCCTAAATATCCAGCTTGACGTAATCTGCTGGAATAAATTGCAGGAGGATTTTCCTATCAAATCCTTAGATAATGCTTTTGTAAAAATAGATCCGCCTTGTTATCAGACAATCCGCCTGTCCCATATGCAGAGTTTACTGGCGGAATACCAAAAAACCCTGCAAAAACTGATGCAGGCGGATTGTCATTTCCTAAATTCACCAGAAGCCATCTGGCAGCTTTTGGATAAAAAAAGGACAAAAGAATATCTGCAAAAACATAATATTCCTGCAACACAGATGTTTTCGGAAGATATTCAGGAACCAGAACAGCTTATCAGCCAGATGCACGAGAATCATTGTTATTCTGTTTTTGTGAAACCAAGATATTTTTCCGGCGCAGCAGGAGTGGCTGCATTCCGAATTCATCCGGCGAGCGGGAAGATGATGTTATACACTTCCTGCCGTTTGGAAAACAAAGAGCTGATTAACACAAAAAAACTCTCAAAATTATCTGGCTGTAGTGAGATTATAGATATTCTGGAAAAACTTCTCACTTTAGGCTGTGTGGTGGAACGCTGGCATCCAAAGGCAGATTTCCGTGGGAAAAGCTATGATTTGCGGGTAGTATTTCAATATGGGCACATTGCCCATATTGTTGTGCGCCAGTCAGACGGGCCTATTACAAACCTGCATCTTAACAATCAGGCTCTTGATGTGCAGTCCCTTGGGCTAGATGCTGGGATGCTCCAAAATATTGCAGATATCTGCAGCCGTGCCACTGCTGGATTTGAAGGGCTTAATATGTCAGGGATTGATATCCTACTGGAAAAGAAAACCATGCGCCCGCTGATTATTGAGATGAACGGGCAGGGGGATTTAATTTATCAGGATATCTTTGGAGAAAATAATATCTATCGGGAGCAGGTGGAAAAGGTATGCAGAATATAGATATGAATAAGGTTGTGGGGAACTGCCATATTTTATTTGTTTGCATTGATTCGCTGCGCTATGATGTAGCATTTGAGGAGCAGCAGAATCAGGGCACACCCGTTTTAAATGAATTTGGGGGCTGGAGAAAATGTTTTGCGCCGGGAAATTTTACCTATCCTTCCCATCAAGCTATGTTTGCCGGTTTTTTCCCTGTCGATGAAGGCATTTCAGATATGAAGGAGCGGGAAAAATTATTTTTCTCAGAGGATATCGGCATGGGACGCAAAGCCCCGGAAAATGCCTATACCTTTCAGGGTTCCAATTGGGTTGAGGGGCTGGAAAGGGAAGGATATGACACTTACTGCATTGGCGGTGTCAGCTTCTTTGACAAGCGGACGGATATCGGAAAAGTCATGCCGTCTTATTTTAAAAACAGTTACTGGAATCCATCTTTTGGATGTAAAGTAAAAGAATCAGCCGAGCATCAGGTAGATTTTGCCATCCAGAAACTAGCACAGATTCCGGATGGACAATTGGTAATGATGTATCTAAACATTTCTGCCCTGCATTACCCAAATTATTTTTATATTCAAGAGGCAAAGAGGGACAGCAGGGAGGCCCATGCTGCTGCACTACGCTACGTGGACAGGGAACTTGGCAGGCTTTTTGGGGCATTTCAAAAAATAGGAAAGACTTTCGTTATCTGCTGTTCTGACCATGGCACCTGCTATGGGGAAGATGGCATATGGTATCACGGCATAAACCACCCTATTGTCAATACGGTGCCCTATAAGCACTTTTTCCTGATGTAACGGCAGCGTTTTTCATGCCTGTTTGCGCCGCCAAATGCGGCATGGCAGGGTTAATGTAAAAAATACCTTTTCCACAAAGTTCACCTTGCAGAAATGAGGATTTTTATGTATGTAGAGAATCCATATATACAATATATGTACAGCTATCCGCATAAGACAGCCTATCATACATTGGAAAACATTGATTTAAAAAAATATTTGCAAAAACTTGCTGGCAGGGAAAACAGCCTTTATTTTCATATTCCTTTCTGCCAGTATAAATGTGGTTACTGTAATTTATTTTCTGTAGCCGGGCAGCCGGAGCAGTTAATATCTGAATATGTAGATACAATGGAGCGTCAGGCTGTACAGCTCTCCGGGGCGCTGCCGGAAGGAGCAGCATTTTCCGACCTAACATTTGGCGGTGGTACGCCGCTGCTTCTTTCGGTTCCGCTGCTCCGCAGAGTATTTAATATAGCCAGAAAATATTTTCATTTTATTTCAGATGCTGTTCCTGTAGTTGTAGAAACTTCGCCCAATCAGACGACATGGGAAAAACTTTCTGTGCTAAAAGAGGAGGGCGTGAGCAGGATCAGTATCGGCGTTCAGAGTTTTCAGGAAAAAGAACTTGCCGCACTGCATCGGTTTCACAATGTGGATTCTGCAAAGCAGGCGCTTCACCTTATCAGGCAGATGGATTTTGAATGCACAAATATTGATTTAATTTATGGGATTCCGGGCCAGACTATGGAGAGCCTGTCAGATTCATTAAAACAGGCATTAACATTTGAGCCTGAAGAAATATTTATCTATCCCCTCTATGTAAAACCAGATACCTATTTATGCAGGGAGGGTGTCAGAAGGCCGGAAGGTACCTTACAGATGTATAGGTATGTGCGGGATTATTTGAAAAAAGCGGGGTATCATCCATATTCTATGCGCCGTTTTGCCAAAAAGAAAAACCCAGAATCCCTATGCGGGTTCGGAAATACTATTTCCATCGGCTGCGGCGGGCGTAGCTATATTGATAACCTGCATTTTTGTTCTCCTTATGCTGTCAGGCAGGAACATTGTATGTCTATTTTGGCGGAATACATGGGGCAGACAGATTTTTTGCAGGCAGTGCATGGCTTTCTCCTCCCTCCAGAGGAACAAAAACGGAGATACGCAATCAGGCATCTTCTTTTTGATACAGGCATTAACAGAAAAGATTACCAGAAACATTTTGGCGGTGAGGCGCAGAAGGATTTTCCAGAAATCATAGAATGGGAGCAGGCGGGCCTTGCCGCAATTACAGCGGAGCATATCGCCTTGACCGAAGAGGGATTTGCCCTATCTGATTATCTTGGCCCGCAATTAATATCAGATGATATCAGAAAACGGATGTATGACACCGGAATACAGAAAGGCTGGATAAAGTGATGAAGAGGCAGTGGTTCTACCGGGGAGCTTTAAAATCCTGCAACTATTCCTGCAGTTATTGTCCCTTTTCCACGAAAAGGGGAAGCACCCACGAACTGGAAGAGGACAGGCAGGCGCTATTTCGGTTTATCAGCAGAATGGATGGACTGCACTCTGCTGAGGGTGCCCTACAGATTATACCTTATGGGGAGGCATTGATTCATCCTTATTATTGGGAAGGGCTTGCACAGTTAAGCAGGAATCCCAGACTGGACGCGGTTGGCGCCCAGAGTAATTTCAGCTTTCCGGTCAAAGAAATGCTGTCTGTTTACCGTCAGCACAGCGGGAATATCAGCAAACTGCGTTTATGGGGTACATTTCACCCTGAAATGACTACAGTAGAACAATTTGTAAGACAATGTAACTTGCTGCTCTCACAAGATATTTCCTATTGTGTCGGGGCAGTCGGCATTCCTGAACAGATACATTCCATCCGCTCTCTACGTCAATCCCTGCCTGATTCCGTCTATCTCTGGATTAATAAAATGGATGGCATGAAGCGGGCTTATACACCATCTGAGATAGAAAATTTTCTCCAAATAGACCCTTATTTTGGGATGGAACTTTCGCACCATAGGGCAGATGCCGCCCTGTGTGCTGACAGCCGTTTTGTAGAATCCGATGGAACGATGCGCCAGTGCAACCTTTCCAGACAGAATCTGGGGAATTTTTATGATAAGCCTGCCACAGTCCCTGATTATTCCTGTGCAAGAAAGGAGTGCTCCTGCTATCTTGCCTACTGCAACCGCATGGAACCGGAGATGGTGTGCTTTTTCCCCTATCCAGCATTCCGGATTCCTGTGTATCCTAAAGCAGTTTTTATTGATGTGGATGGGACGTTAATCCCTGAGGGAGAGACACAGATTCCAAAACGGTATGTGCATTGGCTTAGGCATCTGGCAGGCTACAGTGATATTTATCTCGCGACATCCCTCCCCTATGAAACGGCCAGAAAGCGGGCCAGTGCAGTCTGGCCGTTCCTGTGCGGCGGTGTCTTTGCGAATGGGGCAAGACGGATGGTACGGAAAATCTCTCTGGATGAAATAGAACCGATGGATACAAACTGGCTGGCGCAGCTGCTGGAAAAAGAACCGCAATACGGCTTCCGTCTGCGCCAATACAAAAAGGAAGGCATGCTCTACAAAGTAACGTTGGCATACCAGAGAAACAGACTGCCAGAGAAACTTTCAAAAGGATATTTATTAGATGAATTTGCCCGTGAACTGGGCATACCGGATACCTGCCAGCTTCTGTCGGAACAAAATTGTATCCAGATCACAAAAAGGGGGACAAGCAAACTTGCCGGGGTAAAAAGTATCTGCCAGAGCATGGGATATGGCAGGCAGGAAACTGCAGTCATTGGAAATTCCGAGAATGATATCCCCATGCTTGATTATTTTCCTAATTCTATCAATGTAGGTGCTGGAAAGTTATAATACTGCGGCAAATATAGCCAGATACCCTGCAGGTATCTGGCTTGCTGTACGCACGTATAATTTAAAATTCGATTTCTAACTTCTGTAATGCCTCTAATGTATGGGTGCATTTGTCTGTGATAAAGAATTCCTGTGCATCAAAGCTGTGCTCCCAATAATCCATAAATCCCGACGCTGGATGAAACCATAAAGTCACACTCCTGCTGTGTTCTGGATCCTTATATGCTTCAATATCCGCTACAATAATATTTCCATCCTTTAAATCTTCCTGAATTGCTGTAAATACCATAGAAAGCTCATCTTTTGACCATTCTTTGCCATCCGCTGACGATTCATATCCCTTTTCCAGCAGGACCTCGTCTATAGACTCTGCATTAAAGTATGGCGGAAAGATCTTATCAATTTTGTTATCCTGACGGTTGAAAAACTCCTGTATTTTAGAGGATAATTCCGCCTGCTCTTCCAATGTAATTTTATAGCTGCGGCTTTCCGTGTCTCCCTTTTTTGTGGTATATTCCATATAAAATCTTGCATAATCCCCCCAATCCTGATAGTCATCATAAATAGTTTCTTTGTTTCCGCCAGACAATATTTCTTTTTGTAATTCTTCCAGCCCTTCAGGGAATTCACCCGTATCATATACATACGTTATTCCGCAAAATGACAAAGACATTTTTTCGATATTCTTTGTATCCAGCATGCTGTTATTTTGATAGGCCATATGACAGATAACAAAGAATAGCGGCATAACGATACATATGATTCCCATCTGGCGGAATGCAATCTTTTTCCAGACCATAAATGTTTTTGCCAGCAGCATTTCACTAATCAGAAAACTAATACCGCTAAAAAACAGCAAAAGTATAATTGCCATAAAATACGCAGTCCGATAAGTAACAATATGGGCCAGAAATTCACTGCTGACCATCCAGAAGATTATGGTAAACAGCACGCTTCCGCATATAGAAAATACAATACGGAAAACTGCCTTGCTCCATGGAAATGCCATCACATCCCCCGTATTTTCTAATGGGCGTCTCTGGTACAAAAACCAGGCGGCTGCGCAAAACAGCAATGCCGGCAGAAGATACCACACATATTGTCCGAAGCCATTCCATGGTGATTTTAGCAAAAGGCTTCCCAGGCTTTCCATGTCCTCTACTGATTCATAAGACCTTAAAAAATAGAAACCAGAAAATTTCGGTGCCCTCATAAAATGGTAGATTGGTGTCAAATATGCAACCGGACCTTCAATAATATCGAATAATGATACTGTATTCATACCATAACAGGTAGTTTCCATCACTGCCCAAAACAATGTGGAAAAACCGCAGGCAAGGATGTTCAGCACGCCGTAAATTAATATACTCATCCCACTGCTTCCGCTGACCATGGTTACAGCGCAGGACAGGCTGTAAAAGAAAAGAATCATAATCAGGACTCTTAGAAAAGCCGCAAATACCGCTGTTCCCATTCCAAGGCCATAAACTATATTGATTATCCCTGTCACCAGAAAGGTTAGCAGATATGGAACAGTAATAATTAAAAAACCTGCTGCAAAATGGCTGCAGAATAATACTGTTCTGGAAAGAGGAAGGCTGTGTGTCGCATATGCAGATACTTTGCGGTACAGGTATCCGAATACGAGAACGGCCGTTGTAATCGAAACGACTGCAGTAATCAAAACATTGTCCTCGCCGATCAACAGCCCTGCCATTGCATCCTGTGCCTTGGCCACTTTTTCGTGGGAGGGAAGCATTTTATCATGGAACGTATTTGCCAAACTGAAAGACAAACTAATATTGCTTAGAAGCTGCAGCAGTATAAATTCAATTACCCATAATGGGCAGAGCCAGATAATGTCTTTTTTAATAACTGTCCAATTACAAGATAATATCTTTGACTTCATAATGTTCCCCCTCCAATTCGTATATGAAAATTTCTTCCAGACTTAGTGGGAGCACTTCCATAAATATCAGATGGTATTTGTTCAGTGCATCCGTTATCTCCCCACTGTCCCCGCGGATAATTAATGTGTGTACTTTCCCAAGATCTGAACGACTGACAATATGGAACTCCCTGTCCAAATCCGGCATTTCATCCTCGAAAACCACTTGGATTTTTGTTACAGAGCTTTGCAGATCCTCCAACGAATGCTGCAGCAGGATCTTTCCCTTGTTCATGATTCCGATATGGTCACAGACATCTTCCAGTTCCCTGAGATTGTGTGAGGAAATCAGGACAGACATTTTCTTTTCGCTGACTTCGCTCATAAGTATGCTCCAAATCTGCCGCCGCATCACAGGGTCAAGCCCATCTACCGGCTCATCCAGCATTAGGAACTCCGGCCGCATGCTGATTGCCAGCATAAATGCTGCCTGTTTCTGCATCCCTTTAGACATCCGCCGCATCGGTGTTTTGCGGTCAAGAAGCGGGAAGCAGGCCCATAGCTCTTCAAATACCTTTTCATCAAATTTTTGATATATTCCCTTATAATAATTTTTCATATCTACAATAGTAGAATGATTAAAGAAAAATACGTCATCTGGAATAAATGCCATTTTCTGCTTTGCCCCATGATTTTCAAAGACCGGCTCGCCATCATAAAGAATTTCTCCTGAATCCGGTTTAAAAATTCCTGCAGTATGGCGCAGAAGGGTGGATTTCCCGGCGCCATTCGGGCCAATCAGTCCATACACTGTCCCAGTCTCTACTTGAAAAGAAAGATGGTCAAGCGCCGTAAAATCACCGAATTTTTTACAGATTTCAATTCCCTCTATCATTTACTTTTCCTCCCTCTCTCCCAATTGCCTCTTTTACTTTGTGAACCCTCTCCCCCAGCTCCTCCTCAGAAACGTTAAGATAAAATAATTCTTCTAAAATTTCTTCCAGTTTCTTCAAAAGCTCTCTTTTCCTGACAGATTCCTTCTCCGGCACCCCTGCCACAAAGCTTCCCTTCCCGGCAACTACATAAACGTACCCCTCCGTTTCCAGTTGCCTGTATGCCCGCTGTATCGTATTAGGATTGATTGCAAGAGAGCTTGCAAGTTCCCGGACAGATGGAAGTTTTTCATCGACAGCCATAGCCCCCTGTATAATCAGCCTGCGAAAACCATCCCTCACCTGTTCATACATCGGTCTGGAATCCCGATAATCTAGATGAATCAAAACAACACCCCTCCTTTTCAGTGTATTAACCGTTGCAACTGTATTATTATACTTAATACAGTTGCAACGGTTAATAGTTTAGCCCATCAAGGGGATTTTGTCAATCTCTTTTGGATTTTGATTATGGATAAATTTTTTTACTGAAAGAATAAAGGAAAAATGTCTACCAACCGCTAATCTTGTACTAATTAGACAGCTATAAAGCATATCATGGCCATACTGATATCTGTATTTTCTGCTGGATATCATGGAAAAACCATTAATTCCCAAAAGTACAGCCCCTGCCACCGTACCACGGTTGCCCATTTCCTTAATAAGGGGAAATGGGGCGATACCCGGCTGGAGGACATATTAAATACCTCTGTTGTACAGTTCATATATGGGGAAGCACTGCGCTCTGGGAAACCTCAATGGCATTGAAAATGCAGCGGTGCTGCTCAACTACCCAAAGGATGCATTCCATTCCCCCAAGGCACTGAGGGCTTTTATCAGTGCGGATGTTTCCCTGAGAACCGGGGAAATTCTCAAAAAATATGTGGAGCGGTGGCCGATAGAGATATTTTTCCGCCAGTCCAAGAATAAGCTGGCATTTGACCAGTACCAGATACGTTCCTCAAATGGAATTCAGAGGTATTGGCTGCTGATGTCACTGGCACATTTCATTGCCTGTACTGGATGTGGGGAAAATATGTCCTTTGAGGATGGTTACGCTTTCATTTACACCCACATCCAAGAGAAACGGATTAAATACATCTATCAATGTGGGGCAAGGCACGTCCTTTTTGAAGATGTTTTAACGTCAATAGCTTAGTTGTTGTGCGATTTTTTAAATTTGCTCATTTATAGTTTATTTTTTAAACACTTTTCCAAATAACTTCTGATTTCTTTATAGATATACTCTGCTGATTCAATCTGTTCTTTTGTCTCCGTTTCTGAAATAACATATAAATCATTATAGTCACTTTCTTCACGTATTATTTTTAGTTTACTAACACGTTTCCCTAACTGTCTGGGCAACTTTTCTTCAGCAACATATTCCTTATTAAAATAAGCTAACACATCCTTATGCCGTTTGAAATCAGTACCTTCTAATGCCAGAACAGCACGTATCGCATAAAATACCGCATAATATGTCCTGTTATTTGCATCCCGGTATTTACCATTATCATAACACATTTTGGCAGTGTCCAATGTTTCCAGTGCTAACGATAATCTATATCGGCTTAAATCCTCCCTATTATCCATATAACTTTACCCCCTCGTCCTGAATATTACGGTAAAATGGCAGGATATCCATACAACGGTAATACATTTTAGCATTAGCAACCACAGGAGAAAACACTACCCCACACTCCATCTCCACATCAAATGTAAAATTTGCTAACTCTGTCTTTTTATTCCGTATTCCATCATCATCCATATTCACCAAAACTAAGATATCAACATCCGATGAATAATTAAAATCTCCTCTGGCATAAGAACCATATAATATAATTTTTTCTATTACGCTACCATAAATATTATGCAACCCTTTTATATATTCCCGTAATGCATCACTAACTGCCTGCGGCATAGCTCTTTCCCCCTTTCAAAAAAATACTTTTTATCCATTGTGACATATTAAGATGGCTGTCTTCCCTGAATACATATTATACCTATTCTGTATTCACATCAATAGAATAATTGCACTTTTCCTCCAAAGCAGCATTCGTGGAAGCATTTAACCGGATGCTGGGCAATAAGGAACAGTATATTGCCCGGTTTGAGGAAATGATGCCGTTGCTCGCTGATACCAGCAAATTAGAAAGGCAACTAGCTGAAGCTCAAAATAAACACAGCCATCCGATGAATAAATCTCTGCCTTTATATGGAAGAAAACACAAAGCAAATCCAAGACCAAGAGAAATACAACCGGCACTTTTCTAAACTGGATACAGAATGTAAAAAGGCCGAGGAGGAAATCGAGGCTATACAAAAAGAGATTCTAAGGCAATCGGGAAGGAACTAGCAAATCCGCCGTTGTCTGGATGAGCTGCGGGAATGTGGGGATATTCTAGATGAGTTCGACGATGATTTATGGAACTCTATGATTGAATCCGTGACCATATATGCTAATAAAAAATTGGAATTCCTGTTCCGGGATAGGACGAGAATTCCGATACAAATGCCAAAAAACAAAAAGGGATAAAATAAAACAACATAATAGCACTTTAACAATGCACAGCCTGGCTGTGAGTAACTTATGTATTAAAAGCCTGCGGGATTGATCCCGTGGGCTTTTTAAGGGAAAATCTACAACCAGTTTTTTCTTAAAATACTAGTTATATTTAGCTCATAAGATGTTATAATAAAGTTAGATGAAGTTATGCATACCAACACCCATCCATGATAGATGTTTTAAATATGAGAGGAGGAGATTAAAATGAGTACTCTCCAAAATACAATTTCTATGATGCAAACTCTTCCAGAAGCTGATTTGATTAAAATTCAGAATTTTACGAAGAAACTTTCCAAACGTCGCGAACTTGAAACAGCTGATGAAGCTGTTGGTAAATTTTTGCCGCCAAAATCACGGGAAGATATCTATAGAGATTTAGAAACTTCCAGGCAACAGGCAGCAGAGAGGAATTATCAGAATGCTGGTGAATTCCTTGCCGAACTTAGAGCAGAATATGGGATTTAAAGTTGTCTTAGCCGGACTCAGCTGGATTTTAGAAACATTACCTATTATCTCCTCTATGAACTTAAAAATGAACAAGCTACAATTAGTGTTACGAACGATATGGAGAATACGATAGAACGACTTTCTTACATGGCTAGTGGGTTAAAACTATGCGACCCTAGACTTCGTGACCTTGGATACCGTACAATACACTTTAAACGTCATAATTACTTTATGCTCTATCGTATACAGGATGACATGGTTTATGTCGATGCCATCTACCACAATTTACAGAATTACGACAATATTTCAAAGTAGCCACAGTAAATTAGTTACATCCTATCATATTACTGGTTCTCAATAACATAATAGGATGCACATAATTTATGCTCTACTTAATAAATTCATATCTATAAAAGAGCAAATTTAGAAAAATGCACAATAAATCTATGCCACCAAAGCCAAAATTTCCTCAAAAAGGACGTGCCTTGCCCCGCACAGGTAGATGAAGCGGAGCCGTTCTTTCCGGATATGGCTATAAATATAGGCATATCCGTCCTCAAAGGACATAGTTTTACCGCATCCCGTGTAGGCAATCAGGTGAGCCAGCGACATTAGCAGCGAATACCTCCGGATTCCTTTCGAGGAACGGATCTGGTATCTGTCAAATGCCAGTTTGTTTTTGGACTGACGGAAAAATATCTCCACCGGCCACCGTTCCACATATTTATCCAAAATTTCCTAAGCACTTAAAGATAGATACATCCATGTTTCCCTTGAGATGGGACTGATGGAAATACGCATCTTCAATCGGGTGCAGAGCCCGTGACGAAAGCTTTGTTTTGGATGAGATGATGTCGTCCACAATGCAGAACACAGGCTTTCCGGACTGCCTGGCTTCCTTTTAAATGAACTGAACAACGGTACTTTTAAGTATGCCTTCCAGACAGGCATCGTCCCATTTTCCATTACTGAGGAAATGGGCAACCGTGGTACGGTGGCAGGGGCTGTATTTTTCAAAATCGATGGTTTTTCCACGGTATCCAACAGAAAAAGCGGATATCAGTATGTCCATGATATGCTTCATGGCCGTTTGTGGAAAAATACGGCACAAGCTTAATTTTTTTTAACAATTGTAAAACAGGTCTGAATGGTATATACTGTTTTCTATAAGACATCATCCTTTGCGGGTTATTGTTTTCTTAGCAAATACAGTATACACCCACAGAGACGTGATGTCTTTAGTTATATGCATTTTTGGTAAAAATTCAATATTAAGAAATAGAATGTTTTTCAGCGGCCTCTGGGGGAATTAGGGGATTCTTTTTGTTTCCTTTTCCTGCATAATAGTCTTATGAGCATACTACAAGATATTTTTAAAAAGCATTATGAAGAAATGATTTATATTCTATATCCCCGTGACTCTGTCATCGAAAACGTGGCTAAAAATGATTAACTGTGGAGATCCCGCCTTTGGCGAGACAATGTTCGACTGCCCTCATTGCGGAAAGTCGAAATTCGTTCCCTTCCGCTGCCACAGCCATTTTTGCCCTACCTGTGGAAATCCCTACGCCATGCAACACATTACCTCCATGTCCTTTAAGCTTGTCAATGCCCCACACTGCCACTGTGTTTTTACCATTGATGAACAGCCCCGCGATTTCTTCCTGAATGACCGCTCCCTGCCTGACTGTCTCTTCCATGCTGTAAACAGCGCTATTTCACGCTTGTTCTTTAAGCAGAATAAACGCAGAGATGCTACGCAAAAAATATATGGATAACCCACCCGAAGGCATGACATCCGAGGACATTCGCCGCATGAGCGAGGATAGCCTTCTCGACATGGATTATTTCTTATAATAAAGACGGCTTATTTAATGACGAAACTGGGGTAGAAGGTTTTTATATCTTCTAAACCGTGTCGCCTTGCCGTCATTCCCAGACAAGAGTTCATCTAACATATGTTTAGTGAACTCTCATTCTTTTTCTTCTCCTCAAAAATCGCAATTTCCTATAAAGCAAAAAAGGAATCCCTCATAAAACCAATGTTTACAAGGGATTCCCTTAACTGGGCTAGCGGGATTCGAACCCACGAGTGCAGGAGTCAAAGTCCTGTGCCTTACCGCTTGGCGATAGCCCAATATTTATTTAGAGATAGCCTTTGATTTCATCTCTGATAGATTGTTTCTTACTCCAAAATCAGGCAACACTCTATTTTATAAAAAAATCCCTGCTACAAATTGATAACAAGGATTAAAAGGGTGGATACTGGGATTCGAACCCAGGGCCTCCAGAGCCACAATCTGGCGCGCTAACCAACTGCGCTATACCCACCATATGATTTGCATCATATTGCCATAAAACCAGCCTAGAAAACCTCTCTAAACTGAAAGCGTGCCAGAAGGGATTCGAACCCCCGACAAACGGCTTAGAAGGCCGTTGCTCTATCCAACTGAGCTACTAGCACGTATAAGAGCGGGTGATGGGAATCGAACCCACGTATCCAGCTTGGAAGGCTGGTGTTCTACCATTGAACTACACCCGCATAACTCAAAATTGAAGCTCCAAGTAACCTGCTTCTCACTATTTAATTAACGCCGCTAATCGGGGTGACAGGATTCGAACCTGCGACCCCCTGATCCCAAATCAGGTACTCTAGCCAAACTGAGCCACACCCCGAATCGAACCAACATTCTTCATTCGTCTTTCATCTGCGACGCAAGTAGAATTATATTACAGTTACACCATAATGTCAACACCTTTTTTAACATTTATTGCATTTTTTTCATTCTACGGGAAATTCGCGTCGTACAGTGGACAAAGCTCTTCTCAAAAAAGCTTAGTCCTTTAGTCCTTTGTACGAACGTCCCTTAAATGGAAATCATTCTGCAACTGCCTATTCTTCTGCTATCTCCACACTGTCAATAGAATCCACACGAATCAGCTTCGTCTTTACCTTCTCTGGAGCGCCTTTTTTGTACTGTACTTCCTTGTACTCTACCTTCACCCATTCCCCGTCCACATCGCAGACACGCACCTTTTCCACATCCAAATCATCGGAATCTATAATACACCACTTGCCTTCTAATTCTTTAATCAATCTCGACATCTGAACCACCTCACTCTCGCTATCTTTCACTCCTTGCCCTGTTCTCCTCTCCAATGCCTCCACCCTGCGCTGCAGTTTTTTCACCTTAGCCGGGTGGGAAGCTCCAGAAAGAATCCAGATACAAATCATAAACGCAAATAATCCAAAATATTCCACCATATCACCCCTGATATTCTTCTATTATTGCTGCTGTCGCTTCCAAAAAACGCCTCATCTCCTCCTCAGTCCCTATAGATATACGGAGGTAGTTTTCAATCCTCTTTGCAGAAAAATGGCGTACAAAGATATGTTTTTCGCGCAGCCCGTCAAATATAACCTGTGCCGGAACTCTGGCGTGGCTCGCAAAAATGAAATTCGTCATGGAATCCCCAAAAGTAAACCCAAGGCACAGAAGTTCCTTTTTAACCCACTCACGGGTTGCTATCACCTGCCTTTTTGTCTGCTCAAAATATTCCACATCTTTGATAGCTGCAGCACCTATTTCGACAGAGAGCCTTGTCATAGGATAGCTGTTAAAGGAGAACCTCACATCGCTCATGGCGGCAATCAGTTCCTCGCTTCCAAACGCGTGCCCTATCCTCATTCCAGCAAGGGAACGGGATTTTGAATATGTCTGGACAACCAAAACATTATCATATTTGTGAATCAACTCCAAGGCGGTCTGGGAGCTAAAGTCCACATAAGCTTCATCTATAATAACCACCACATCCTGATTATTCCTTATTATATCTTCTAAAGCGTCTATACTCTGCGCAACCCCTGTCGGCGCATTTGGATTCGCAATCACAACACCGCCATTTTCCCGATAATAATCAGCAGGAACCAACTCAAACTTATCATCCAGCGGAATCTGTTCATATGGTATCCGAAACAATTCCGCCCAGACATCATAAAAAGAATATGTAATATCCGGAAATAGAATCGGTTTATCCGAGTTAAAAAATGCCATAAATGCAATGGCGAGCACATCATCCGAGCCAACCCCCACAAAAACCTGACTGCTCTTTACTTTATTGTAATCAGCAATTGCCTGAACCAAAACCGCCGAATTTGGATCCGGATACAGCCGAAGCTTGCTTTCGTTATAATGATCCAGAACTTCACGCACCCTCGGTGACGGTGGATAAGGATTTTCATTTGTATTCAGTTTAATCATATCCGGAAAATCCGGCTGCTCACCCGGTACATATGGGTCAATTTTTCTTAAATTATCTCTCCAACTGCTCATAACTCTCCTCATTTCTTCGATTTACTTTTTTATATTCCAAATGCCTTCGGCACCCCTTTAAACAGCTATAATAAACGCATAAAATACATGCGTTTACTATATTAGACATAGATCTGGCCAATATGCCGCAAAACTTCTAAATCCCATAACTTTGCGCCAATTTCTCAAATGCCCCAAAGGAACGTTTTAACATGCCTTCTTCCACACAATACGCAATCCTCACATATCCGGGGCACATAAATGCACTGCCCGGTACCAGAAGCAGGTTAAACTCTTTTGCCTTTGCCACAAAGGCACTATCATCGTCACCAAGTGCCTTCACCCACATATAAAATGCCCCCTCTGGCTTCGTGCACTCAAAACCAAGCTCTGTTAATTTATGATACAAAAGTTTTCGGTTCGCATCATATGCAGCAATGTCTGTAGTCTCGTCCAGACACTCTGCCACCGCGAGCTGCTGCAGTGACGGCGCATTGACAAACCCCAGAATCCTTGTTGCAATTGTTGCTGCATTGACCAGATTATCAAAATCATCCACTTCCTTTGGTATCACAAGATATCCAATCCGCTCCCCCGGCAGGGACAAAGACTTGCTGTAGGAATAACCTACGATAGTATTGTTATAATATTTTGTCAGATAAGGAACTTCCACACCATCGTAAGCCAATTCACGATACGGCTCATCTGCAATTAAATAAATATCCGTACCAAATTCCTTCTGCTTATCCTCTAAAATTCCTGCCATCTTCCGGATAGTCTCTTTTGAATACACTACACCTGTAGGATTATTTGGCGTATTTACAATAACAGCCTTTGTCCTTGCTGTAATCTTTTCCGCAAATCTCTCTAAATCCGGCTGAAAACTCGGGATATTTGGCGGTACGACCACCATTGTCCCATCAAAATTAGCCACATAATTATTATATTCCCCAAAATATGGGGCAAACGCTATCACCTCGTCCCCAACATCTAAAATTGTCTTCAAAATAACATTCAGTCCGCCTGCCGCCCCAACTGTCATGATAATATTCATCTCATTAAAATCCGTACCAAACTTCCGGTTCAATGACTTTGCAATTGCATCCCGTACCTCCTCATGCCCTGCATTATTCATATAGCCATGCACTTTACCGGGGTGGACTTCATCTAAAACCATCAAAATCGCTTCCTTAACTGCTTCCGGAGGTTCTACACTCGGATTCCCAAGGCTGAAATCAAACACATTCTCCGCCCCGTAAAGAGCCGCCAGACGTTTCCCCTCCTCAAACATTGCCCTGGTAACAGAACTCCCCTCCACATACTTTAGCATTCTCTTTGCTATCATCCTAATCCATCCTCCTATAAATATACTGGCGATTTCGCTTGATTGGATAACTCCCCGGCTTACAAACTTGTTTGAATCTGAATTCGGAGATACCCTCATCTCAGCTTGCAATTTTATTTTTCCTAAAACAATAATAACACAATAATGGAATGTGTCAAACAATACAGATTTATAATATCACTATAATTGTTTTTAAACATTTCATTTTATGTCAATAATAGAAATGTTACATTTATACGCTGCTATTTGTACAAATAAGCAACAGTATATAGAAATTTTCACGCCTTTGTGATATGCTTTTAATGCAATAACAAGTTTGAATTTAAGAGATTATTTGAAATAAGAAATAACCTATTATATAATATACCGAAAGAAGGTGTTAACTCAATGGAAAAAGAGAAAGTATCAAAAGTCGTCACAGTTACGGTAGTTGAGCGTCCAGCACGAAAGTTGATTTTTTTGCGACATATAACTGCAACTGATTATTTTTCCGCTTGCGAAGAAGTCGGATGCGAATGGGAAGGCTATTTTAAGAGTATTCCCGAAGCATTTGATACAGGTGCAGGCGGTCGTTTGCCAAAGAGCCTAATTAGGCCTGAAACAAGCGGCAATGCATTTTTTGTTGAAGTTCCATTGGAGTATGACAAACCACTCCCTGACGGATACGAAATTGCAGAACTTCCACCTTGTACATATCTATATTTTAATGGGATGCCCTTTGAAGATCAGAATAATTTTTCAATAGCCATCGAGATTTTGAATGAGGCTATTGAAAACTACCCTTTTGAACAATTTGGTTGGAAAAGGTCTGATAAGGCTCCAGTATTGGGGATGGGTGCAGAAGCAGAAACGGGGGCAAGAACCGCTGTGCCCGTGGAGAAGATTTAAAATTTCAGTTTATAAGGAGGCAGATACGACGCATAAGGAATATCTACCATATCGCACGAGGCTGCGAAAAATTTTTCCGTTTTATACAGTTAAAAAACTATATAAGCGCCTTTTGCTATTATCCTTAAACGAAATTTAATTTCAAAAAGTACTTGCTTTTTTTTCGATTTTTTGTTATAATACTAATGTTGTTGTTAAAACATTAAAGATAAGCGCGATTAGCTCAGCTGGCAGAGCACCTGACTCTTAATCAGGGTGTCCAGGGTTCGAACCCCTGATCGCGCACTATTTGTTAAGGACTGTCTATTGATGGTTCTTTTTTGATTTCTTCATTATTCATAATTCTTATGTTTTATTTAATCAAATCTTAAGACGGATACAAAAAATCCTTATATTTTATAGGCTCTCAGCCACTTTTTTGTTACCAGTTTGTTACCAGTAATCTTTCTTCTACATGTTTATATACGTATAAAAAGCATTTATTTTTCACAAAAAAATTGTACCAGATTAACCCAACTGGGTGGGTTAATCCGGCTTTGCCCTTGTCCGGGCCGGAAAAATATGGTATATTATCGGCATGGGAAAACCATAGGGCCAAGGCGGCTACCCTCCACCACGGAGGGGTAAACCCT
>RAYF01000037.1 GCA_003611745.1 bacterium D16-36 | reverse complement strand
GCAATATTCAATTAAAATACAGTAACTATGCGGGTTTCAGCAGTTAATGCTGTTATTCCTTGAATAATTCAGGATTAGATATTTTTACCTGCTCATAATCTTTCACAAAATCATTAACATCATTTAATGTAATAGTATTATTACTCCCAGACACTTCTCCAATAGAGTTCTGTAAGTTCTTCATAATTTTTTGTTCAGCATAATTAGATGAAATAAATGCTGCTGATACAGTAGCAATAGCACCAATTATGCCAACGATAAAAGTCACTTTATTTGACGTACTCAATATTTCTTCCTCCTTCTTAATAAATCCGTTTTTTACATGAATATAGATTATATTCTTATCCGTCTTCTGGAATAAAATTGTTCTATACTTTCTTATATAAAATTATAACACATTATACATAAATACTAAAATGCAATTTACTTTGTTCCTTTGTCGATTTTTGAAGATATGTGATGAAAATTGTCGAAAAGAAGATAGTTATCAAAAAAATTCTATAAGGTTAAAAACATAGTTGCATATATCTACCTATAATTGTATAATAAAAAGAAAAGGCAGGTTGAAAATATGGGAAGAAAAATTGTTTGTCCAGAATGTAACACTATTTTTGATGAAGATATATTAAAACAAAAAAGCAGCGAGAATACATGTCTGGTATGTGGGGCATCCCTTTTAGGCGATAATAAAGCTTCTAATCACGAGAAACCAGAACCACCTAAAGAAAAGATAACCTATTATTATTATGGTGGTCGCAGTGCAACTTTAGATTCAATGCTATTTGACGATGAAACTCCTACTTACACTTTTGAAGCAACCGATATGGAAGATGCCAAAAGACAGCTAAGAAAAGTATGTCCTAACAGCCCACTTCTTAAAAGCCCTCCATCGTCAGAAATCCGTTGCCCATATTGTTTTTCTACCCAGTTCCAATTAGTTCCCAGAAAATTCAGTTTATTAACGGGTTTTGCTACCAATAAAGTTGATAGAATATGTGCCAAATGCAAAAAAAGATTTTGAATAAATATTTGACAAAACAGAATAATGATAATTTTAAGAGAGGCTATTTGAGGATAACCTCTCTTTTTTATATACAAAATTTTAAGATTAGGAGGAATAGCAATTGAAAAATAATGAATCTATGCTTAGATTAGCCGCATTGCTAGACAAGGCTAAATCAAAAAAGCAAATCAATGATGATATCAAACAATTAGAGAAAATTGTCAGTACTCTTCGGCTGACTGCAGTCTTGGCAAAGAGTACAAGCAAGCAACAACTAAACCAGATAATCAGACAACTTGAAGGTCAGGTCCATCAAATTAAATTACAGGCAAGACTTGATAAAAAGGCCCTGAACGCTAATATTAACAAAGCTTTAAACGAGGTTTCCTTCAAAGACATTGGATTAGACATTAACGAAGGTGCCATGAAGCTAAAGGCACAGAAAGTAATCTCAGATATTAAAAAAAGCATTCAGAACATTCCGATTTCCGTCAACATTGCCTCAAAGAAGGAAAGGCTGAACAATCAATTTACATCATATCTGGCTCAAAACCCCAGAATAAAAGAGTCAGACGCTTTATCAAAAGAAGTAAATAAACTACGCAACAATATAGATAATGTAAATGATGATGATTCCCTAAGAATTGCAGGAAATAGCTTCAAATTATTAAAGAATGAAGTGACTGCTACCGGATATGCGACAAAAAGTACTGCTGACAAAATCAAAAGCCTGATTAGTGGAATTACAAAAATCAGTTCTGCATTGGGGGTATCAAGCCTTATAATCAACAACTTTCAAAAAAGTTTAAAAACCATAAAAAACAATGATGGAATTCTTGAAGAAATCAGCAAAACTACAAATTTAAGTAAAAAACAATTAACTGAATTAGGAAACGGGTCATTTGATATTGCCAGCAAATTTGGTAAATTATCTGGCGATTATCTGCTTAGTGTCCAGAATATGGTGCATTCCGGTTACAAAACTGCGTCAAAGGAGATGGCCGAATTATCTTTACTGGCACAATCTGCAGGTAATATGACAACAGATATGGCAAATAGCTATATATTAGCCACAGATAATGCTTATAAATATAATGGTAACATTCAGGCTTTAAATACTGTATTAAATGGACAAAATCAGATTTCTAAAATCAATGGTATTACATTAGGGAACATGGCGGAAGGAATGGTTAAAGCAAGTGCCGCTGCATCAAATTACATGGTTTCAATTGAAGATTTATCTGCAATGATCGGTACGATAGAGGCCACAAGCAATTCTAATGGAAACGAAACCGGCACTGCAGTGAAAGATATTTTAAACAATCTGCAAAATACAGATTCACATAACATCACCAATACTTTGGATAAAGCAAATGTATCTATGACAGAAATGGTTAATGGTGCAGAAAAACTACGCAATCCAATTTCTATCATAAGAGATCTAGCAAAAATATTCAATCAATTAAATGAAAATGATCCATTAAAAGCAGAAATTTTAACTAATATAGGTGGTGAATATCAAACCGAAAAACTGGCTGCCCTTTTACAGAACATGGATTTATTTGACAAAATGCTTGTGGACTATTCCAATGGAAAGAGTTCTGCTTTAATACAGATAGGACAATCTGCAAATAGTCTGGAAGGACGCCTAAATAGTCTTACGAATAGCTGGGACGAGTTAGTAAACAGCATCACAAATAAGCCTGTGCTCAAAGGCGGCATCAGTTTTCTTGATTCTTTATTAAATTCAGCCACAAAATTAATAGATACTTTTGACGTAATCCCCCTCGCACTAGCCGGGATTACTGCTAGAATGACTGCCAAAAACAAAGACTATGGATTGCATATTTTTAATGAAGAAGGAAACCTCGATATCAACGGAAACCTCTTGGGTATAGACATTACCCAGATAAAACATTTTAAAGATGCCGAAATAGCCATTAATAAATGGAATCAAAAGTTAGGCAATGGTGTTACTGATATTTCTTCCTTCGAAAACGACACAGTAAGAAACACAACACAGCTTCGTGAATATCTTAAAACATGCAGTTCCGAAGCCCCGGCAAGCCTAAAGGGTTACAAAGCTTCTCTCGAAGCTGCAGGTATAGCAACAAATTCACTCCGATTGGGAACGATTTTACTCAATGCAGCAATTGGATTTGGATTGGGTGCCGTAATACAGGGTGCCGTGACACTTATCTCGGATATGGTGCATAAAACAGACAACTTACGCTCTAAGGCATTTGAATTGGGAAGCGAATTCAGTAACACAGCGTCTGATATTGACAACTATAAGGCAAGAATACTGGAACTACAGGATAAACTAAATGATTCTGGTTCTTCCATTGAAGATGTGACAGATGCACGCAGGGAATTAATGGATATTCAAACAGAATTAATAGAAAAATATGGCATAGAAGCAGGCGGCATAGATACAATTACCAAAGCAATCAAAGGTGAGACTGATGCATTGGACGAATTAAAAAGAGCAAAATATGAAGAGGAAAAGCAAAAAATAAATGAAAAAGATTTAAGTGATTATGTTGAAGATTTTATAAAACTGCATGAAGATGCTGCCATAGAATTACGCAACCTTTTAACACTCACACCTTTAAATGAAGGAAAAGAAAAACCAAAAAGTAATTTTGATGAAATAATTGACGATATCGAAAAGCATTCAGTAGAAATTCCATTAACAATGAATGCAAATATTGATAAACTTTTAGAATCATCAGGCTTCACTAAAACAGATGATGGTTTTTCTTTTTATGGTTCTGCATATGAAATCCAAGATGAGCTCCAAAGAATAAAAGATCTAACAAGTACATATGATTTTGCTGACACAAATTTTTCTGACATATTACAAGAAGAACTTATTTACGTTAATGAACTGATTAATGCCAATGATACTTTGTACAAACAATTTATTCTTTATGATAAGATACTCAGTAAATCAGCCGATAATCCCTATAAAGAACAATATAACTCACTCAATGAGGCAGCAAAAATGTTCAATGCCGCAAAGATTTCAGGTAATGAAACACAACTGGAAGCTGCATCCGAAAGATATTCAAATACCCTTCAAAATGCTATAAAAATTGCCAGAGACAATAATGATTTTGATGTTGCTAATTATTTTGAAAACCTCTATCCTACGATTCAGAAAGAAGTCAGTCAATGGCAGTTTAAAGTTGATTTCAGTACAAACGAAAATGGCATAATGGATGAAATAAATGCCAATCTATCAAAATTAGAAGGCTCGTCAACTGATGATCTCCTTGCTTTTAATGCCAAAACTGCAACCGATAAAGAAATCGAAGGTTATGGTGCGTTAGAAAAATGTGCTCAGGACTATAATATGGATATCATTGAATTGATAGATCTTCTTCAACAATTGGGAGTAGTACAATCTGAAAATTATCAGGAGCTGTCTAATCGTTTCGGTGAAGAAAACATCAAAAAATTAACTCCCAATGAACTAGAGATTGCTTACACCATCAAGAGCACTGATGGCATGACTTTTGAAGAATTCCAAAATGCCATAAAAGAAGAAAAGAAAGCTATTGAGGAAGCAAAGCTTCTTTCCTTCAACAAAGCATGGAAAGATACAGCGGATGAAACCAAACAGGAACTTCTTGAACTTGCCAGAGCCGGCGAAATTTCGGAAGAGACACTGGAATCTACAGAAAAGTATAGCCATCTCCTCAGCGAGACCGGAATGTCTGCAAAACGCGTCAAAGACAATATCACCGATATGCTGACTATGCAGGAAAAATTGTCTGCATTCTCAAACGGCATGTCAAGCCTCCAATCAGCGTATCAGGAATTTCAGGATAAGAAATTTGTTACCGCCTCTACGCTGGAAGGCTTACCTAATGTACTGAAACAAATGAATGGCGGTAAGGATTTTGATTTATTCAGCCGGATTGCAGGCGACCCTTCCAGTGGAAGCCAGAAAATCAAAAAGGCATTTGACGATATCATCACCGCATACCTGAAAAACCAAAACACCTTAGTCGGGGTGACGCAGAAAACAAAAAGTGCCGTAATTGCCAACCTAAAGGACGCAGGTGTTTCCAATGCCGCAGAGATAGTTAATTCCTATATCAATAACGTAAACAGGGGAAAAGCTATTATGGCGCAGGCAGCGGCGGAACTGGAAAATAAATCCAACGCCAAAAGGCAGGCAGATTTAAATAACTTTCAGGAGCTTCTGCTAAAAAAAGATATCTCCTTTGCTGAGGCATGCAATGCACTTGGCGGAAAAAATGCGGCATTAATGCAGCTTTTGGGAGTGCAGTATTCCGAGGATTATATTAAATGGACACAGCTTTTGTCTGATAAGATATCTGCTTATAACAGGATGGTAGACGCTATCAATGCAGCAGGTGTAGCAGATGATTTTTCAAATGCGCCATACGCAAGTGAGCGCGCTGCTTTTGAGGCTAAATATAAGATGTCACCTGAAGAATATGCAGCAAAAAACAATCCTCTTAACAAACCGTTTTTACAACGCGTCAAGCAGGACAAAGGCTATGAGTTGGCAGTGTCTATTATACAAAATGAAAAGGCAGCTAAAAAGGAGCAAAAACAAAGGGACAAAATACTTAATAAGCTTAACCGCGCTAAACCTGTCGATTTTAACGGAATCACGTATAATGGTTCCTCTTCTGGCGATAAAGATGGCAAGACACAACAGGAAAAATCCTACCAGCTAATTGACTGGATTGCGCGCAAGCTCGAAACTCTGCAGTCAAAGATCGACCTGACCAAAGCGAAATTTGAAAATCTGTTTGCTTTAAAACCAAAGAAAGATAATCTGAGCACCCAGATTAAACAGACAACTAAACTATTGCATAAACAGGAAAAAGCGGCAAAAAAGTACCAGAAAATAGCAAATAAATATGCAAAGTCAAATAAAATCAACAAAAAGACCATTAAACAGGTAAAAAATGGTTCCCTGAATATTAAAAAGTATGAATCCAAAATTGCAGAGATTATCCAGACGTATCAAGATTATTATGATAAGGCAAAAGCAGCCGAAAAAGCAGCCATTGAGGCAAAAAAAGCCATCAGGGAGCTAAAGAAAGAGCGGAATCAGCTTTACATTGACCGTGCTGACAGCAAGCTCTCTGCCATTGATGCGCAGGTGGAAAATCAAAAAACTGTGAAAGGCAAAAACAAATATCTGCAGAAAAAAGTTGAGTGGATAAAAGAGTACTATTATTACCAGATTAAAAATGCTGAATTGGAAAAAAATGAAACCAAAGCAGCAGAACTTCGGGCACAAAGGAAAAAAGCACTGCGTGATCTTGAAATACAACAACACCAAAATCGTGCCGATGACAGGGAAGCCCACTTTAACTTAAACCAGAAACGTGCTGAAAATGCCACAAATGCAAAGGATAAAAATAAATATGAGGAAACAAGCCTGCAAAATCTCCAAGATCAATATAGATGGAAAGCAGAGATTGCTAAACTTGAACATGGTGAAAAAAGCGCCGAATACAAACTTGTTAAAGAGGAAGAAAAGTCTGAAATCCGGGCAGCATACAAGAGAATGTATGACAACATCAAATCTGAGTATGACAATCTGACCAGCTTAAATGATGCCCAGATTGCAACTGTTCAGGCAAAAATTGCAACGCTGGAAGCAGCAGGGAAATCCGCCTCCAAAGAAATGTATTTGGAAATGATGAAGATTTCTTCCGATACAGAAGAAAAACTGATAAATAAGCGTGCGGAATTAGCGGAATCAGGAAAAAATCTGGAAGCCGGGTCAGATGAATGGTATACATGGAAAGATGATATGGAATCGATTGAACAATCTCTTTATTCGTGCAAGCAGAATACGATAGAATGGCAAAAGGCAGTTAATGAATTAGACCTTAAGAAATTTTCATTAATGGCTGCGCAGCTTGATGCCACAAAGAACCACCTTGACTTCCTTGTCGGAATGCTCTCCCATCAGGATTTGACAAGCAAGGAATCCGGCGGGCTGACAGATGCAGGGTTTGCCACAATATCACTCCGCTTCTCCAGCATAGACAACCAGAATGAAACCATTGAAAATGCGAGGGAGAAGCTAAAGAAAATTTACGAAAACCATCTAAATGGTACTGACGGGCTGACAGAAGAGGAATTTCTTGAGACAAAAGAAAAAGAGCTGGATGTGATAAGAAATGCCTTGGAAGCTATTGCAGATGAGAAGGATGCCATACTTGACCTTGTTGACAATGCAATGCAGGTACAGATTGATTCCATCAATGAACTGATTGAAAAGAAAAAGAAGGCGCTGGCAACAGAGAAGGACTTATATGAATACCAGAAAAAGGTTGCAAAGCAGACAAACAATATTACTTTAATCCAGAAGCAGATTGCGGCGCTGTCGGGTGATAATAGTGAGGAAGCGAGAGCGAAATTACAAAAATTACAGGTAAGCCTCGAAGAAGCACAGGAAGATTTAAAGGATACCGAATATGACAGGTGGCATGATGACCAGTCAGATATGCTTGACAGCCTTTCGGAGGAAGTAGAGAATTTCTGGGAAAAAATGATGAACGACCTCAGGAAAGATATTGACGGTTCTATGGATAAACTCATGCAGATGCTTACAGACAATCCGGAAGCCATTACAAGGGCATTAGATTCACTTGGGCTGGGGGATGCATTGTCTATTATCACTACATACAACAAGGACGGCACACATACAGAGCACAGCATAGATTATGGCGGAACTTCCTATGAGTCAACACACCAAAATAATACAGGCACCAATGTAAATAACCAGCTTGATACGGACCCTAAAAATCCAGATTCCCCATCAGGCGGTACAGATTCTTCTTCCGGAAATCCAGAAAACACAATAAGGGATCTTGCATCAATAACAGACGAAGAAATGAAACGCTGGATGGAAGCCCTGCTGCAAAATAAATCGGAAGAAGAGAAGAAACGCAAACAGGAAGAAGAAGCCAAGAAAAAGAGGGAAGAAGAAAAAAAGCTTGTCTACTTAAGGGCGGAAGATATCATGCATGATAAAGCCAACGGCCAAATGAACGGTATTGCTTTTAGGGGCACTATCTCAGCACAAGCCGAGCGGGATGTAATTGAGGAATTTCTTAATAGCAGTGCACTGCATAAGCCGACAACGGAAACGGGGAAACAGCGCATGAAGACAGATCCACTCCTGAAATACATTGCAGAAATCTATTCGGGAAAAACGCTCTCTAATGCGAACGAAGCGCTTCTCGGAGCATATCTGGGAATTCAGGTGAAAGATAAAAATAATGTCACCACCAAAGAAGCAAATAAAATCCTAAAGGCATTCCAGAAGGCAGGTTTTGCAAAAGGAGGTATTGCATCCGGGCTCAACGCAGCTGTTATAAGGAATGGTGATGACGGTCTGATTACTGTAAAGCGCGGTGAAAGCATCCTCACGGTTGAGCAGACCGAGCGGTTCCAGAAACTTACGGACAATCTTGATCTTTTAAACAGTATGACAGAGTATGCAGCACAAATCCCAGACTACTCCCAGATGGTTGGCTGCCACACGGTAAACAGCCCTGTGACAGTGGGGGATGTCAGCATACATCTTGACGGAAGCAATGTAGTAGACAAAGAAACATTCCGGAAGACATTGCGCGAATATGATGTCAGAAGTGACATTGAACAGATTGCATTAGGCGATATTTCAACTGGTACAATCAGAAACTCATTAAAAAGGATTTAGTACATGAGAGGGTAGTTTGATACTGCCCTCTTAACCTTAATATGATAGGAGTAGGACATGACAAAAAATAGAAAAATCAAACTTTTGGTGAAGGACAACAAAAGATTAACGGAAGAAAACCAGAGAATGCACGAATTGAGCAATGAATCCCTCAGCCAGAAAATGCTTACGGAAATGGAACGGTACACAGATGTCATAGAAAAATTATATGGGCAGTACAGGGAACTGGACAGGCTCAAGATAAAAGGAATCAAAAACAGATGGAAATACCGGATTATGCTGTTCAAATGTGTTTGCAGGCATATCGGCATGCTCCGCTACATGCGTGAGATTAACAAAGGTGTAAAGGATTAAGCCAAAAAATTTTGAATGATAAATTTATACTTTATAAACGATTGGAGGTGTTATGGATGTATGCAGATGTGTTTGAATTTAATGGAATAAAATCCTCTGACCTTGGCTATTACATAGTGGGGTTTGACGGATTCTCTAATGATGGTGTCGGGACGGCAGGAAATGAAGTTACATTTAGTACCTCAAAACCGTCAAATTCCTATTCATGGAACTTTCATGGCAGCAAATATGAAAATCCCCTGACTGCAAGTTTCCAAATCGGAAAATTTGACTGCGGCATTGATAAAGACAAAAATTACGAATTGTCGCAGCAGGACTGCGCTTTTTTACTCCGGTGGCTGGTCCGCACGGACGGCTATAAATTCCTGCGCTTCTTTCAGGGAGGATATGAGGGCTGCGAAAATACCTTTTTCCGCGTACAGAATAAATTACAGTGGATCAGGGTTGAGGGGGCAATTGTCGGCGCCCAGATTGATGTTACCTGTGACGCCCCATTTGGCTACAGCGATGTGCAGATTTATGAGGTTTCCTGCAGCAACGGCAGTTCCTTTGCAATCTACAATGACAGTGATACAGCGGGTGCATTGTATTTTGATGAAACGGATATTTTAATGACATCGGATGCCCAGAACCTGCAGATAAAAAATAATCTGGATGCCCTCTATTCCCCCACAATACAGTATGTGACACAATTAAAAAACTGTAAAAACGGGGAGCACATCACGATAGCAAACCACATGATTGAAACATCAAAAAATACAGGCCACACAAGAGAAAATATCAACAATGATTTTAACTTTAAATATCCAAGGTTAATTAATTTTTCAGATATAAATGAAACAAGAAAAAACATTTTTACAGTGGCGGGCGGAAGCTGCCGCCTGTCTTTCAGTTATAGAACGATAAGGAGCGTGCTGCCATAATGAGCCAGTTTATAATTAACAGGGACGGTTCTGTTGAACAGGACAAGATATTTATCTGCGACAGGCTGCTAAACAGACAGGGAGAGCTTTATCCTGCCGCGGAACTGCACACTGTCATGCGCCTGAACCAAAACGATGAAGTGAATTTTAAAATATACAAATACAACAACGGGGAAGAAAATCCATTCTGGGATAAAATAGACAACATACAGGTTATTCTCGTAGAGGGAAAGGGCTATTTTGAAATCGCCGCCCCGCTGACCGTTGAAGAATGTGCCTATAAGCAGGTAACCGGAATATCTCTTGGTGAAGCGGAGACATCACAGACATATATTACGCTGGGCATTAATACCGATGATGATTTTGCAATTCAAGTAAGAGAAGATAAAGATAAGGATAAGGACGTTATTCCTACCATCTTATATAACCCGAATGCGACAATGGATAACCCGGAAGGCTCGCTGCTCCATAGGGTTTTTCGTGCCATGCCGCATTATACAATTGGCCACGTGGACGCTTCCGTTGCCTGTATACAGCGCACTTTCTCATGCGATAACCAGACAGTATATGACTTTTTGCAGACTGTGGCAAAGGAACTTGAATGTATTTTCATATTTGACAATTTTAAACGGGAAGTCAACTGCTATGACCTCAAAGACCATTGTAACAGGCAATCCTGTATTACTGCCAATGATTATAGAAATGTGAAAGATGGGGTATGCCAGCACTGCCAATCATCCGATTATATAACTTATGGGTACGGCAAAGATTCCGGTGTTTTTATTGACAACCAGAACCTTGCAGAATCCGTTACATTAACAGGGGACAAAGATTCCGTAAAAAACTGTTTTAAAATTGAAGGTGCTGACGACACGATAACTAATCTGCTCGGGGACCGCTTAATGGATGGGAATTATCTCTGGATGTTCTCAGAATACCAGAAATCACAGATGTCTTCTGCGCTGCAGAGGGCATTAGCGGGACATAACCAATTAGTTCGTTCCTATCAGGATGAATATAACCGATTGTGGGACAGCTATAATGAATGTGTGGATAAGCTGCTATATTACCAGTCTGGCATGATGCCTGACATGAAGACAGACAAGACAACGGCAAGGACAGTGCATAATGAATTGTTTGGCGCGGGCGGAAAAATCAAATATGCCTGCAAATCCTCTAAAGAACAGACTGCGGGCAGTGTGCTTTCTTCCATAAAGACTTTTGCAAAACAGATTATCCCGGATACGTATGAGATAGACTTGTCTCTCGTCAGCTCTTCCAGTGCAAATATCGTATTTTCTTCCCATATCTTTTTGAAGGAGGCATATAAAGATGAAAGCGCAGCACAGAATGATGAATATACCTCTTCCGTTTCCCTTTCCGTAAAAGACGGGTGGAATATTTATTATACATCTGCTAAAAATCCGGTTTTTACTACAGATTATTTTCTGTATTTAAAACAACAGCTTGAAATGTCCCTTGAAAAAAGTAATGTATCGGACAAAGTTGTCTCTTTTAACCCTCCGGTTTCCGGTAATTCTAATTCCGTAAATCCAATACAATACGCCCAGTATGATAATGAAAGCAATCCACAAAATTTGCCCCCTATCCACTATACGATGTATTGTTATAACCGCCTGAAATCTTTCCGTGATGCATATGAGTCATGCAGCCAGATTGTTGCCAAACACAGTGAACAGATAGCGTCGGACAACCAGAATATTTTGCAGTATATCAGCGCAGGCGGAAGCCAGTCAGGAATCTACAACGACCTGCTGAAGAAATATTATGACTATATCTGCTGCCTTGATGCAAGGATGGCTTACTTGGAAAGCAAAATCAACTCGTTAGATAGCCTAAAGGATTCATATAAAACCAAAATTGACAAAATCAAATCCACCTGCAATATGAAGAATTTTCTTGTGAATTTTGATGGCGGCTCATACGGCGACAGCCTCTGGGTTGAATTGTGTTCTTTTAAGAGGGAAGATACATACCGGAATGAAAACTATGCAGGCGAAGGTATCAAAAATGAAGAAATCATCAAAAATGTGGATGGGTTAATCAGGCGGGCCAGGGAAGAATTAGAACAGGCATGCGAAATCAGCTACTCTATTAACACAGCGATTGGCAATCTCCTTACCATGAAGGAATTTGAGCCGCTGTGGGACGATTTTACGCTTGGGAACTGGATACGCATAAAGGTAGACAAAGACATTTATAAACTTAGACTGATTTCTATTACATTCAATTACTCTGACCTTGCACAGATCAGTGTGGAATTTTCTGACGCCACAAAGTCAAATAGCCAGATGGCAGATTTGAAAAGCCTGTTCCAGCAGGCATCTTCCATGGCAACGAACTTTAATTCCGTAACAAGGCAGGCAGAAAAGGGATATCTGACAAATCAGGAATTTGCCATCATGAAAGAAGCCGGGCTGGATATTGCCAATACTATGATTACGAACGCGGACAATCAAGATTTCGTAATTGACCGGTATGGGTTGACTGGACGGATATGGAATGATGCCAAAAACGCTTTTGATGACGAACAGATACGGATTATCAATAATCTTCTGTGCTTTACAAGTGACGGATGGCGGCATACACGTCTGGCATTAGGAAAAATATATTACTACGCGGATATTGATGAAACAGGCCAGGGACAGTGGAAATGGGATTACGGATTGAATGCGGAAGTATTGATTTCCAGGCTAATCCTGTCCGAAATGCTGAAAATATATAATAAGTCAGGGACATACAGCATTACAGACAAAGGATTTTTCATAGACTATAAAAACAACACAATTGAGATTAATGCAATGGAACCTTCACTCACAATCTCAAAAAAAGAAAACGGTATCAAACATATATATATGCGCTACTCCCCTGCTGACGGTTTAATCATTGACGGCACCGGAAAATTCTCCGGTATGGTGCTTGTCGGAAAGGAAACGGGCACGCATATTAAACTTGACCCGGAAAAGCCGTCTATGGTTATCTATGACGGAAAGGAAAACATTTTTGATTTCAATTCAGATGGAAGCGGTATCTTAACCATTACGGCTGGAATTATTACAAGTATCCTCAAGTCTAAAGACTATAAAAAAGGCCTAAGCGGGATGTGCATTGATTTGCAGAATAAGTCACTGGAAATTTACGATAAAGATGGAAAAGAACTCCTTAGCTACAATTTGGACAAGAACGAAGTATTCCGCGTTGCCGGATGGAAGATTGATAAAGACAGGATATACTCTGATAAAAATAATTCTTATATCAATCTTTACTCTGGCGGAAATATTGAATCTTATACCGACAAGGGGGAGAAGTACTGTGCAAAATTAGAAAACGGAACATATAGGTTTTCTACTTATGGCAACCCAGATGAAGGCTGGATAGAATTATCAAATAATGGGCTGTGGGCTGTAAGCAGAAAAGGTTATGCCGTAGATAATCAAGGTTCTCAACCTCTATTCCGCGTTGACACAAATGAAGATATTGTAAAAATTATCAGCAACAGTAATAAACCGGGATTACATATCCAAAACAAAGGGACAGGCGATTCCCTATTTTGCCAGAACACTGTGACGGGGCAAGAGAACAAAGCCCTGCACTGCGAGGTATATACAGGTGATAATCAGAAAAAATTCCTTTCTGTATTTGGCGAACGTAATTTAAACCGAATTGTATTCCGTGCAGATGTAGGTGACGATACCGGCCCCAATGATCCAAACCCAAAGACCTGCTTAGACAGCGCATTAGGTACTGCCAAATATCCATGGGGGGAAATCCATTCCCAAAACGGAACAGTATCTACTTCCGACTTAAAGAAAAAAGATATTATTGAATACATAAGTACCACAGAGGCTTTGGAGTTTATCTCAAAATTAAAACCAATCAAATATACGTTTAAAGATAGCAAACATAAGCGCATACATATGGGATTTGGCGCACAGCATGTAGCTGAAACCGCAAAAGAGCTTAATATGGGCAATTTATCATTGTATGAAGCTGCTTACTCTGGAGGGGAAGATTCTGAATCATATTATCAGGAAGGCGCCGATGATTCTAAGTTGTCATGGGGACTGAAATATGATGAATTTGAAGCGCCTATGGTAGCATCCATTCAGGCACTGCATGAAATGACTGCAGCGCAAGAACAGATACTCCATGAAAAAGATAAGGAAATCAAACAACTAAAGGAACAAGTAAACAATCTTTCCGATAAATATAAAAAATTAGAGGAAATACTGCAAAAACATGGGCTGTCCTAGAGTATGTTTAAAACTCACTCCTGTGCCTTGTCCCATTGATATCTGATAAACCAATTTGTCAACGGGACAAGGCAATAGCTGGCAGCCTTTTAAGCGAGGTGGAAAAATGGCTTTAGAAGTAGTAAAAAAAGAAATATCATTAAATGTCGGGCAGCCCAATAATTTTGAGCTAATCTGCGCCATGCAGGGTGACAACAAATCATTCGAGATCACTGCCACATTGTATGATGTCAACAAACTGTACACGATCAACACAGACAATATCAAATTAAAAGGGGTGAACCCCCTCGGCTCCAATCTATGCAAAGATGTCAATGGGCATACCGCAAACACTGTAACATTTGCCCTGACGGAAGACATGCTTGCTTATGACGGATTGCTGAAACTTGTGCTGGTGTTAGCAGAAAGCAGCACACAGCTTACCACATTCCCATTTGTAATCAAAGTTGTGAATTCACCCGGAAACACAAATGCCGATGACATGCAGACTGTATCGGCACTGGTGGAGGAAGCTAAAAAATGGGCGATGCTCTCCAAATCATACGCTGTCGGCACAGATAATGAGGTGAGAAAAGGCGATGCAAAGGATAATTCGAAATATTACTATGAACAGATAAAAGAGCTGTATGACAGCGGCAAAATCGGGAATGGGAAGATTCTTTATTTCGAGACGTATGAAGAGTTTAAAAAAGAACTTGATGCGGGGAAGGTTGAGAACGAGACGTTGATCTGTATCAAGGAAGGGGATGGCGGTGGAAACTCTGGTGGTTCTAGTGGAGGAAACACAGAGGATGATAAAAAACCTATTGATTTTAACGGAAAATCACTCATACTATACAAAGATTATATTAATATATATGAAACAACTGATATGAATACATGGAACAATGCAGGATATAAAGAACACGGATATCATTATATACCTTTTTCCGATTCAAATAAATACAGTGTAGCTTATTGCAATGATATGATATTTGCTATAAACGAAACACCTAGCAGAAATAACTATCTTAATTATACAATACGTGATTTTAGAAACATACCGAATTCCGAAACGGCATGGTATTTCAGTACTTCTGGAAAACTGAATTCTTTTGGGAAAATGGCATATGGAAACGGACATTTAATTGTTGTTGAATTAGGAAACGCATATGTCATTGATGATGATACAATTCTCTCAAACAGAAAATCTAAAGATCTTCTTTCACTTTTTAAAAAAATGTCAGGGTGTGATGACTTCCGCACTCCAACAGCAATGGCATATGGAAATAACATTTTTGTTATAACTTATGACTATGCAGAAAATAGTACAACAATAGCTTCAAAATCATTTTATACTTCTGATTATCTTACATGGCATGAATTAAATGGTTGTGTATTCGTAGATTATCTTGACCAAGATTCACTTAAAATGGTATATGGTAATGGACTCTTCCTAATTTTAACAAAAAGTTTTAACAGGGGAGAAGGTGCCAAATTAAATAATATCAGAATATTAGACAGTAATAATTTATCAAGCGGATGGATAAACCCAAAAGACCAGATACCTTATAATGAATATGAAGACAGTAATACAATTTTCACAGATATAATATTTAATGACAGAGATAATAAATTCTACATTCCGTTTTTTAATGAAAGAAAAAATACGTCTGGATTCTATATTTATGACTGTACAAGCTGGAGCAGGAATGATGTCAACAAATTAATAAAACTTTACAATTGCATTTTTTATCAAGGAAAATTGTTTGGTTTTACAGAAGATAACCATTGGATTTCAGTAGATAATTTTGAGACATATCAATATACAGACTATGGCATTATAGAAACACCTATAGACAGTTTTCCATTTTCAGACAATACATGCTCTTACATACTTTTAGACAAGCCTCTCTGGAATATAGATGATAATACAATAGAAGGTAATAAGGGGGGAAGCGTATGATACTATATAAAACCAAGAAAAGTGAAATTGTACGTGTAGATGGCAGTTCTGATAAACAGTCTTTAAAAAAATATTCCACAACTATAATAGGCGATGGTATAAAGACTGTATTTACGATTCAACATAATTTAGATACGGAAAATATTATTTTTGAAATGAATGATGGGACAGAGCCAACATTAATAGATTATGTTGTAATTGATAAAGACAATATTAATATTACTTTTGCCGTTGCTCCTACTAGCAGCGAAAAATATAATATCAAAATATATGGGACCTCAAAATCTGATAATAATAACAACGGCAGTAATAATAATGAGAACAACTCCGATGATAACAACACTATTGATCCTTCTAAAATAGGAACGATACATGATGACTGGGATTATACAATAGATGATACTAATAATATTATTACATTGAATTATTATACTGGAAGTGCCGAAGATGTAACTGTGTATGGTAATTATACTGTCGATGGTAGTAAGACATATAAAACTAAATTAAAAAGCAATAACGGGAATATGAGTAAATATATGTTTGCGGGGAATAGAAATGTCAAGAATATAATATTTAATGATGATTTAGATACAAGTAGCTGCACTAATATGTTCTGTATGTTTTACTTTTGTAAATCCCTAACAAGTCTTGTTATAGATAATTTCAATACAAGTAATGTTACAAATATGTCTTATATGTTTGCCTTCTGTGAATCTTTAACAAATCTTAATGTAAGTAATTTCGACACAAGTAATGTTATTGATATGGTGGATATGTTTAAGAGCTGCAAATCTTTAGTAAGCCTAGATGTAATTAATTTTGATACAAGTAATGTCGCAGATATGGAAGGCATTTTTAGCACTTGTGAATCAGTGACAACCATTGATTTAAGCAATTTTGATACAAGTAATGTTATTAATATGAGAGGAATGTTTTATGGCTCTAAATCAATAACAAGCCTTGATTTAAGTAGTTTTGATACAGGTAATGTTATTAATATGTCAACTATGTTTTATGAATGCTCTTCACTGGCAAGTATTCTTGTGGCAAATGGTAAATGGGTTACATCACAAGCAAATATATCTAATATGTTTGATTTGTGTGGAGTGTCAGATGTTATTTATGTATAATATAAATTAATCCAGATAAGGAGATAAACAAAAATGAAAATACTATCAAATTTAAAATTACTCTTTACCCCAACGGATGAATATGATGCGGTGAATAAAAAGTACGTTGATGAAAGAAAATTAGATAAGACAGGGGATGCAAGGGATATAGTAGTAACATTTGAAGAAGCTTCTGAACGTATCAATATTTCTAATGGCGAAAAAATGTCAACTATTTTAGGGAAAACAAAAAAATTCTTTTCCAATTTGAAAACAGTTGCATTTACAGGGAGTTTACAGACTTGACGAATAAGCCAACAATTCCATCTGTTGGTGATGGTACAATTACCATAAAGCAAGCAGGTGTTTTTAAAGGGACATTTACCACTAATCAGTCTGGGAATGCAGAAATTGATTTGTCTGATAGTAATACGACTTACAATATTATGAATGGGGCAACAACATCCACCGACGGTGCTTCCGGATTAGTACCTGCCCCTTCCTCTGGCGAGCCAAATAGATATCTTAGGTCAGATGGCACATGGGCCGCGTCTCCTGATACAGATACTTGGAACCCCTGTACAAAGGATTATGATGGGTATGTAACAAGTGGAAATGGAAATCCCAACAAAGTTTGGAAAACGGATGAAAACGGGAACCCTGCATGGAGAGATGAAAATTCGGCTGAAGATATTGGTGTATATTCTAAGGAAAAAATTGATAGTTTTATTAATGACTTGCAGAATACAATAGATGAATTAACCGATAAAGTAACGAAGATAAATGAAATGATTTCATCCGGTGACATTATAACCACAAATAAAATTACAGATAGTGACGGAAATATAATTGTAACTAATATGGGAGAACCTATAGAAATAACGCAAACAACACCTTAAAGGAGGATGATATATGTCTAGCAAAAAAATTACAGAACTTACGCAGGCTGCTGGAATAACCGATACTGATTTAATATTGATTGAAACCATTGACGGTACACATTCTATTCCATATAGTAAAGTAAAAGAGCCTTTAGTTAATGAAATAACAGCAGTTAGAGAAGAGTTTGAAAACCATTATGTCAGAAGGGAATATACATATTCCAAAACAGAAGTAGATACTTTAATCCTTAATTTAACTGATGATTTCCAACAGAAAATTGATGTCTTGTCTGATAAAATTACGGACATGGATATATCAATACCAGATGCAATAACAGATTTTACTTCAGATTCATTATCAGAAGATACCTATATAAGTTTTTCCTTTACTATACCGACAAATACAAAATGCGTAAAACTTTATAGTAGCACAAACCAAAACGTATCGTCTAATTCATTTGAAAAATGTTCTGTATTAGAATTATCAGAAGATGATACGGTAGGTTCAAAACGAAATTGGAAACTAGGTGAATCAGATGGATATATCATTGGAAAAAAATATTATTTTGTTGCATACGCATATAATAATAAAGGTCATTCTGAGGCTTCAAATATAATAAGTGATACATTCAGAGTCCCAAAATTATATATATTTGAAAACGGCTTTTGTCCTGCTGTTACAGGTGGTGTCACATGTAATTTTGATGAGAATAATCATTGTATAACATTTTATAAAGAACCTAATTCATATGGTGAAAATGGCATTATTAGAACAGAAAAAACACTAAAAGAAATGTTTGGAACCTATGATTATTCTGATTGTAGAATGTATATTAAGTATTCATTAAATACAGACTACGAAGAAAATGATTACTTTGTTTTTGGTGTTAGTGTTGGATCTAAAGGAATTAAATTAATAAATGATTTAAGAAAAAATATTAGTGATGAAAATATAAATATTTCAGCATCACATTCAGATGCATACAAAGAATTTATATCAAATCATTTAAATGATGAATTTAGTTTAGAATTTATTTTTGAGGGATCATCATTTAGGCCTGGTTGCTACTTAGATTTAAAAATACGCGAAATATATTTTGGATATTAGAAAAATTTACTTTAACTTTTAACAAGTGATAGATATAATTTTTAGGACAGAAGAGACGGATACATAACATATCTTCTCTGCTGCCCTATTTTTTACGATTACAGGAATAAAAATAATTATCATTGATAATTGTTAAATCCTAAATTTTCAAAAGTTATACCGACTTGATTCTCCAATATATCTTTCCAGCGTTCAAATCCTTCTTTTATTGAATTCCTAGCACCTGAACACCACCAACTAAGTAAATATTCATTATTGATATTTTCGCTGGGATAAAGAGATAGTTTTTTTTCGTTAGTATAAGTTGAATAATCACTCTCTGCATATATGTAATAATAGTCACCAGATGCCGATTCTATCTCATAAGTAAATTTTATTGTACTATATGATCTTGGATTGTATTTCATTAATATTGTATTACCATCAATATCATTACTAGAAAAAATATAATAATCATCATACTCTGTATCATTGTGTCGTATGTAAGCATATGATGACTCTGTAGTTGCATTGTTAGTTAATTTATTATTATTTTTTTGCATATATTCATTTAACACTTTTAATTTTTCTTCAATTTCTTTAGATAAAATATTTTTATTAAAAGAAGAAAAACCTATGTCTGATATTGATAAATTTACATTTTTTTGCAATAACTCTTCCCAGTATTGAAAACCTTCTTTCATATATACATTTATATAATTCTTAAATGTGCCAGAAAAATTAAAATCCTGCCCTTTTATATATGTAGATGCGTCAAATCTTGCTGTTCCATCGTATGGTTTGTTATTAAATCTAAGATCATATTCTATATTTATAACATTAGTTTTATCAGGTGTAAATACATATTTAATTTCTATGTTACGAATAAGATCTCCATTTTTTCCATTAATGTATCTTTTAAATATATACCTGTCATCATTAGGATATGCTTGATATTCAATTGTTACATAATCTTGGTCTTCATCATTTTCTTGAGAAGATAACATATTCCTATTAGCGCTCATATAATTATTTAATTTCTCTCTATTTTGCCGTTCCTTGTCTAATTCTGGTGCTGCTGTGGCAGTCGGTATAGGTGAAATTGAAGGTGTTATTGTAGCAGTTGCTACAGGAGTCGGACTTACTGTTGGATTTACTGTCTGGCTTGGAGTCGGACTTATCATAGGTGTAGGAGTTACCGTTTGATTTAATGCAGTTACAGTAACATTACATTGCGCAATATACCCACCATCTTCTGTTATAACATAAATATCTGTAGTACCAACAGAGACACCAGTTACTATTCCATTGTTATCAATCCTTACTATATTATCATTTGCACTACTCCATATTACTTTTTTATTAGTTGCGTTTAATGGTAAAACATTAGCTGAAAGGAGTCTGGTCTCATATACTCTCAAGGTTATACTTGTTTCAGACAACATCACACCTGTCACAGTTATAAATGGTTCTGGTGTTGCATTAGATATTGGTGTCTTTGTTATTTCTGGTTCATTAGTAACAAATGGCTTTTGTGTTGATTCTACAGTTGGTTTTGATGTTGGTATACTATTAGGAAACACTGTAATCTTACATCTATATGTTTTGCCTTTTCCATTATTAACTGTTCCATATATCGCCGTTGTACCCTCTCTTAACCCAGTAATAATACCATCTTTAGAAACTGTTGCAATATTACTATTCTTACTTCTCCATTTTATATTATCTTCAAAAAAAGTACCGTAAATTGTAATAGGTTTATTCTCACCTACATAAACTGTCAGAGAAGTTGCACTAATATACTGTTTTGGAACTGTGACGTTACAAGTATATTTTTTCTTCCCGACTTTAGCCGTAATTTTAGCCTTGCCTGCTTTCTTTGCTATAACATCCCCATTCGAAGTGACTTTTGCTACAGACTTATTGCTACTTGACCATTTTGGCCTGACTTTAGTGTTCTTAACCTTCAGTCAAACCCCCCGCTGCAGAGCAACGAGGTGTTTGACCCGCGCGCAGTCGCCAAGTGCAAGCAAGCTTGCGTTTGGCTCGTTGCGTACGCGAGAATAAAACAGAATTACCAAGAGTTAATGTAATCTTTGTTTTATTCAATTTTACTTTTGGCTTTGCATATGAAACGGAGGCCATAAAACTATTAATTAATAACGCTGTAACTAATAGGAATGATAAAAACTTTAATTTTCTTTTCTTATTCATAATTTTCCATCTCCTTCTTATAAATTTATATTGTTGATAAAATTATACACTATATGAATAATATTTACAAGCTAGATTATAAAAAATTTGGGGCAGATAACGTTAAATAGTGACTCCGAAGAAAGCATTCAGTTCCTTACAAGCGTTGCATTTGTCCCATTGCTATGTGAGAATCAACCCATCAACCGCAGGATATAACTCCGGCGGTTAAATATCACATTTTTTACCCGTCTAAATACACATTTTTATCTGGAGGTGATACATTGAAAATACTATCAAAATTAAAATTACTCTTTACCCCAACGGATGAATACGATGCAGTCAATAAAAAATATGTTGATGACATTATTTCGTCTGCAGATAACACATCCGTCTATTACGGCTCTATATCATTAACGGATGATAATTCTGCTACTTTTACAATCAATGGCTTTAACGCTGAAAAAATCACCACACATGCCGTATTAATCCTAAAATCTAATACATCAAGTTCTTTAACAGACAATTACACCAAGCACGTTATTATTAATTGTTCTTCCACTACTTTTTCCATTGTCGATAAATACGGAAATCTCCTAACCTATCATGACATCATAAATGGAGGAACCATTATGCTTGGATTTAATGGGCAGAATTTTGTGCTACTTAATAAGCCGTATCTGTTGGATTCTTATACATCAAATTCGACAGATTATGGGGCAACTGCTAATTCAGTAAAAACAGTTTATGATTATTTTACGGATATCATTGGCGATATTCCGGAAGTATTGGATGCCATAAACAGAAAGGTGGTCTGAAATGGGAGATATAGCACAAAAACTGCAGTATACGTGCAACGCTGTCGATGATATCCAGCTTGCCATTAACGAAATGGGAGTACAGACAGACGATGAAACCCCACTGGGATATTATGGGGATAAAATACGAGAAATTGCAAATGTGAATGGAAATAATATCAAAGATTTTTATGAATTTGAAAAATTTGAAGGATTCTCAAAACTTGATATGCTTCCAAAATACATCAAAGATGTAAGTGATTTGGCTATTATCGGAAATATAGATAATGTAAACACATTTGACTGCATAACGCTTGATTCATTTACCGCATATAACACCAGCACCCTCACATCAAAAACAATTGAAGATGTGAGCAGTGCTTATCAATTTTAATAGAACGGAGGAAATTTTATGTCTGTAATGAGAAACACTTTTTCAGGTGAACTAAGTGCATCACCTAATTTATCTACAAGTTACAAAACACATGCGATTACCGGGCTGACATCAGAAACATCAACAACAAATGTAAATTATATGAATCCAGAGGCATCCCTGCATTTTCTAAATGCAATGCATAAAACATTAGTTGATGCAGGATATGGAGATGCTGTTAAAAATGAAACCGAGTATTCTATAACTGTTTTGGGATTTAAATTTTTTGTATTTATCGTAGGAAACAATAGTATATATCCTATGATATATACTATTAGCACAACAAATTGTATATACAGTTCACAAAGTTATCACATTAATGGAAATCAAACAGATATAAGAAAAAACTTAGAATATAATATTACAGTTCGTGGGGATTCCAATCATGTTAGCGTATATTTTGGAAGTTACAATGCACCAACAACTGAAATTGGACTTTTATCTATTGCAAAAGGTAAAAATTTAGTTACTTCATCTGATATATATTTATTTGGGCCATCAATTAGTATTAATACCAGTAACGGTGTATATATGCGTGAAAAAGATAATCCATACAGTTACTTTTTTATTGGTTATAATCCATTAAATCTAACTACTGGAGGCAGTGGGCTAAACACCAACTCAAAGTTTGTCTGCGTCCCACAGCTGGCATATTACAATACATGTCTATTTTATTCCATGATACAGGGAAATAGTGCCGTATTTACATCTGGAAAATACTACAAAATAGGAAACGAAATTTATTACAACGAAAATGGCTACTTATATAAAGTAGGGTAATAATTCTTACTTAATTAAACTTTAGGGCAGAAGAAACCAAGGCTTTTTAAAGCATTTAGTTTCTTCTGCCCTTTTTGCTTTTATTCTCGCATACGCAACGGTTTTAAGCGTCCGATGGACACTTGTTTAGAACGGACCGAAACGGAGTGTAGACATGCGCGGGTTGCTTCTCTTATACGACGATTTCCGTTCTCTTAATACCCTTTGCAGACATCCACCCATTCCACATATCCAGAATATTCCTCCAACTCCGGAATGGTAAGCTCTATTGCACTGTTAGAACTGCCGCAGGCAGGAAAAATTGTGCCAAAGCGTTTTAATGACACATCCAGATAAACCTCTACGCCCTCGTTGAACGCAAACGGAAAATCACCGCCCCATTTTCCAGCATAAAAGGAAGTGCATTTTATAGCAATTTCCAACGAAGTAGATAGCGAAAAAAAGAATTGTCCATGTTATAAAAAACAGAACAAGAAAAAACAAAACTAAGCAGCAGGAAAACGAAATTTAAGGAAAATTAGATAGAAATATGAGTGTGATTATGATATTCTGTTAGAGATACAAATCAGTATTTTGGGGAAGCAGAAAGAAAATGGAGAGTAATATTCATGGTGAAATATAGAGCTTTATATGCAGAAGAAATTTGCAGGGAGTTGTTCAAAGATTTTATCCGACATCAAATTGTTACAAAGTGCTGGCGTAAAGAAAAGGGCAAATGGATAATTAAGGATGCACCTTTTATTGATGATTGGACGGAAAAGGATTATGAAATTCTAATTTCTTGCTTAAAAAAAACAATTCATTCTAATGGCTTAGTGTATGCTGCTTTTTATGACGGAAAATTGAAAGGCTTTGTTTCAGTGGAGCCTGAAATATTTGGTGATGAACAGGGATATTGCGATTTGTCCAGTATCCATATATCAGAAGATATGAGAAATAAGGGAATTGGCAGGACGCTTTTTTTGGCGGCAAAGGAATGGGCTAAACAAAGAGGGGCTAAAAAACTTTACATATCTGCACATTCAGCCGTTGAAAGCCAAGCCTTTTATAAATCAATGGGTTGTGTTGAAGCAAAAGTCTATAATCAAAAACATGTTGAAGATGAACCGTATGATTGTCAATTAGAATGCCGTCTTTAGGCGGCGCAATTCGATACATTGATGAGAATTGGCGAAAATTAGAATCATTCAAATATAAATATATATGTATATGGAAAATCATCTGATATTGTGTTAAAATAATTTTATTAACCAGTTGCATCGCAGCATTGTCGTGTACAGAAAACAAGTAACAAAGTTATCTTAAATTATTTTATGATAAATCCATAAATGATTATGCCAGTATGCTGCACCATTCATATTTCGCCAAATGACGCAGAATGAACGGTACAGCACACTAAGAAGGGAGTTGATAGTATGTATAAATTTATTACAATGGAACGTGAATTTGCCAGCGGGGGAAATGAAATCGGAAGAAGGGTCGCAAAAAATCTGGGCATTGAGCTGTATGACAGAAATATTTTGGTAGAGGCAGCAAAAAGGCTTGAGATATCACCTTTTTATCTTGAAGATTTGGAAGAAACAGCGCCTGGAAGCATTATTTTTAACCTTTCAAAAACTGCAATGGGCGGCAGCAAAAAAGATAACCCAAATCTATCAATGGCTGAAAAATTATTTTTAGAGGAAAAGAAGATTATTGAAGAAATCGTCAAAAAACAGGATTGTGTGATAGTTGGAAGATGTGGTTCTTTTATTTTAAAGGATAGGGCAGACTGCTTGAAGGTATTTGTACGTGCTGATAAAGATTTCCGCATTGCCCGCGCAATCGAAACTGAAAAAATTGCTGAAGCGGAAGCGAAGGATTTCCTTAAAAAATCAGATAAAAGAAGAAGCAGTTTTTATAATACGCATACGGGATGGAAATGGGGCGATATGTCCAAATTTGATTTATGTATGGACAGTCAGAGGCTCGGTCTGGATGCGTGTGTGGACATTCTGACAAGCTTAATGAAGAAATAGCACTTTTTAAATTTGGCATTATACCGATACGGTACAAAAAGATGTGAATGAGTAGGAGAATTATATGGACGGAACTTTAAGAAATATGGCATCCATATACATATCAAAAGGTAATAAAATGTTGTTGCTCTATCGGCAGGAAGGCAGGGTGGTCAACAATGTCTGGGTAGGTTCTGCAGGCGGACATTTCGAGGAATACGAATTGAATGATGCCAGAGCCTGCGTATTGCGTGAACTTCAAGAAGAATTAGGCATTGCAGAAAAGGAAATAGAGAACTTGCGGCTACGCTATGTGACACTGCGAAGAAGCAAGGGAGAAATCCGCCAGAATTATTATTTTTTTGCTGATTTGAAAAACGGCGTCAGCGAAGAAATGGTTTCTAATGAGGGGATTAGTAAATGGTTTCCTTTATCAGAATTAACATCTTTGGAAATGCCATTTACGTCAAAATATGTGATAGAACATTATCTGAATACAGGGCACAAAACAGATATGATATATGTCGGAGTTGCAGATGGTGCAAAAGTAATATTTACGGGGATGCCTGAGTTTTAGGAAAAATTTATATGCCTGAAATAGTAGAATTATTTATGTGAAAAGTAAGGGGAAGCCTTTGCAGCCAACAGTCTTAAAATAGGAGCAATGTTATGATAAGAAAAGCGGCGAAGGAAGATGTGATATGTATTGCTGAGATGGCGATTATGATGTGGGATTGCCACTCTGTAGAAGAATTAGCAGAGGAATTTGTGGCAATCTTGGATAATGAGGAATGCGCGATATATCTGATTTTTGACAACATAGATAATATGCCAATCGGATTCGCACAGTGTGGATTGCGACATGACTATGTGGAGGGAACGGAAAGCAGCCCGGTTGGATATTTAGAGGGAATTTTTATCCGGGAAGGATATCGGAAAAAAGGATATGCCAAAGATTTGTTGGCAGAATGCGAGAATTGGGCAAAAGAAAAAGGATGTTCTGAGTTTGCTAGTGACTGCGAGTTAACTAATAGCGTGAGCCTTGCTTTTCATATAAATATGGGATTTACAGAAGCAAACCGAATCATTTGTTTTGCAAAGCGTATATAGGGACAACTGCATACAATAGAACTTATTAGAAATTGCAAAGTAATCTTTGATAAAAGGCACACGCTTTTTATGCCGCAAATCAAATATAGGAAACTGTTTTTTGCTTCTTATATGGATTTTCAGGAGGGTATTGCTATGATAACATTCGGAAACATATATATCATCACGAAGGATTTTGAAGCAGCAGTAGATTTTTACAAAAAACTGTTTGAGAGGGATGTAGTCGCTCAGAATAAGTCAAGATATGCCATCTTTCAGATTGATGGGTTGGGATTGTCTATTATGAATGGAAAATATGATAAACAGCACCCTGACGAGGTAGAGAGCCTAGGCGAACCCTATAGTTTATATGATGATATGAATCAAATCATGGACAATACAAATTGTGGCAAAGTGGTGATTAATATTTGTACAGATGATTTAAAAAAAGAATATGAAAGAATCAAAGCATTGGGGCTGGGAAGTGATTTGACAGAAATACGGTACATAAATGCAGGATCTCCGTACTGGTATTTTCTGTTGAAGGATTTAGATGGAAATACAATTGAAATTACAGGGGATTATAATGAAATTGGAGATGTGCAACATAAATGATTATGACGGTATTGATCCATTTATTATATCTGACAGATTGATGAATGATGAACATGAATTAGTGCTGAAAGGTTATGGTTGGATGCTTAAATCTGTATCACAGATAGACCAGCCATCGGTAGAGCAATATTTAATAAAAAATCACGCGGTAATGCCCAGAGTAGCATATCGATATGCACTGGAAAAATTTGACAAGGATACAAGAAAAAAACTGATGGCACTATAACTAAGGAACTGTTTGAAAGCAAAGAGGCGGCTTAATGATCCAAAAAATTAACAAAAATGAGATACAGAACTGTGTAAAAGTCATTCGTAAAAGTTTTATGACTGTGGCAGATGAGTTTGGATTTACGGTAGAAAATGCACCAAGATTCACAGCATTTGCACAACGAAAGAAGGTGATATTTTGAGTACAACACCGCAGGCACACAGGCAAGATTTAAAGCGTCTGAAGTCGCTCCGATATATAGATGATGATTTTATGACGGTCTGCCTTGCAGATAACTACGAAGGCGTAGAGTTGATACTTCAGATTGTTTTAGGACGAGAGGATATAACAATTAAGACAGTCCACACACAGGAACTGTTAAAGAACCTGCAGGGACGTTCTGCTATATTAGACGTTCATGCGATTGACAGCACTAAAAAAGAGTTTGATGTAGAAATTCAACGTTCGGACACAGGTGCAGGTGCAAAGAGGGCAAGGCACAACAGCAGTCTATTGGACGCACATATATTAAAACCCGGAGATGATACGGAAGATATTCCCGACAGTTATGTGATTTTTATTACAGAAAATGATGTAATGAAAGGAAATCAGCCAATATATCCTGTGAAAAGATATGTCACTGTCGGTCAAAACAAAGTATTGTTTGATGACGGTTCGCATATCATATATGTTAATGGGAAATATAGGGGCAATGATGAAGTTGGTAAGCTAATGCACGATTTTTCATGCACAAACCCCGACGATATGTACTATGAGGCACTTGCTAAAAAAGCAAGATATTTCAAACAGGACGAGAAAGGAGTTGCAGCTATGTGTAAAATTATGGAAGATATGAGGAATGAAGCGGCATTAAACAACGCAAGGGAAACCGCAGAAAGATTGATAAAAAAGGGAAAAATGACTCTTGAAGAAATCGCGGAATGTGTTCCTCTATTATCACTAGATGATCTAAGAGAAATAGAAATAAAAGTTATGCAATTGGCATAATCCGCCCCAGAGAGGAATGCGCTAAAAGCGCATGGGTGTTTGGTCTACGCTCCGCTTCGGTCGTTGCTAAACAAGTGCCACTGACACTTAGAACCCCATGTGAAAAGAAACTTTCAGTTCCTTGCAAACATTGCGTTTGGGTCTTCACTTTGTTGCGATCCGTTTTAGACAAGCGTCCACTGGACGCTTAAAACCGTTGCGTATGTGAGAATAAAACATCAGGAAATAGCTAATACATTCGATAGTTCACTGCAGGCGGTCAGAAGGAAATCAGATGCATATAAGGTTGAAGGATTTAGATGAAATACAATTGAAATAACAGGAGATTATAATGAAATTGGAGATGTGCAACATAAATGATTATGACGGTATTGATCCATTTATTATATCTGACAGATTGATGAATGATGAACATGAGTTAGTACTGAAAGGTTATGGTTGGATACTTAAATCTGTATCACAGATAGACCAGCCATCGGTAGAGCAATATTTAATAAAAAATCACGCGGTAATGCCCAGAGTAGCATATCGTTATGCACTGGAGAAATTTGATAAGGATACAAGAAAAAAACTGATGGCACTATAACTAAGGATCTGTTTGAAAGTAAAAAGGTGGCTTAATGATTCAAAAAATTAGCAAAAATGAGATACAGAACTGTGTAAAAGTCATTCGTAAAAGTTTTATGACTGTGGCAGATGAGTTTGGATTTACGTTTGAAAATGCACCAAGATTCACAGCATTTGCGACAACGAAAGAGCGTCTCATTTATCAGATGGAACAGGAGCAAAGGCTAATGTATGCTTACTACGAGGACAGGGAGATGATAGGTTATTATTCTTTGCTGAAACAAAATGAAAAGGAATGTGAACTGAATAATTTATGTGTGATAGAGGAATACAGACATAAAAAGATTGGAGAGCAACTCTTGAAGCATGCCTTTGCTGAGGCGAAAGAGATGGGATGTTCATGGATGAATATCGGAATCGTAGAAGAAAATGCAAAATTGAGAAGATGGTATGAGGCACACGGAGCAGAGCATATCAAAACAGAAAAATATGATTTCTTCCCTTTTACCTGTGGATATATGAAGAAGATGCTGCTTTAGAGGCAGTACAGGGATTACTTCATCATAGATTAAAAAAACGAAAGGCTTCATTTAATAGATTCTAAGTCAAAGTGACATGCAAGGTTCATTTGAAGCAATAAAATTGCAGGGAAAAACAGGTTACCGCCTTAGGGTAGGTAATACTAGTACACCGATTTCTAAATAACTACACCAAATAACTTGCCTATTTTTCCGGTTGCACACAACAAAAAGCCTTGTCGTAGCCCGCTACGACTGCATTTTTTGTCATGCACACTCGAAAAAATATTCTGCGTTATTGGTATAGTTATTTACGAAACGCTGTACTAGAATTATTTTTGACAGAAATGGAAATATATTATATATATCCCGCATTGACAATCGCGGGCAGATATATAAGGAGCTATAATTATATGACAATGATTAAGGAAAAAATCATTAATGCTGTTACTGTAATGAATGATAATGATGCAGAAGTAGTGTGGAATCTTATTGTAAAAAAGTTTCCTAGCTCATGGGATAAAATAAAAGAAGAGGCTCCTGACGAAACAGACCTTCAAATGCTAAAGGAAATTGAAGCTGACCCGGAATGCCATGAATTTACCAAAGAGAGTGATATAAACTGGAACTAATAAAGAATATATTTCTACACTTAGGATGAAACCAATTTAAGTTATGGGATTCTTGAACAGCGAAAAGGCTACCCTATAATCTATGGCAGGGCATAGCTACTGCCCCCCCTAGATTATATCCGTTACTGACTTTATAAAAAGGATGACTTGTATGTTTTCTTATTCTATTAATCCCAGTTGATAGCATCATGGAGTACAGTTTCACCGTTTTCAATCTCTTTTGCTGCCTGCTCAATTTCCGCACGTTCTAACGGCGTGACCTTTGTAAAATCAGGATCCCACGCAAGAACTAATTTTCTGATAAACTCAAGAGCAAAATTCTGTTCGCTTTCTGGCAAAATTTCCATAAGGTCAATAACCTGTTTTGTTGTTGTACTCATGTTTTAACTCCTTTCTGGGGATTATTTATATATGTCCCCTCTCGAATCCACATTGACAATATATAATATCTCTACTTCTCCACTTGGCAAATAATTATATATTATTCTATATTTTCCTACTCTTAACCGCTTGCGACCATCCGAAAAACCTTGTAACATCCTTATATCACCTTTTGGCGGCTGTTCTGTTAATCCCTCAATTGCTTTCTTTATTCGCTGTTTTGCCGGTCTGTCCAAACTATCAATATATTTTGCGGCCCTTTTGCTATATTCAATCCTCATTCGCTCCCCTTTCTTTCTATTTGTAAAAAATACATTTTATCAAATAATATCACAATTCGAATATGTCCGCTGTATACAATATGCACAAAATATATCTGCTACATTTATGCGATTTGTCTATTACACCAACCTGTACACACCCATTCATAAACTACCGCTCCAAGATAAGAAACAATAAACACAGCAACAGCTAAAAAGAACACGGTTAGAACTTCATTTCCAAACAGCAGCCAATCTTTCCGAAAAAAGAGCACCCCATACCATACAATTGTATGAATCAGATACATATAATACGTTTTGCCTGCCATCCGGCCAATTTCTTTATGAATTTTCAGATTTTTAAACAAACAAAATATAATGCAGCTCATAACTGCGACTGTTGGTGAAAAAAAGGAGCTATATGGGCTGCTTTGATAAAAAGTGTGCCCCTGCAGCCTATACTGCACTGTCAAGACAGTTAAAAATACTATAATCAGAAAACAATGCCAGCATTTCACATGCGGCTTTGCCATAACCGGGAGATTATGTAAGATATTTCCCATAAGGAAATACCCAAGATAAGAAAAGGCTACCCCTATGGAATAGGGAAGGGCATAGCTGCTGCTTCCCTGTGAAATGACTGCCCATAACATCATCACTATTCCTATATTCCGAAACGCTTTTTCGCAAATTACAGATTTTAACCTGACCAGTACGGGTGTTATAAAATATAATGCAATTATCATCGGCATAAACCACAGATTTCCGTATGTCCCCTCTATGCACCGCAGCAGCCACGATGTAATATCCTTCCCAATTGCAATATCCTCTATCCCCCAATATATAATCCAAAAAATGCAGACTGGCACATACGGCACGACAATTTTCCTAAAAGCTTTTTTATAAAACCACCTAAAATCACTGTTCTTTGGCTGATTCAGAAGAAATGCACCTGACAACATCACAAAGCAGGGCACACAAAATCTTGTAATAAAATTAATATACGTCTCCACAATATACTCCGTACAGACTATTCCCTCCTCTAATCTAGGCATAAAAAAGCCAGCATTTACATGTATCAGTACAACCATAAACGTACTGAGCACTCTCAGCCAGTCATAACCAACTACC
>RAYF01000036.1 GCA_003611745.1 bacterium D16-36 | reverse complement strand
CTGTCTGTCTGTCTGTCTGTCTGTCTGTCTGTCTGTCTGTCTGTCTGTCTGTCTGTCTGTCTGTCTGTCTGTCTGTCGCACATTATACCCTCCTTATCTTTCCTGTCAAGTCTTTTACATATCTACCATCTCAAATTTCCCCGTCTCACGATTGACAAAATACAACTGTCTCTCAGAGGGATTCCCATCCTGAAAAAGTTCTGCATACTCCGTTTTAAAATTATCATCTATATGGTAAAGCAGTACATAATTGCAGCCCTCCGTAATAAGCCTCTCCATCCACTCAGCAGGTGCCATATCTGTCCTTGCCCATGCCTCACCCTCATATCTGGTTCCAATATCCCAAGATACCTCTCCATAAGGCTGGCTGTAGTCTCTTGTCTGTGCATGGACTGGCGATAAATTATACCGCAGTACCCAGTAGTCATATCCGTCTGAACCATTTGATATCAGCCACACCTTATCGTTAACGGACAATTTTTCACGCACCCTGTCCGCTATTTCGTAATTTTTCCTAAGTTCCTGTTTTGCTGACAGTTCCTCCCCATTGTCAATCTTCAGAGAGATATCATTTGGAACCATAAACAAAATGCAAATAAGCACACAGAAAACCTGGTAACACTTTCCTTTCGGATGGTTTACCAAAAATACAAAAAGTAGCAGAACCTGCGGCAGAATAAGCCCCAAAATAACCGTATACTCATACCTGTTAAATGAAGCCAGCCCCACCGCCTCATCCGGAGAATACGTAAACAGATAAAGCGCCAGCATATAAAGTGAATATATGATAAAACAGGCGCTGGATAATCCTGCGAAGAGCATCCACCTCTTCCTCTCCTGCCTGCGGAACCGAATTATAAAATAAAGCAGCAATGCAAACACAAAAAGATAGCAAATCAGGGAGCCAGTAGAAATCTTCGTTTTATCCATACCTACAAAGGCATTATAAAAGTTTGCAAGCGTATCCTTCTGGTACTGCTCCCCCTTTCCGGAGAGCACATCCCAGACAGCAGAAAATGTAATCCTCCCTGTGTCAAAGTGCGCAGCATATCCAAGGGCATCCAGCCTTAACTGCCAGAGGAATTTATAGAACCAGCCTGTCAGAAAGGGAAGCACCTCCACTGCCAGCAGGGCGAATTTTCTTTTCTTCCATAGTGCAGGGAATCTTCCGGATATCAGATTGTCCCCGGTGATAATCACTGCGGCCAGTGCCATCAGGCCAATGCCCGACGGCTTTATAATACATAAAATGCCGAATGCTGCCGACAGATTGATAAAGTAAAATGCGTCCCTTTTTTCCGCACTGAAATGACAAAACAGGGCATAGGCAAATACCACGGCAAGCGATGTATCTACATATAAAATACGGTATGCATTCAAATAAAATCCTTCCGGGAGGAGAAATACAGCCAATGCAGCAATTCCCGCCGGAATCAGGTTTTTCTTTGATATGTCTATTTTTTCCAAAAAGGCAAATGGGAACACAGCCACAAAAATCCCCTGCGCCAAAACAGAACACCACTCAGCATACTCCCTGTTAAGCTTCTGCAACAGATATTGAAAAAGGGCAGTTCCCGGCAGATAATCCACAAAATAGCAGGTCAGGCCCGGCTGGTTTGAAAACAGGTCAGAATCATACATAATCTTCGTAGACAGCCCCCAATGAGTAAACTCATCCCATTCACTTAAAACCATACCGTGGTAATTATGGTACAGCCACAGGACAAAAACAATAAAAAAGGCAAGGTAGGGTGAAAGATGTTTTGAAATTTTCATGTTCTTTTTTACTGCACAGTACACCAGATATCCGGACGATACTGCCGCACAAAAGACACAGGCATACACTCCCCATAAAAGATTTCCATAGAACCCCGAAAAATACAAAAGGGAAATCAGGAACATAACCGACAGCGCAAGCGTCCCCTCAATGCGCCTGCCAAAAGCTGCAGCAAATGCCAAAGCAACACAGAACACTACCGCACACAAAAATATAATAGCCATTTTAATCCTCCATACCGCCTGTGACGGCTCAAATAATACATAGTAATAAGAAACAGTCAAAAACCGTCCAGTCCGTCTCCCTATCTCTCATGCCCATCTTCTCTTCCCCCTCTGATAAAAATAAAAGTACGCTGTACATAATAATTAAGAAAATACAGCAGAGTGTCCACGACGGCTTTACACAACAAAGGCGGCATCCGCAGATATCCCGCCATTGCCTGTACCATCAATGCCGACACCGTTCCCGATACTGCTACTAAAATGCCATATTTCAAAAACTGTCTGCCAAGCCCTCCCTGCACGCCAAAAACTATCTTTTTATTTATGGCAAAATTAACTATCATAGAACACATTCTCGACAGATAGGTAGCTGAAATTATTTTCATGCCGCTTCCAATGAGAATGCTAAAAAGTACAAAATCTATCACTGTCGTCAGCAGGGAAGAAAAAGAATACTTTAAAATTGTCTGGTATATTTTAAACGAATCCATTACGGGGTTAAAATGCGAGGAAGCATTATCTTCTATGTAAATAGTTGATATAGGAAATTCTTCCAGTGCTATGTTTTTCTCGGAAGCTTCTATAAGCATATTCATTTCATATTCGTACCGTTCTCCTATGCAACAAAGTATATCACATAAAACACCCCCCCCGTACCTCGAAGACCAGTCTGTGTGTCAGAAATATCCACACCGCAAAATAAGTTCAGGACAATTCTGGTAATCTTATTCCCAAAGCGGCTCCTTGCAGGAATCCCCTCTGCATCGAAATCCCTTGTGCCCAGAAAGATTACCTTCTTATCACGCTTTTCCAACAACAGATCTGCACAGCGCCCAATGTCCTCCGCCGTATGCTGCCCGTCGCTGTCCGCTGTAATTACGCCGTCCAAATCGGGGTATTCGTTTAGAATGTAATTAAAGCCATTTTTCAAAGCCCGTCCTTTGCCCATATTAACTGCATTCCTAAATACCCTGCATCCAAACTCTTCTTCTGCAGCTTCAAAATACTTCCGGCACTCTTTAGAACTCCCATCATCCACAAGGACAATCTGGCGCAGCCCGGCCCCAAACAAATCCCGCACCAGGCCTATCATTTTAGAATCTGGGTTAAATGCAGGGATAATTACCACGATATTGTCATACATACTGTAATTTTCCAAAACCTCTAGTCCTCCTCTTCCGCCCGCATGGAGCGAATCATCCTGTCGTAAGCCTGCCTCAAATCCACTGCTGCCCGCCAGCCAAGCTCTTTTATTTTGCCGCAGGTAATGCAGGTTTCCGCAGTCTGGTTAAAACCGTGCTTCTTTGCATCTTCCAGTTCAACGCGCACGCCCATGCTCCCATTCCCGTACTCACGCACCAGCATCTGCGCCATATCATAAATAGATATCCGCGTATCCTCATTCGCCATATTATATGCCTGTCCCGTCTCCCCCCTGAGCAGCAGAAGTAAAATTCCTGTTACGGCATCCGACGTATATAAATAATTGCGCACCGTCTCCCCATTTGAGAATAATACAATATCCCTTTGTTCCATAACTGCTCTGGCAAACTGGGCAAATACACGCCTGTCATTCCTCTCCACACCTGCCCCGAATGTCTGGGTCAACCTAGCAATCTTAAACGGGACATGGTACTCCTCCGCATAGGAACGGCACAGGCATTCACACATCCTCTTGCTCTCCGGGTAACTGCTCCTCACCTTGACAGGGTCCATATAACCAAAATCTTCCTCCGACAGAATGCCTTTCTCATTAATGCCATAAACCTCCATCGTGGACAGATAAACACCTGATTGAATATTCTTCTCCCTTGCAAATGCAAGAATGTTACTGCATCCCCTCACGCTTGATTCAATTGTTTCCACCGGGTGTTCCACAAAGAAACGTGAGTCTGTCACGCCAGCCCCATGGATAATATAATCCACCGGGCCGCCAACCTGAATTTTGTCTGCAATATCCTGTTCAATAAAACTTAGATTGCTGCATGAAAGCAGCTCACTAAAGACCTTTTTTGCCCGGTTCATGCTGCGGACTAATGCGATTACCTTTACAGGAAAATGAAACTGCTCCCCTGCCAGCAAAATGCCCATCACAAACTGCCTGCCAATCAAGCCAGTTGCACCTGTAATTAAGACTGTCTTTCCTGCAAATTGCTCCCAGTTAACCATCCTGCCTCTGACAACTGCCTCAATATCCTCCTGTAAGATACTGTTATTTGTCACTTTCATTTCTATACCCCGTCTTTCTCTGTTTTGAATGCTTTTCTCAAATTTCTTAACAGTCCGTTCCTCAGATACCAAAAATCTGTGAATTCTCCCTTGCCTCGTACAGTGCCCTGAATACATAAAAATCCGGCGGGTTTGTAATCTTAATATTTTCCACCGGGCCTTCCACCAGATGCAGTTTATAGCCATAGGACTGCATAAGGGTTGCTGAGTCAATCATATTATTCCTGCCATCTGCGATAGCCCGCTTATGCGCCGCCAATATATCATCCAGCTTAAATGTCTGCGGTGCTTTTGCACAAAAGCAGTTGTCGCGCTCTATCACATCCTGCAGGTTCCCTCCCATTTCCGAGACTACGACAGTTTCTGTAACCGGAGTTACTGTGATGGCGCTCCCATACTGCCATACCGTCTCTATATTCCTGCTTATCAAATCATCTGTTATAAGCGGGCGCACGCCGTCATGCACAAGAACCGCCACATCGTCCGAGGAATACAGCTCCTTTACAGCACAAAGCCCGTTATAAATTGATTCCTGCCCTGTAGAACCGCCTTTGACGATTTTTACTATCTTGTCCAGATGGTATTTTTCCGCAAGCTCCGCCATATGGTTCACCCACTGCCCGATGCAGGAAATGACAATCCCCGCGATATCGCTGTTATTTTGAAAGTACTCCAGCGTATGGACGATAATAGGTTTCCCGTTCATCTCCAGAAACTGCTTCGGCTTCGCCCTGGTGTTCATCCTGACGCCGGAACCGCCTGCAAAAATCACTGCTATATTTTTTCTCATTTCTATAATCCGCCTTTCTGCGAAGGGCACCAATATGTCATGAAACAGCTTGATTGTTTCAAACTTATCCTTGCCTTTCCTGATTCTGATTCCTTTAGGAACTCCCACCTGAAATGTATTACAAACGGTTTGATTCCTCACTTTTTGCATAAAACCGTGCAAGACATTTTGCAACCGGCTTCGGCCAGAACTTCTCAAACATCTCCCTGTCCTCCTTTGTGCGGATATTGTCTTCCACCAGCTTCGTTGTCTCCGACCCCTCATGAATCCGGTGGCACATCAAGGGAGACGCGCAGTACAGGAAATCTCCTTTCAGCCTGCTAAGCCTCTCCCATGCCTGCCAATCCTCCGAGGCAAGATAATCATTTAAAAAAACCTCTTCTGGAAGATTCATCCTTGCAAATGTAACAGAGGGACAGCAGATTGGCGTCCCAAGCGATAAAATCCTCCTCCTTACGAAACGGCTCCCGGCAAAACATCTAATCCGCAGAGGCAGCAAAAGGAAACGCTTGATTTTAAGGAGGCGGTTGCTCCTTACCTCCATGCCGTTTCTTATCTCGTAATAATCCGTAAAGGCAATCAGCGGCTTATGTGACCTTTTCATTCTTCTTAACACACATTCCACATACCGCTCCTTGTAGATATCATCCTGATGCGCAATCGTCACAAATTCCGTGCGGCACCTTGCATATGCAAAATTCCAGTCCTGTGTAATCCCGCTCTCCCCCCGGTTGACATACACTGGAATTCCATATTTGCCACCCAAATTCTTTATGTACGCATTTGGTGTCGATGTCGCCAGAAGGATATTGGTGCGTTCCGTCTGTCCGATACAGGACTGGATGCACTCTTCCAAAAAGGGACTTTCCCCGTATGCACAAATTGCAAATGTATGGTTTGTCTGATACATTCCTATCCCCCATTCCTTTTCCAGATTGAAATCTGTGAAGCGTCCGCACTGGCGGATACCTTTTTCAGTCTAATCCTCTGGAAACTTCAGCAAATACGGAGGATGGTTATGCCTTTTCTCCTCCGGCGGCATCGTCATATAGTCCCCATACCTTCTTTCCAGATATGCTTCCAGATTCCTTGGAAAACGAACCGCAATCCCTTCAAAATCATAAAACTTTGTCGGCACAATATCTGATACTTTCATCAGGCTGGTATACGGCGTGGGGTCAAAAAAATATGCCACCCGCCCTGTCTTCGTGTCCTGGTATTTCATTGCCGCCTTTTTTGCCTTCCTGTACAAAAACCCCGGTGAGATATGCAGAAACGCCATCACATAATGCAGCACAGCGCAGGCAGCGCCCACCGCATGTCCCAGAATTCCATCCACATAAAGCGTTGGCCTTTTGATATACCTGAGAACCAGAAGCTTGCCATAAAACCATGCGATTCTGCCCTGAACCCTCATTTTCCATTCACAGTCCGCTATATTGTCATAGCAGTACAAATCGAGAAAAATACCATTATCAACTTCCAAATCCTTAAAACACTCTTCCTTAAACCTGCTCCCCCTGAGCGCCCAACGCGTTGTCATTAAGGGATAATTCTCTGTCGTCTCTGCATTAATAATCTTATATTTATCACCGTATTCCTGCGCTGCCGCCCACAGGAACTTCTCATAATTTTCCCTAGTAAGCCCGATATCAATATCATCATCCCATGGGATAAACCCACCGTGCCTTAGAACACCGATTGCCACACCGCCCCCTGCAAAATAATCAATCCCATATTTCTCGCACAAGTCTGTAAAATCCTTTAAAATCCCTAATTCCACCGACTGTATTTTTTTCAGCACCTCCGGGTCATACGTTTTATACAGCATCCCTAACTCCTTTCATCCCCTGCTCCTTTTCCCGCACGCTGTTTCACAATCCGCCAGAACATCCTGCACTTGCTCCATGTAACACTGGCAGCGTTTTTCAAATCTCTCGCACAGCTTAGGAAAAGGCAGGCTCCCCTGCGGAAAAATCCTTTGCACATCTGGTATCCCGATACCTTGCGCAAGATAACTTCATCGTAAATGTCATCCTCATGGCCTCTTAAACCCACCCTTAAGACCTCATTTCCATCCCTGTCCTTGTAAATATGTTCCGCCACATCCTGCTTCCCAAGCACGCTGCTGCCGAAACGCCTGCTGTAACCGTATACCTGATACTCTATCTTTTTATGGTAATCCTTCTGGTAAACAAAATTTTCCTTATCCAATATCTTGATAAAATCGCAGACGGGTTTCCCCTTATCAAAATAAACTTCCAGCTCGCCGACGCCAGCCCTCCGCCCACCGGACTTAAATATTTTAAATTCCAATGAATCTGTCTTAATATCCGGAAAACACTTAACCATCCGCACAGCAGAGCCTTCCTCCATATCCCATTCCTCCGTATAACTGCTGCCAAAAGAAATCCGTGCCCTCTTAATCCGATGCCTCTTCTCTATATTTTGATAACAGACTATCTTGTTTATAAAAACAGGCTCCGGAAACTTCGCCCGGATACATTTCTCCCCGTCCCCCTTTTCCGGAATCCAGAGATAGTCCCTATAGGATAGCTTTCTTCTCATCACATCATCCAGATTCACCGCCATAAAATCATTAATATAACCCCCATTCCCCGACGACGAAGTAATTTCTGCCTGATACAGCAGGCTGTCCGTCCTTCTCTCAAAAAATACCGCATCCGAGTTGATAATCCTCCCCTCATGGCTGGCTGCATTCTGTGTCTCATGCATGGACAGGGCTTTCCGTATCACATTCTGCGCGAGATTCTTCCCCGAGGCGATACACTCCTGCCTGACCGGAAAACGAACCCTTTCGTCCCATTGATACAGCGGGTTATTGGTGTCTCTGCCAAAATGCCACTTCCTTTTGGTATGTAATACTAAATCCCCCCCCCACTCAAAAAAGTCATCTGTTGCAAAATATGCTGTCTCATATGCAAACCCTTTATATACAAGCGGCGAATAACCTTTTCTCTCCCTCAGTACCTCCCCAAGCGCTTCCTCGAAAAAGAGGGAGGTGCATAAATGGTCCGGGTGCGCATCCATATCGCAGCAGAAGATAATTTCCGGGCACTGTTCCCTCAAATACCTGATAAGCTCTCCCACTGCCTCCCCTCTTTTTGAAAAGAGTTCATGTTCCTTACCCACCCTCGCCTGACTTTTATAATTCAGTCCCTTTATTTCTACTCCCCTGCCAGCCAGAACAGAAAGCGCCCTTTCCGCCTCCCCTGCCCTCTGCCTGCCCTTCCCAAAATCATTGCCGTCTGTTGTATACAACACTGTGATGTGGCATTCCATGCCTGCAAGGCTGTGAATCATGCTTCCGGCCGCATTAATTTCATCATCCATATGTGGAATGATAACAAGTACGCTTTTATGCCGGAAAAAACGGTTTTCAAAAAAACTATTCATCCCCCCGCCTCTCTTTGCTCCCCCTGCCGGCCCCTGTATAGAGCAGGGCAAACGGATACAGCAGATGCAGCCTGTAAGTTATCTTTAACATGACAACAGCAGCTCGGTGCGTAAAAGGCAGCCCCGCGGGCCTTGTAAGCCGGATAAATGGATTCCTGTGTATATCCGGAAAATAAGTGCCTATCATCCGCTCCGCAAAATCACATATCATTCTCAGGTTCTGCCTTGTCCCCTTTCTGCTGAAAACATATAGGTAGCCTGCGATTGTTTTTAAGGCAATGTACTCTGCCATCTGCTGGTATTCTGCATCCTGGCTAGCCGCTAACACCTTCTTCACCGCAGTTTCCAGCCCTCTCACCGGCAGCCTGAGATGGTTGTCCGAGGCAGAGATTGCATTCTGCCTGACAGCCCCCATCGTAGAATCATCGTACATCCGGTACATATAGCCAAAATAATCAATCACCTCCACATTCTCTGCAAGGCAGTTTGTCATAATGCTGTACGGCCCATCTTCCATTTTTTCCCCCTCCGAAAAGCAGATTCCCTTCTCCGTAAGCAGGCTCTTTTTTATTAATTTCGCACATGGGCTGTAGCTAAAAACATGGCGGTATCTGCCAAAGGGAATATCCCATTCCGTATTGTCGCGTATCAGGACAACCGTGCCGTCGTTTAAAAACTTTTTGTAGCTGCAAATAACCAGCTCAGAATCCCTGCTGACCGCCGTCTTATATAATGTCTCCAGATAATCTGGAAGGATATAGTCATCTGCATCAACAAATGCAATATACCCCCCCCCGCTATATTTCAGCGCATGGTTCCTAGCCGCCGACTGCCCCTGATTCTTTTGGCAATAACCCCTGAAAATATCGGGGTATTCCGCAGTATAGCGCTCTATAATCTTCTGGCTCCCGTCAGTGGAACCATCATTCATCAAAATCACCTCAAAATCCCGGAAAGTCTGCCGAAGCACGGACTCAAGGCACTCCTCCAGATAGTGCTGCGCATTGTACACTGGTATAATAACTGATATCTTTTTCATACTGCCTCCATGCTGCCTGCTGCATCTCAAATAACAAAAAACGCTGTCTTGTAAAAAGCAATTTTCAAACACGCCCTAGCAAAAACATCACGCGGATACAAAATTCATCCAAAAGCGTATCCCTGTATCTTCCGCGCCACACCGCCTTTTTGAAGCGATGTCCCTTTTCAAGATAAAACTGATAAATCTCCCGCTTTTCCTGCGGCAGCTCCTCCCAAAAGCACTGAAGAAATTCCTCCGCCTGCTGGTATATCTCATCTCTCCTGTCCTGCAGCAAAAACTCACGTATCCTCCACATAAAGTGTGAGAAATAATTTCCTCCCACCAGTTCCTGCGGCGAGGCATTGTCCCCATGCCTTCTGTAATATGCTTCCGGCCTCTGCCCAAAAATAACTTTCCCGTTGCACAGGCAGTACTGGTATACCACTTCATCGTGGGCACAGTACGCAGTACAATCCTTATCGCGTATTGCCAGAAAAACCCTGCGGTTCATCACCATGGTAAAGCCAAATTCCTCCAAGTCTCCTCTGGCAATATATTTTTGCAGCCCATGCCTTCTCTTATATGCATTATTTTCACGAAGCGGCTCTGCCTCCTCATCGCACCAATAAAAGTCCGTCATATAGACAGCCGGACAGCCATCAAGCCCCTGAAGCCCCTTTACGGAAACTTCTATTTTATCCGGGAACCAGATATCATCCTGATCGCAGAATGAAATATATTCCGCATCCCCACAGTGGGCAAGCAGCCAGTGAAAGCTTTTGCGGTATCCCACATTTTCTCCCTCGTACAGCGTTATCTGCCCCTTCCCGGCGTATTTCCGAAGAATCTGTAACGTGCCGTCCACAGAACCGTCGTCCCGGACATAAATCTCAATATCCGGATATGTCTGGGCGAACAGGCTCTGCAGCTGCTCTTCGATATAGCGCTCCCCGTTGTAGGCAGATAATAATATTTTTACCTTTTTCATCTGCTCCATTTCCACCATTTCTTATTTTTCCATCCGCAGCCTAAAATACCTATATAGCGTAATTTAGAATATTATTTGTCATCATCACGTTATAGATGCCGCCTGCCTGACAGAATAACAGTATTAGGCAGATAAACATGTAATACCTGTTTTCGCTCCACTTAATTGACACTGTTTTATTCTGCATACTGAATAGAAGCAATATAAACATTGGCAGATAATATCTAGGCTGCACGCCCTTTATCTCCGTCATGCCTACTGCAGTAAAAGATAAATATAATGCGGTCCATATCAGTACGCACACACATAATACTGTAAGCGCTATCTTTATCCTGTCTTTCCATTTCAATTCTAGTTTTGTATAATTCCCGACAGTCAACGCCAGAAAGAAAACCAAAAATACTGTTGCATAATAATAATTTCCGTGGGAGGCAGGATATTTTTCATAATCATAAACATCCTCAAAATAATAATAGCCGCTCAAAATATACCAGCCAAAAAAGAATTCCCCCACATTGCCTCCCATATCGGAAATCAATACCTTTCCATAATCAACTGGGTCACTAATCATTTCCTTTAACTGCAGTGTTACATTAGTATTTCCGCCTCTGGAATCCCCCTCGATATTTCCGCCCCTTATCGTCTGGCTTACCGTATTAGTTACAAAAGTTGATAAAACAATACACATAACAATGACAGCCGCAGCCTTTACATTGCGGATAGCATTATCCCTGCCTTTTCCGGGCAGCAGCAGGACAAGCAGCAGAAGCGGGATATACACAGCCTTTGCAAAGCTCCCGAACACAATTGCAATAATGCCTGCAAAAACCCTCTTTTTGCTGACGCCGCCATCCCCCCCAAATATTTCACCGAGCAGCAGAGTAATGCCAAGAATCAAAAAGCCTGCCACATAGGCATCATATGAGAAGGAGGCTGCCTGAAATAATAATGTGGGAATGCTGCCGCACACAAACGGCAGTATTTTATTAATCTTAGAAAAATGCACCGCTAAAAAGATTAAAATCACATACTGCAGCAGATTCATAAACTTAGCGAAACAGATACAGTACCCAAACGGAACCTGTAGAATCTCCCCTATCTTCAGCCCAAAAGCAGCCGCACAATATGCCCTCTGATTATACGGAATAAAACCATTTGTTTTCTGGATTGTCTGAATCACAGGGGAGTCACGGCTGACAAAATCAAATATCATTTTTTTCTCTTCGTAAGTGTTATATCTGGGATAATCATTCCGTTCAATCATCATCTGTGCAATTTCAGTTACCTCAACATCCCGCCCCTGAGAAATGAAATATACATTCTGAAAATGAATCTCATTGTCCCATGTCAGCCAGCCGCCAAGCGGAAGCAGACATATCATCCAGATGCCAAAACCCAAAGAATACAAAAGGTAAATATATTCCAGACAGGAGACTAAATTTTTTCTGCACAAATAAATTGCACACAATAAACCCAAGACTAAATCAAAAAACAGAATTCTATAACTATTGACGCCAAAATAGTTTGTCAGCCTTACTTTAAACGTTTTCTGCCCTTCCACACTAGACGGGAGTACAATCTTTATCCTGTCAGTCTTATAAAACACGTTTGTAAATCCCTGATTAAAATACGGATATAGATTGTCCTGAATATTTTCATAATTATCGTATTCTCCCGCATTATATACCCCGTAGGAGACTGTATAATCTACTTTTTCTTGTATGCTGTAATCTATTTGAACTTGCTTTATATATACTTTCTGAGGCAGTTCTATAAAATAACTGTTGGTTCCATTTTCCTGTTCCTCGCTCCTCAAATCACGCAAGAGATACTCTGTCATATATTTTCCGGCGAACAGGGAACTCCCGTTATAAAAAAACAATTCTAATCCTACCGAAAAAACATTAATTATCACAAAAAGGAAAATGAAGAATAATATTTTCCTTCTCTTTAAGGCTGCATAATATTCACACAATCTTTCTTTCATCTTCATTCCCTCCATTCCCTTCTGCAAACAACACATATGCCAAAAGCAGCCCCCCTCCCAGAAGAAGGCAATCAAAGGCATAAGTATTCTCTTCTGCATAACCACAAGTCTCTACCGCCAATTTAACTTCATCACCTCTCTGCACACCATTTACTTCCAATTCCCCCAAATCATATCTAGCATCCTCCTCAATCCCCAGATACATGATTTCTTTCACGTCATTGATTTCCTCTGGAATACCCTTCAAATAAAACTCCAAAAAATAGTTCTCTGATTGAACCGCAAGATTGCCTATATTCCATACATAAACATTCTTCCCGCTATCCTGCCATTTTTTTAAATCTATTTCTTGATGAATGCTTTGCGCCTGTAAGCTTTCCGGATAAAAGTCAATGCACAGGCTTCCAGATAGTCCCGGCACATTGCCGCATTCCAGAAAAATCTGAATCTCTTCTATACTTGTGCTGCTTACCGGAAATAAATACTTTATATGTGAATCTTTTGCCAAAGCTTCCTTCGCAGGCACAGTATCCGCTGTATTCTTTCCGACCTTCCACTTAATCGGGCTGGCCATGAAAAATATTGCCATACCATAAAAAAATATCATCAGCAAAAACAATATAATGTCTATTTTCTTTGAACTTTTACTTTCCCAGATATTTATACGAACTTTACTTCTCCAAGCCTTCATAAATTATCCTCCCCACACTTTCCTTTCCATCTCCGGACGCCGTGGGCAGCCGAGACAAAATCTTTTATCACGCTATCCCGCATCAGCCACATGCACAGGATATAAACCGCCCCGCCTGCCAATACCTGGGCGATAGTTGACATTACCCCATTTCCCAGCAACCGCCCCACCTGCCAGACGAAAAAAAGCATGATAACAGATGAAAAAATGCTTTTTACGCTGCGGCGGGCCAGATGCATACTGCCAATATGGATTTTCATATAATGATACTGTATGCACAGCACCGTAAATTCCGCGCATATGGTTCCAAAGACCGCCCCATATGCCCCAAAGGAAGGAATAAAAAGCATATTTACCACAAGGTTTATCATTGCCGCCGAAGCGTAAGAAACCGTCAGTTCCTTTGTCTTGTTAAGCCCCATCAGGTACATGACACCTGTTACATTTGTGATAAAAACAGGCAGGATAATGATGCAGGACATCTGCAACAGGGAAATGCATTCCAGAAATTCCCCGCCGAGATACCAGTGTATCAGGGTTGGCGCAATTCCTGCGAGCCCGGAGAAAATAGGGTACGCCGCAGTAACGATTAAATTCATGGAAAGTTCCAGATATTTTTTTATCTGCCCCATATTTTCCCGGCAGTATTCATATGATATCCTCGGAAGCATTACTGTGGACAAAGAACCGGCGAGCATGGTCGGAACTCTCACAATCATCTGACTCTGATCATAAAACCCAACGCTCACCACGTCCCCCGTAAGCCACTTTATCATGGTCTTATCAAACATGACATAGATGCTGCTCGCAGCCTGCGGCAGAAACAGCCGCAGCGCAGGCACAATATGCTTTGTAATATCCTCCCGGCCAACATGTACCCTGCGTATGTATTTTGCTGCCTGAGGAAACATGATACATGCCCCGGCCAACATGCCGCCCCCGTTGATAATGATATATCTGCCAAGGTCACTCTCCTGCCTCACAGACAAAAAAATCATTGCCGTACTGGCTATCTTGACAATACTGTTGCGGATTACCACGGTTCTCATTTCCTCAATCCCCACAAACAGCCACGAGATATCAAGAAAATTGTAAAGCAGCAGGAATATCTGCAGCAAAAAATACAAAGTATACTCCGACAAAAATGAGACTGGGAGGTATATGCACATACAGGCAGCAAGCAGCATACACCGAATCACGCAGAGGCTGATAAAAGTCTTTGACAGTTCCTCCTGCCCCTCTGCATTGCTGCAGGCAATCTCACGGCTGGAATAATTTGTCAACCCCAGAAGCCCAAATGTTGTAAACAATGAAATAACAGAATTTGTATAGCTGTTAATGCCAATGGCGCCAGCCCCTAACCTGTGCGCAAGATACGGCATGGTAATGAGCGGTATGATAATACAGAGTATCTGGTATCCTGCATTATATAAAAAGTTACGCATCACTGTCCCCATTGAAATTTCCTTTCCGCCGCCTGCCACCAACACTAAAATCATTTCATTTCTAATTCCGTCACCCTGTCATACATATCCCTGCGGATAATTGCTATCTCCTGAGATAATTTCTTCACTCTGTCCGAAAGCCTGCTGACTGCGATTGACAGAGCAAAGATAAGCACCACTGTCAGGGCGAATCCCAAAAAGAACAGCATATTGACGGGCGATGCAATCCCTGCCAGATACGCAATCTTGTCTAAAAGAACCGGAAATGCGGCAAGCACCAGTATGCATACTGCCACAAAGAGCCAGCCCAAACCAAACTTAAAATCCAATTTCTTTTTCCGCAGCATATTGATGATGCATATTATTGCCGCTATCATAATTGCAATCATCATAACCTGTGTCCGAAATGCTAACATACTGTACTCCTCTATTTCATTCTCGCGTACGCAATGAGCCAAACGCAATGCTTGCAAGGAACGGAAAGTTCCTTTTCACTTGGCGACTGCGTTATTTAACTGCCGCCGTAATATATCTGTTTTTCTCTGATACTCCAAATCCCTTATTTTTTCATGCGTGCGATTACCATCGCAAAACTAACCTTTATCATATAGTAGGCGCTCTGGCGCAGGGAAATAGAAGAAGTTCCCTCCTCCCTCTTTCTCATTACGACAGGCATCTCCGATACCCTGAATTTCTCTGATATAATCGTGACTACGCTCTCCGGTTCAGGATAATCCTTGGGGTATTCCTCCGTAAACTTTTTTAGCAGCCTGCGGTTGACCATCCTCATGCCCGAAGTCGGATCCGTAATCTTCCTCCCCGTCAGGCAGCGGATTAATACCGTAAAGTAACGAATCCCCATGCGCCGGATGGCGGAAGACTGAAAACCTTCCTTTTCAATAAATCTGGAACCAATCACCATATCAGATCCTGTCTTTCTAAGCACTCTGGCCATCTCTTCCAGATACCCGGCATCATGCTGCCCGTCGCCGTCAAACTGCACAGCGATATCATAACCGTGATAGTACGCATATCGGTACCCCGTCTGTACTGCCCCGCCAATCCCAAGGTTTATAGGCAGATTCAGGTAACTGAAGCCGTGCCTGCGGCACATAGCAAGTGTTTCATCCGTAGAGCAGTCGTTTACAATCACATAATCAAATCCCGGGGCATTCTCCCTGATATCCTGAATTGTCTTTTCCAGATTCCCCTCCTCGTTAAAGGCGGGAATTATCACTAATTTTTTCATTTTTTATACCATACAGCACCTTCGCCGCTAAGGGACTGTCCCTAATTGCTTCTGAACGGTTTCCTGTTTATTTCATTCCCTATCTTTACAATCCCTCCGGTTATTTTCCGGAATACGGTCTGTTTTCCCTCCGCACTATTTCTTATATAGTGGTATGACGGATAGCCCAGGGCATGTTTCTTCCTCGCTGTCTCAAGCACCTCTATAAGGGAATCATTCATCTGTTCCTTCCTGCCGGATGCATTCTCTCCTGTGTAGCGGTGTACATACAGCATCTCCCTGTTTATCCGTATCTTTTTTTTCTTCTGCAGCATATAAATCCACAGAAGGTAATCATCCGCCCCATTACTTTTTATAACTGTCTCAAACCACTCCGCAGGAATGCTCCCGCGATGCATGAGGCACTGGCCCGGCGAGAGAATCCTTGAACCGAGCACCATATAAAAGATGTGATGCTTCACTGTCCACTGCATCAGGCCGTAGCGGTATAAAATCCTTTTTCCCTGCACAGACTCCTCACAGCCGTTCGCCACAATCATGTCCGCATCCCCGATTCCCGCTAGCTGGCTGAGAAGATATCTGTCGTTTATCCTGTCATCCTGGTCAAGCATCAAAATATACTCCCCATGGGAATGTTCCAGCCCCCGTATCCTCGAATAGTGGATTCCACAGTTCTTCGGATTATTGACAACCACGATACCTATTCTGCTGCTGATACAGATATCATCAATCGGCTCCTCCGGGCTGTCGTTGACAAACACAAGCTCCGCCGCCCCATCAATCTGGGCAGAATTCCTCTCCGCCATGCCGATAATCTCTTTTATGTATTTCCTCCCATAATAAACAGGCACAATAATGGAAACCTTCATCCCCTCACCCCTCTCTGGCCCTGCCTGCCGCGGCATGCGCCTTCCTGTTCCGTATCCTGTCCATCCCGTTTGTAATGCACCAGAAAAGCCTTAAAAACAGTTTTTCCGGCAGTACCCGGTATAATAGCCTCTCAGCCCTAAAAACTACTCCACGCTTTTTCCTTATGTCCGGTTCCCCCTGCCACAAAGATATCTGTTTCCACCTTTGAAACTCCTCCTGCGCCGGATGGCAGTTCCCCTCCGCCCACGGATAATCGCCCAGTACGCGGAAAAAATGGAGGATTTTAATTTTCCCTCTTGCCCCTGCAACTTCATTTTCTAAATAATAATCACCTCTCCTGCGCATCCTGAAATAAGCTTTGTCAGAATACATCAAATGGATTCCCTGAAAATTGTATTCCGGCCCAAGCCTTTTTATCTTCCCGCAGAAGAATTCATTTAACAGATCCTGCTCATTTGCCAGATATTTCCATACATTCTTTTTGAGGCAGCCTATCATTTCTGCATAAGCCTCCCTATGGATTCCAAAATACGCCAGATTGAAAAAGACTACACCTGCATTATAGTAATGCCTGTCTTTTTGCATCTGCAGCCTGTCACAATGCCAGAACCCCAGCGAATACAGGGAGTCCAGCACGCAGGCAGCCGCCTTCCCCTCGAAGTCAAAATTGTACAGCCCGTCAAGCCCTCCCTGAACAAGCGTATCGCTGTCTATGTATAAGAGGCTGTCCATTTTTCCGATAAAATTCTCCAGCACAAAGATTTTGAGCCATGTCGCCACTGAGCCGTTCCAGCTTCCCACATGAATCCTTTGCATCTGCTCCACGGCCCTCCTGACATCCACATAGGTAATGTTCCTGCCGTATTTTGACGCCGTCTCATTAAGCAGCGCGGTATTGCGCCCATCCACCCCCATTGCGGCACAATATACATTTAGATGTTTTATGCCCTTATTGTTTTCAAACAGAGAGAGTATAGATATCCCTGCATATGGGGCATAATTATTATCAAACTGGTACAGTACATTAAGCTCTTCCATAATTGTAAATCTCCCTCATCTCTATAAGTTATATTGCCTGACCAGAGCAGAATTATTTCTATTATAATAGAAAAGGGGCGGCAGAAAGTGACTGTTATATATTATGGTACAAATCAGTCGGCATAGATAACAGGCGGTATGCAGTATATATGCACCATCCGTACCAAACAATTACCGCATAGAACTTCAGATGATATAGGCAGGTTTGAGTTTGTCTCGTTGCGTACTCGAAAATAAATTATAAAATTATGAACATACTGCACTAAAATGCGAAACCTAATCGTGTTATTTAGTGAAAGGAGTTAATCATGCTATACATAGAAACAGAGGAAGACTACTGCAAAATCGTTGAACAATTTTCAGACATGATATTTCGGATTGCATACCAGAATTTATTTCATATCAATGATGCCGAGGATGTTGTTCAGGATGTATTTTTAAAGCTTTTGAAGCAAAAAGATAAGTGTTTTAATGATTATGAGCATCTTAAGTCCTGGCTGATCAGAGTAACTATTAACCAATGTCTAGACTACAAAAAATCTTTCTTTCGAAAGAATACAGTTCCATTAGAAAATTTCGAAATTCCGTATGAACCGGAGGAGAGGGGAATCATGGAGGAACTGTACCAACTGCCTAAGGATTACCGCAATATCCTTTATCTATATTATTATGAAGAGTATACAATCAAAGAAATTGCGGAAATTCTTGGAAAAAAACAGAACACTGTAAATTCTAAGCTAACCCGGGGGCGCAGACGATTAAAGAAAATTATGGAGGTGGATCATGAAAAATAATTATAGAAATGCACTTGACAAAATCAAGTTGGATGACTCTGTAAAAGAGAGGGCAAAGAACTTATTCTATGAAACAGCTCCTAAACTTGAGAAAGGAAGGCCGATTGATATGAAAATTAAAAAATCCCTCAAACCATGTCTGGCAATTGCGGCTGGCGTGGCAATTGTAATAACAGCTAATGCTGCAGTTCCTGCCATACAGGACAAACTAGGCATTTCCTCCAGGGAAAACAAAAATCCCGACAATTACTTTTCCGTAACAGTACATGCGAAAGAATTGTCTAAAACAGGAAAAATTTTTCCAGATACCTATTCCTCCTATCTCTACACTATCGGTATTGTAGATGATACACTCAGCTTTACCTTTGACTTTCCGGTTGCGTGCAAAGGCAAAAATATTGACACCATCACATATGAAATAGAGGAGGGGGCGCTGCAGGTCATAAACGAAAAAGGGAAAAGTATTGTTATAGAAGGAGAAGAAACAGATAAAGATATAGACATTCTGGATATTCCTATGGTTGTAGAACGGGGATACAACGGAAATTATACAAGACACTATGATTCATTAAATGGCTGGATAAGTACTGACTCTGTCCTAAAGGAAAATGATGAATACAAATTCTACAAATCCTTTACAGTAAAACACGACAATCAGTCAAATGATACAACACGCTTTAATATCATTGATACCTCAAATATCTGGACTGCGGAAAAGAAGAAGGCATACAAGAACCTTCTTGGGAAGGAAATCCATGATTTAACCAGCCTGTCCCTAAATGAAGAAAAAAAATTATATGACTTTCTGACAAAGGACCTCGGCATTACTTGTACAGTAACCTACAAAGACGGCTGCACGGAAACAAAAATTATCTCTGTAGCCAATGAAATCTGTAACCTCTCAGATTTGTTCGGCAGGGAAGTTCAGGGAGATGATAAGGATATCGTATGCCGGTTCTATCATCTTGGCTAATCCCTGTATTCCGCTCCGCCCATTTCTAAACAAATTGTGCCGGATTAACCCACCCAGTTGGGTTAATCCGGCTTTGCTCTTGTCCGGGCCAGAAAAATATGGTATATTATCGGCATGGGAAAACCATAGGGCCAAGGCGGCTACCCTCCACCACGGAGGGGCAAACCCTCCAGACCAAAAAGGAAAGGAGGGGATAGCGATGATTACATACCAAGATTTTTTCTTGTTCTGTACATTCGTTGTCGCCCTGATAAGTCTGATTTACCAGATTTTGAAGGACGAAAGAAAATAGCCGCCACTACTACTAATAGTGACGGCTGGTGTTAAAAACATCAAACGTTGATTATTGAGGGTAGCCGCTTCTATGGCTTTCCCTTTTCTATACCCAATATAGCACATCTGCGGCGGGATTTCAAGCGTTTTTTCACGGGCTATTTTTTCATCTGCAGCCTTTGTTATAATTGAGCACAGCCTTCACAATGGCCTGTGCCATCTCTGATAGCCCCCAGACAAAACCTATGCCCTGGACCGACAGACCTTCTTATAACCTGCAGGGGCAGTACATCCCATTTAAAATATTATATAGTCCCGGCTCTTTCGGCATATAAATTTATGGTCATAAATCCAAAACCGAACTCTTCTTAAAAATGCTGTTTATATTTATCTCATAGGATGTTATAATAAAATTAGATGAAGTTGCGCATACCAACATTTATCTGTGATAAATCGTTTAAATTAGAGAGGAGGAGATAACAATGAGCACTCTTCAAAACACAATCTCTATGATGGAAACCCTGCCAGAGACTGATTTAATCAAAATTCAGAATTTTACGAAAAAACTTTCCCAGCGTCGTGAACTTGAAACAGCTGATGAAGCTGTTGGTAGATTTTTGCCACCAAAATCACGGGAAGATATTTATAGGGACTTAGAAATTTCGAGACAGCAAGCAGCAGAGGGGAAATGTCAGGAAATGGGGGAGGCACTTGCAGAAATCAGAGCAAAATATGGATTATGAGGTGATTTTGACTATTCCAGCCAAAACACAGCTCGACCATATTATTGAATATGTTCTTTCTAAATATGGGAACACTCAAGCAGCACTAAGCATAATGGATGATGCGGAGGAAACAAAACATAGGCTCTCCCACGTGGCTGGTGGATTAAAACTATGCGAAGACCCTCGGCTTCGTAATCTCGGATATCGGACGATACGCTTCAAGCACCATCGTTATTTTATGATTTATCGTATACAAGACAACATGGTCTACGTTGATGCCATTTATCATGATCTGCAGGATTATGAAAGTTTTTTTGATTAATTTGTTCAATATGATAAAATTGCTTTCAGAGCTGCATAGTTACAATACAAGGATATTCCTAGAGAGTATAGATTTCACTTTCTGTAAACCAGCCGTTTGATAATGCTGTTTCTTTCACAGAGTTCACATTTTCTGTGTATGCGACAACCGCCAAACTTTTTTGGGCACGGGTGCAGGCAACATAAAAAAGACGCGCGGTTCTCATTATACTTGTGTCTTTGCCTTCACGTTCATTTTTTATATCCGTTGCCGTCTTTGCCTTTGCTCCAAACAAAATGGATCCTTATCATCTTTCCACAATTTCATCAGAGTATCAACAGCGGCATCTGCTTCTTGTATGGAATGGTGGTCGCCTACCACGGAAAAACCTGGCTTGAAACATCCGCCAATGATTACAGGACGAAGCTCTTCTACCCAACCCTAGAGCGTGTTGGGCTGCTGTATGCATCCAACGGCACCAAACATACGCCGCATGACTGCCGGCATACATTTTCATGGCTGTGCGACAAATACAAAATAGATGATATGTCAAAGCACCTCCTTATGGGGCATGCCCTTGGCAGTGACGTAGGCTTCTTAAGGATTCCTTAATATCTTTTCTGATAAAATACAGATATCTCAAAAGAAAGGGTATTGATATGAAAAAAACTATTTTATCAGCGCGGGGGCTTTGCAAAAGTTTTGCCCACAACGGCGGGCAGGTCCATGTCCTCTCCAATATTGACTTAGAACTTTTTGACGGGGATTTCACTGTAGTGATGGGAGCCTCCGGTTCGGGGAAATCTACCCTGCTCTACACCCTTAGCGGTATGGACAGGGCAACATCGGGACAAGTAATTTATAATGAAGAAGATATTGCAGCTATGGAGGAGAAAAAACTTGCAAAGCTGCGCCGCGGTGATTTTGGGTTTATCTTCCAGCAGATGCACCTTGTCAGCAATCTGTCACTATATGAAAATATTGTTGTGCCCGGATGGCTGAACAAGGAGCAGCCATCTGCACAAGTGAAGTGCCGTGCCGAAGAATTATTAGGGCAGATGGGGATTTCCCATATCAAATCGCATCTTCCATCACAGGTATCCGGCGGCGAACAGCAGAGATGTGCTATTGCAAGATCCGTCATCAACTGCCCAAGGCTTTTATTTGCAGATGAACCGACAGGGGCACTAAACCGGAAAAATACTACGGAGGTTTTAAACCTCCTCACCCATTTGAACCAGCAGGGGCAGAGTATTTTAATGGTAACCCACGATATACGGGCAGCGCTCCGGGCAACAAGGCTTTTGTATCTGGAAGACGGAAAGATTGCCGGAGATATGGCTTTGCCGGCATATCAGCCAGAAAAGGAAAGGAACCGCGAGGAACAAGTCAATGCATGGCTATCCTCAATGGAATGGTGAGACAGGATATGGAAATCATTACTTTAATTAAGGCGAATATTTGCCGGAAAAAGGGATCTTTTATCGGAATTACGCTGCTGATGGTTATTATTTCGATGTCTTTAACGGCAATAATAAGTGTTCAGGACAATTGCAGGGATGGGCTTAAGGCTGCATATGAACAGACCGATGCAGCAGATGTAACATTTTCTATTAAAAAACAGGACTTATCTGCAGATATGTTAAGTTCATTAAAAGAACACCCCCTCATTGGGCGTATCCGTGTATTTGATGCAATTCAGGCTACAGAGATAAAATGTGGCGGAATTACGGAGCAAACTGGATGGGAACTGCTAAAATACCGCAAAGAATTTAAAATAGTAAATGATGCGATGAATGCTTACCAAAAAGAGCCTGCCACCGCTTTGAAAAACGGGGAGATTTATATTACACAGGGCACTATGACAAGAATGAAATGCCAGATAGGGGATTCTCTCCGTTTCTTTATATCGGGCCGGGAGTATTCCTTTCAAGTGAAGGGAATTGTTGTTGAACCAATGTTTGGCAGTTCAACAATAGGCTGGAAGCAGATTTTTATTAATGACGAAGATTTTGAAAAATTGCGTGCAGATGAAGATGCCCAAAAAAGAGAAGGAAAAACTGCATTATACAGCATGGTGTCATTATACAAAGCCGCTGGCTGCGCACTGACGGATGGGAAATTTAAGCGTAGGATAAACCTCGATACCGGAATCATTGACCGTGCATCCGTTTCTTTGACGAAAGAAATGTCAGAGCACTATACAAACCTTTTTATGGAAATTATTTTTGCTATACTGCTCGTATTTATCTTATTTTTGTTTCTTGTCGTCCTAATCACGATGGCGCACAGCATCGGGGTTGGGATTGAGATGGATTATACCAATATCGGAATCTTAAAATCGCAGGGATTTTCAAAAAATAAAATCCGCGCAGTCTGGATTCTGCAATACCTTCTGGCACAAGCCGCCGGCGCATTTGCCGGGATGGTACTGGCCATTCCACTGTGCAATGTATTGGGAGGCCTCTTTTGGCCGATTACAGGTATCTTGGCAAATAAAAATATATCAGCAGCAAAAAGCTTATTCCTGATATCCGTGATTCTTCTAATCTCAGCATTCCTGATTTTGATGCTGACCAGAAAAATCGCAAGGATATCTCCGATAAGGGCAATATCCGGGGGACGAAGCGAAATTTATTTTGACAGCAGGTTTCAGATGCCTATTTTTAGAAACTGGCTTTCTGCCAGCCTTGCATTAAGGCAGTTTACATCAAACAGGCGCAAATATGTGGGTACAATTGTTATCGTTTCTATCCTGATTTTCTTTATGCTGACAGTTACCTTGATTGGAAATGTTTTAAACTCCAAAACAGCTATACAGTCTATGGGGGGATTGTATGTTGAATGCGCTATGGACTTTACAGAAAAAGTAAATGATAAGCAGCTGGCAAATATCGAAAAGACTATAGAAAAATATTCGAAGATAAAGAAAAAATATTATCTTACGAGAAGATACCTGTCAGTAAATGGGGAAGAAATATACTGCCAGATTTATCAGAATCCGGAAGTGGTGCCAGTACTAAACGGAAGGGCTCCATTGTATGAGAATGAAATTGTTGTGACAGAAATCATTGCAGATGAACTAGATTTGAAAATAGGAGACAAGGTTCTGGTGACGCATGGGGACAGCAAAAAAGAATTTATTGTTTCCGGTCTCTTCCAGAGTATAAACGACACAGGGCTGACATTTGTAATGCCATTAAAGGGTGCAAAAATATTCGGGGTTGAATCGGTTGACTATGCCGGCTACAGTCTGGACAGCCCACAAAGCAGCGCCAAAATTACGGCAGAACTTAATAATATTTATGACGGCATCCTCAAAGCAAAGTCAACAGAAGGCGGCGGGATAATGGAAGACACCTATACAATCGCCATCAACTGCATGAAAGCAGTTATCTATATCTTCTCCGTGCTTTTTGCGCTTGTTGTAGTTGTCATGGTATGCAATAAGACATTTATTCAGGAAAGGAATGATATCGGCATTTATAAAGCACTCGGTTTTACTGCAGTAAATTTGAGGATTCAGTTCGCTGTCCGCTTTTTTGTGGTAGCACTGGCAGGCTCCCTGCTTGGCTCCATACTTAGTATCTATTTCTCCGGCAGGCTGCTAAACACATTGCTGCGAAATATGGGGATTACAAGTTTTGCCGTACAATTTACACCTATTACATTTTTTGTACCTATTATGTCAATCTGTCTCTGCTTTCTCCTCTTTGCCTATCTTGCCGCAAGAAAAGTCAAAAAAGTTGAGGCAAGGGAATTAGTTATGGAATAAGGAAAGCACAGACAGATATATATATGACTGATAAATATTGCCTTGAAAAATTTCTATCCTTGTATGTTTAGAAGCTTTTTATACAGGTTATCTATGCAGATTGCGCCCAAAGGGGCAGTAATGAGAATGGATAAAACGGCAACCGTCAATACCGTCTGTCCGCAACTTAACCCCATCGAAAGAGGTATTGCGCCGATTGCCGCCTGTACGGTAGCTTTGGGCGTGTAGGCTATCATACAGAACCATTTTTCGTGTTTTGTAAGTTTGGTTTTTAGCAATGATATTGCGACACCTGTCATTCTAAACACTAATGCGCAGGCAACAAGCAGAACTGCAAAAATACCTGCTGTCATGGCATATCTTAAATCAACGGTTGCACCGACAAGGACAAACAGAAAAATTTCTGCTGCTACCCATAATTTGTTATACTTAACGGACAACCTTTTGGCTAAGAGGGAATAGCGTTTTTTTATAATAATTCCCAAACTCATAATGGCTAAAAGCCCGGAAATGGGGATAATTCCCTCTAAGCGGTTTTGCAGTTCAAGAAGCAAAAAGGAAAAACTGAGTATAATCAAAATTTTAACAGAATCACGCATATGAAATTTTTTGAAAAACAGAACCAGTACATTTCCTATCAATGCGCCTATCATGACTCCTGTTAAAATGGATACAGGTATCTGTAAAAAGCTAATGGCAGATACCGTACCCGTAGAAGCTAAAGAAGTCAGCGCAGTAAATACTACAATTACAAAAACATCATCTACCGATGCGCCCGCCAGTAAAAGCTGTGGTATACTATGTTCCTTTCCATATCCCTCATCAATCAGTTTAATCATTCTTGGAACAATAACCGCCGGAGATACCGCAGAAATCACACTCCCGATAATAGCAGCCTCCAATAGCTTTACCCCTAGCAATGGCGGTGCTAAAATAACCGTCCCGATGATTTCGGCGCAGGCTGGGACAAAGCACATAAGAACTGCCGGCCTGCCAACCTTTTTCAAATCAGCAATATTCAATGACAGACCTGCCCTTGTTAAAATAATTACTAATGCAATCTGCCGCAAATCTGCCGAAATGCCCAAAATTGACGGGTCGATAAGATTGAGCGCATGAGGGCTTAAAACAATTCCCACAATAATCATTCCTAAAAGATTGGGAAGTTTTAATTTTGAGAATATACTTCCCATTAACAACCCTAATAATAAAATTACTGCAACACTTGTCAACATACAAAATCCTCCTTATCTTGTTGCAGAAATTAAAAAAGCTGATAATTTCTGCATATTTTTGCAGAAGTCATCAGCATAAATGCGGTTTAGGTTTCCCACGGGAGAACTTCATTCCCTTAAAAAATATATTATCATAAAATAGACTTTCTTTCAATGTTTTTTGAATCTATACCCAGAATATGCTCTTTTGATAGTATTCATGTCCCCGCCGCTTTATACCGATATAATTATAATGACACAATTTTCTATAGGAGGTGAACATATATGGGACAAAAGTATACAAAAACTTCCAGACGGTATCCGTTTGTGATTTCCAGACGCCTTCTAATCGGGCTGCTTTATTCCCTGACTTCTATTATAATTGTACTGCCAATCTGGCATATCAGCAAATATGCCGAAAAGGCTGCAAAAACCTTATCTATCAACCTAAACGAGACACTAATCCTTTTGACGCTGGGATTGGCGGCATGGGTTTTTTCCAATATATTTCTTTTGCTAAAGCTGAGAAAATATCTAGATGAGAAACGATCCAAAAAGCAATTTGAAACATTGAAGGCATTTCAGCAGGAGACACTTTCCCTGCTGAGTGTAGATGCATTGTGCCAAAGAATACTGGAAGTTCTGCCAAACCTGATAAATGATGTAGATATCTTTATTGCACTTCGAAATGAGGCAGGCAGTTATAGCATTATTGGCAGCACTGAAGGATTTTCCCTGACACAGGAGGAAAATATAAAAGCGATAGAGGAAGTGGAAGACTCTGCCAGAGGAGGCTATATTGGGATCTCCCCTCTGAAATATGATAATCTCCTGAAGGGCTACCTCTGTTTAAGGCCAAAAGAGAAGCTGAAAATGAACTATCAGGATGTCAAATGTTTCCAGCAGTTTGCCGACCATGTATCGCTCTGCCTAAAGAATATCAATATATACCAGAGACGCTATCAATTAACAATCCGTGATGATTTAACCGGATTATATAACCGCAGGTATTTCCGCGAATATATGGCAAAAAACTGGCCAGAAAGGGAAGGACAGGCATTCCTATCCCTATATATCGATGACTTTGAACTATATAAGGAACTGTATGGCGGGGCCTGCAGTGATGAAATCCTAAAATGGTGCGGGCAAGCCATCCTTTCATCTGCTGGAGAAGATGGGAAAATATTCTATTTTTCATCCGATGAATATATCGTTTACCTGCTCGGCAAGACCAAAGATGAAATACTTGGAATAGCCCATAAAATACAAGAAACACTAAAGCAGAACCATGAGGGGAGACCGGAGGGCATACCACCTGTTACTGTCAGCATCGGTATTGCCTTGCAATCCGCCAAGGGATACCATAATGATGCAGAGATACTGAAGCAGGCAGAATGTGCCGCTCTTTATTCGAAACAGAATGGAAGAAGCGGAATTGAGCTGTATGGAACTTCTGCAGAGGAAGCCGGGCAGGACACGAAAAATAAAAATACCTACAGCCATATTTCTGCTACCGTTTATGCACTGACAGCTGCAATTAACGCCAAAGACCCCTATGCCGCCAGCCATTCCAGCCATGTTGCACAGTATGCTGGTCTACTTGCCCAAAAAATCGGGCTTAACAGCGATGAAATACGCTCCATCAAGGAGGCGGCACTGCTACACGATATCGGTAAAATAGGCATACCCGAGCACATTTTGAACAAAAAAGGCAAGCTGACCGCTGAGGAATACGAGATTGTAAAAGGCCATGCTGCTGCCTCTGCGGAAATGATACATTTCCTGCCGAATATGAGTTATGTAATCCCTGCCGTACTTTCACATCATGAGAGGTATGACGGCAAAGGGTACCCACGTGGGCTTACAGGTGAAGAAATCCCACTTTCCGGACGCATTCTGGCAATCTGTGATTCATATGATGCAATGGTTTCCGAGCGCTCCTACAAAGAACCGATTTCCGTGGAAGCTGCTGTGGATGAATTAAAAAAGCATAAAGGGACACAATTTGACCCACATCTTGCCGATGCCTTCATTTCACTGATACCTGAAATCGAGCAGGCTGTGAATTAGCACGGAAATCAATTTTGGGTAATGAATATGTACTGAAAATTGATTTCCGCGGTGAATTGTGTACAGTATTGTGTTTTCAAAATAACTATGCTATTCTTTATGTGTACCTTGATGTCAAAAAATATTTACAAAAATGAGGGGGATTTGATTTTATGAGGGAAAAGAAAGTTAAAGAATGTCCAAAGAAACTACTAATTACACTTATGTTTCTTTTAGGGGCTTTTTTTGTCGTACCAGCATCTTTCAGCAGTGCTGCAGCAGAAAATGCGCCGGAAGAATACAATACCTTGAATTTGCGGGAGCAAGGAAAATTCAAGGCGGCCAATCCATCTATTATCATGAAAATGGATGAAAAGGCAAACGGCGTTATGATAGCAGGTGATGCCGCAGATTTTTCAGGCACCATGTTTACATATGATGATGACTTTGAGTTTGCCACCAATCAGGCAGAATACTTTTTAGTAGATGCCCTTGCACAGCGCAAACAAAACATAAAGCTTGCTTTCTATCTGGATAATGAAAAAAAGCCTTTTGCCACTGTTTCTCTTGGCAGGCAAAAGAAAGCAGAAATCTGGTCAACGGTGAAGAGCCGCTGTGTCAATCTTTCGAAAAAAAATATATCCGGCAAACATAAGCTGCGCTTTCAGGTGGTAACTCAGGAGACAGGGATTCTCCGCCTTGTAGTCCGTTCACTGCGCTTAATAAAAAGCGACCTCCCTGTCGTAGAATTTGACTTAGATGAATCACAGGGAAGTATTTCCGAAATGAATGGGGATATGAACCATGACACAGAATGTTACGGCAAAGTTTCCCTAAGTATCCCAAAGGGTTACAAATCAGAGTATTCAGATAATACGTATAAATCGGCAACTTACACGCTGGATTATGTGCGTGGGCGGGGAAATTCTACTTGGAATTCAGAGAAAAAACCATACAAGTTTAAATTGGAACAGAAACAGGACCTTTTAGGAATGGGCGCCAATAAGCATTGGGTGCTTCTGGCAAACTATTACGATGTCTCTATGCTGCGCAATAAAATCACATACTGGCTGGGCGCAGAACTTGGCATGGAATTTACGCCGCAATGTGAATTTGTCAATGTAATTATGAATGGCGAATATCTGGGGAGCTATTACCTCTGTGAGCAGGTCCGTGTGGGAAAGAGCCGTGTTGATATTGACAACCTTTCAGATGATGAAACAAAAACAGCTACAGACGAATCCATTATTTCCGGCGGTTATCTGCTGGGGCTGTCTCCATATGGAGATGAACTAAATAAGGTGTTCTCTACGAGCCGCGATAACAGGTTTTTAATAGAAAGCCCATCGTTTGATTCCTATGAGAATGAGGCACAATTTAATTACATAAAAAATTATGTACAGAAAACCGAGGATGCTATTTACGGTGATAGTTTTGAAATAGATGGAAAATCTTATCAGGAATATCTAGATATTGATTCTGCCGTTGACTACTACTGGATACAGGAAATATCAAAAAACGGCGATGCATTCGGCTCTACCAGTACCTACATGTATAAGAAAAGAAATGGAAAACTATACTGGGGGCCGCTCTGGGATTTCGACTATGTAGCGTGGGGCGCGACAGAATACCACGATAATTATTGCGAAGGTTTCACACAAAACTACAGCATGTGGTTTTCACGCCTCTTCGAAGACCCAGTATTTTACCAAAAGGTGGTAGACCGCTGGCCTGCAATCAAAGAAAAGCTTCTGGAAGCAGCTAAAGACGGCGGGCAGATTGATATCTATTCTAAGAAACAGTATATGTCCCAGCAGGTTAATTATGAAATCTGGGAAAAATACAGTGACAGATACGGCAACGAATTGTGGTTTGACGGAGGGGGAGAACCGGAGACAGTTACTACAACCCCTGTTACCTATGACAGCGAAGTGGAACGACTAAAATTATGGATAAAGCAGCGTGTCGAATGGATAGATGCCAACCTGAACAATTTAAAGAAAACATATGTGAGCGTTAAATTTATGGTAGATGATATGGAATATGTCACCATACCAGTTGAGGAGAACAAGATAATCGGAATGCTGCCTGCTGCCCCGGCAAAAGAAGGTTATATATTTGAAGGCTGGTATGCTACAGCCGAATCGGACGGGGAATCTTATGAGTACCAGCTTACAGATGATACTCGGATAAAAGAAAATCTGGTGGCAAAGGGAAAATGGAAAGAAAAATCCCAGGTACTCCCTGTACAAAAAATTGGTTTTTACCAAAAAGAGTACTACATGATTTATGATGACATGATGCAGTTAAATTACTGTGTCCTGCCTTTTGGGGCAAATGACGCAGATTTAATCTGGTCAAGCAGCGATGAAACAATGGCTACTGTCATGAACGGCACGGTTATGCCTAAAATGCGGGTAGGCGAAGCTATCATTACAGCTTCTGCGCCAAACGGGGAAAGTGCAAGCTGTCTGGTACATTTTGTGGATTATAGGGATTTTCAGTCACTCCAGTCACTCCGGATTCCAGAGAAGAATATCGTAGTGTCGAAGGGAGGGTATGGGCGCATTGACGTGCGGCATGTCCCGGAGAATGCTGTTGACTGGAACGTAAAGTTTGCCTCCTCCGATACCGAAATTGTTGAAGTAAATGACAGTGGCTATATCCATGGACTCAAGGAAGGAACAGCGGTGGTAGTCGTCTATATCGGATATTCTAAGCCAGAGTTTTGCAATGTAACTGTTGTGGATGACGGAAATGCGAATATGATGCCGGAAGTACCGGGGGTACCGACACCGGATATGACACCTGCCCCATCTGTGACACCGACTCCAGATATGACGCCCGCTCCGGATATGACACCAGAGCCAGATGTTCCTGTACCTGATACTACACCATCTCCGGATACTACGCCTGCACCGACACCAACTCCGAGCATACCAATCAAAATTGAGCCTAAAAAGGAGCCTGTGCCTGCTTCTCCAAAAAAGGATACAGCCAAAAAGGGCACAGAATTCACAATAAACGGCTTAAAATACAAAATACTGACAATCGGAGATAAAAAGACTGTTTCTTGCACAGGCGCACAAAATTCCGTAAAGAAGCTGGCAATCCCTGCAACAGTACGATATAAGAACCAGACGTATCAAGTAACTGCCATAAGCAAAAATGCATTTACAGGCAGTAAAAAACTGCAGACAGCCACTTTGGGACAGAATATTTCAGAAATTGGAAGCAGGGCATTTGCTAACTGCAAACACTTAAAGAAAGTTACCATTCAATCAAAGCAGCTCAAAAAGGCAGGAAAAAATATATTTGCAGGAAATTCCGCTTCACCGAAAATAAAAACACCAAAAGGCAAAAAGGAAAAATATAAAAAGCTGCTCAATATCTAAAAAAGCAGCCAGAATAATCGGGCAAGGGATTTTCTTCCCTACGCACGGCAAGAACGTTCCTAATATATAGAAAGGGCACAGACTTTGTCTGTGCCCTTTCTGTTCTAAAATGAATGGGAGCTTCCGCTGCTATGGCTCCGTCCGCCTCCGCCTCCACCGCTCTTGCCGCCGCTGTTGTTTGACTTTTTAACCCGGCTGACAGTCATATGGGTAAAATGGTCCATCCGCCCCAGCAGGCGGGAATTTTCCTGATCAATATACGTCTTAACCGTTGTGGTATTTCTTCCCGATGTATTTCTCACCATGCAAAATATAATAATACTGCTTAACAGCAGGCTGAAAATCAACTGGGGGAAAGCCTGAAAAATAATATTATCAAACTTAGGGTCCCTGCCCATATAGGAGCGCACTTCCTTGCAGAAGGTTCCCAGTGCAGAATAATACTCTTTTTCCTTTAAGTCACCCTGCATACGGTCCATTACCTTATTACATCGGTTATGGTTCATAAAAGTTTCAGCCCTGCCATATCCAAAAATCTGGTAAACATGGCCATTTTCCTTTGTGCTGATAAAAAGAAGTATCATGTCTTCCGGTGCATCTGCGGCATTACCTATTTTCTCCATATAACCTTCGAAATCGTCCTGCGACCCTATTTTATTTGAAGTTACTATATAAATAGAAGTGTCATACTGCGTCAAAATAGATTCACATTGTGAGCGTATCTGTTCCGCTTCCTTTGCGGTAAGCATGCCTGCGCCATCCGTGATTACCGTGGCGGCTTCTGCCGACCGGCCAAAACAGAGAAACACCAGAAAAAGCAGCCCTGTCAAAATATAATTTTTAATTTTATATGTATTTATCATAGCAGCGGCCCTCCTAACAACACGGTAATAATGCGGAATACAAGAAAGAACAGCACCGTGGCAAGGCCAACGGAAGTTGCAATTTTAGGAATAGACCGCGGCGGATCCCCAGCTAATTTGCCAGTCTGCCCGTTCATTGCAAATGTATATTCTGCCTCGTCATAGTTGTAATAGACCATCCATACCGGAAATAGTGCATATTCTGAGGAAAGCTGCCCTATATGGTAATCCCGGCCTTTGCAATGGACCGCTTCATATCCGTGTATAGTGGATGCCACATATTCGTCCATATATTGTTCGGCACGCTTTGTCACTCTTGGGAGCATTTCTTTATCTGTATAATTATATTTTTCAGAAAGAAATCCCGCAAGATACGGGGTATTAAATTCCCGGATGCCGGAATAATCAAAAGGCTCCAATGCATCCATCAGCGTATCAGCCATTTTTTCAGATGCATCTGCCGGAATATCTTTTAAGGTCAAATCAACCTGCCGGTATACGTCAAAATGCCTAGTCTCTGTTATCGTTTCATCACCGCTGTCATAGATATGGGTCCTCGTGCAGTGGAACTGTGCCTCCCCCTGCCCGCGCAGGTCATAGAGCCAGAACGGAACATACATGCCGACAACCTCTTTGATTTTATTTCCCTGCGTAAACTCCTTTGGAGAAAATTTCAGTTTTCTGCACCATTTTTTAAATGCCTTTTCCGCCTCCTCCTTTGAAATAGAAAAAGGAATTACTTTAGTCGGTGCATAATCCCCGGAAATTCTTTCACCTAAAATCATAGGTGAACCACAGAAGCTGCATATTGTTGCCGCAGTGTGATTGTCCGTCACCAGAACAGCGCCACAGCTTTTGCATAAATATTGGCGCGCCTCCTCGTCCCCATAGGAAGCAGTGTGGAACTTGGTATCAAAAGATTCATATGTTTTCTGATAACCTTCTATTTCTTCTTCATAATCGCAGCTTCCGCAGTGCAGCTTGCCGGTATCGCTGTCAAATACCATATTTGCAGCACAATTTGGACATTTATAATCAATAATCATAATGGCTTCTTTTCCCTTTCCATCTATGTAGATTTTCAGCAGTTTCACCGCCGCCATCTGGAACCGGCTGCTCACCTGTCATCCGGCAAACAATCCATCCGTATACGGAACGGCTAATAACAGTATACCGTATTTGCCAAAAACGTCAAGAAAAGCATGGAAATCAATTTTCAGTATGTATATTCATTACTGCCCCAAATCAATATGTCACCATTTACAGACGATGTTTATTTAACGATAACTCCCTGTTATTCGCCAATTTTTGTTTGTGCCTGCATCCGGTTATGTTTCTGTTTTTTGCTTTACAGACAAACAAAACGCCTAAAAAGAAGAACAAGATATGCCTTGCAACATTTCGCCTTTCCGAGGAACTATCTGTCTTGCGGCTTTGATGCTTGGTTTATGCGCCTTTCC